>CAJULX010000013.1 GCA_910587245.1 Candidatus Gastranaerophilales bacterium
CAAAAGCTATGGATTGTCCTCTTGCAATTATTGATAAAAGAAGAACACAGCACAATGTTGCCGTTGCAGACCATGTTATAGGCGATGTTAAAGATAAAATCTGTGTTATGTTTGACGATATGATTGATACGGCAGGAACAATCTGTGAAGCAGCTAAACTTTTAAAAAGAGAAGGTGCAAAAGATGTTTATGTTTGCGCGGTACACCCCGTATTTTCAGGCCCTGCGTTAAAAAGGCTTGATGAAGCACCTATTAAGGAAGTTATCGTAACAAACACAATACCTTTAAACAGCAGTGAATTTATTCCGACAAAAATAACGCAATTATCCGTTGCGCCGTTATTAGGTGAAGCTATTTCAAGAATTCATGATGATCAATCCGTAAGTTCGCTGTTCGGTTTTGAGAAAGAGTATAAAAGCTAAAATTTATGAGTGCTCTTGATGATTTAAAAGAGAAATTAAAAAACTGCAAGGGTTGTCCTTTATGTTCAACGAGGACAAACCTTGTTTTTTCAGACGGCAACCCGAATGCTCAAATTATGCTTATAGGAGAAGCACCGGGCGCGGATGAAGACAGGCTCGGCGTGCCGTTTGTGGGGCGTGCCGGGCAATTATTGGATGAATTTTTTATAAAAGCAGGTATAGACAGAAAAAAAGATATTTATATCTGCAATACCTTAAAATGCCGTCCTCCTGGCAACAGAAAACCTGAACCCGATGAAAAGAAGGCTTGCGCGCCTTTTTTAAAATTTCAAATTGATACAATTAAGCCCAGAATTATTATTTTGTGCGGAGCGACTGCGCTTGAGAGTTTTATTAAAGGGAAAGGCATTACAAGGTGCAGAGGAAAAATTTATAAAGGTTCCAAAGGAACAATTTTTGTGCCGATTTTTCATCCCTCGTATCTTCTGCGCAATCATTCACTTGAAACAGGCTCTCCGAGGGATTTAATGCTTAAAGATTTAATTATGATAAAACAGCTTTCTTTGATGGATAATTTTGATAATTTAGGAAAGTAAATACAGTTCTCTTTACTATTGTAAACAAAACTCAACAAAGGTGGAAATACGGAATGCTTTTGTATTAAAATGTTGTTTAAAATTAGGGGATTTTATAGGATTTTAGGTTTTAAACTATGGCGGATAACTTAGAGATTAGAGTAGAGCAGCTTACAGACGCTATCAGAGGCTTATATAACAAACCCTCTTTAACGCCTGCCGAAATTAACAACGCATTTAATACAATGCTTCAAAGGTTCGAAAATCAAACAAATTTAAGCAGTGAAAAAATGCTTCAAATTATTTCAAACGAAATTAAAAAGACTGCGGAAGAAAGACACGGAGCATTGCAGGAAATGCTTTTCGGAGTTGAAGATTCCATTAAAAGCGCCGCCGCCCAAATTTCAAATCCCAAATTTGAAATGCAGATTTCAAAATTATCAACCGACCTGAATTCTATTTATACCAAAATGAACAGTCAGGAGCTGCAATTCCAGAAATTCTCACAAAGTATTGAAGCCCTTAGAACCGCAGGTACCGCTGCTGAAATGGTGAAATTAAGCAACGATTTTGCCGCTTTTTCAAGAGGTTTTGATAATATAACATCCACCTTAAATAAAAACTTTGCCGAATTTTTAACACAGGTGCAAGGATACAGCCAGAAAGAAGAATTAAACCAGATAAAATTTGCACTTGAAGAAATTATAAAAAATTCTTCAAACATTATAAGTGCAGGAGAAAGAATTGATGCCCTTTCTACCAGACTTCACAATGTATGCTCCAAAGAAGAAGCAAATTATATCAATGAAAAAATCACCATTTTAACCTCATTTTTAAGTGACCTAAAAGCTTATATAGAAAAAAATGATATTGAAAATAAAGAACAGTTCAGGCTTACGATTACAGATATCGAAATGAGACTGAGCAGTCTGAATTTCGGTACAATTGATGAAATTAAAACCGATGTTAAAAATTTATTCAATGAAATAAGAGATAATTCCAAATATTCAAAAGATGAAATTATTGCAAAATTTGCGGATGTTGTTGATATTATAAACAAAAGCTACGGCGAAATAGGCGAAAAATTCGTATCCGAATCAAGCAATATCAACAATAATTTAGCTCAATTAACAGGTGAAATTCAAAAGGTTTATACAACCGTAACGGACGGTATTACGGGCAGAACCGAAGAAATTAAGCTTCAATTACAAACTTTAAACGAAGATTATCAAAACCTGAGAAATGCACTTGTAAATTTATCTTCAAACGCTAATTTTGAAGAAATTGCAAACAGCATTATAAAAAGCAACTCCGAAACCATAGAACTTTCTCATGACTTTATACAAAGCCATATAGGAAAAATTGAAGAGGTTTTAAAAAAGCAGGAAGAATCCGAAAAAAATCATCTTGTGAATGCTGTTGAAATTTTAAAAACGGAATTTAGCGAAGTTTCAAACAGAATTTGCTCCCTTGAAGCGGATTTAGGCGCAAACGGCTCTGCTAAAGCGTTTGAAGAACCGCTTGCAAAAATTTTAGAATGTGTTGAAACTTTAAAATCTGCAGATGCCCTGAAACAGCTTTCAGGTATGATGGGAGATATTACAAAAGAAATCAATGCTTCCATTGCAAATTTAAGAGAAAATTTTGAAAGAGCACAGGATGGTACAAGCATTCAGGTTTTACAGCAATTAAACGAAACCGTGCCAAGAATTTCGGATAAACTTGAAATATTCAGAAACCACGTTGTATCTGAAAATTCCGCCAATATCACCGAATTAAAACAGCAGTTTGCACAGGTGGTTGATACCATAACCGCAAGGGTTGAGCTTATCACGGCATCTATTAAAGATGAATTTAAATCTTCAAATTCAGGAGATTTAGACAGCGTAAAAGTTGACCTTCAAAATATGTCCAACCACATTATGGAAACGGTTGAGAACATTAATTTCAACATTACAAAAGAATTTAACGACCATAAAACAAATATTGATGAAGTTTTAGCTAAAATTTCAGATTATGAAGATAAATTCAGAGATAAATTAAATTCAATTGAATCCACCGTTGAAACCGTGAGCCAGGAAGGCGTAGACAGAATTAACGATGCCATAAGCCTGAACCAATTACAGACAAGCGAAACTTTAAATGCTTTAAAAAGTGATTTTCAGGCAGGAATTTTAGGTATAAATAAAAATTCCAAAACTAATTTTGAAATGCTCGACAGCAAATTAGAAAAACTTGTTAAACAGGTGCTTGAAGGCGCAGGTAAAAATTCTGTTACATCTTTACAGGAAGCAAGCCAGCAGGAATTATTAGCCGAAATTGAAAGCAAAGTTGAAAGATGCAACCTTCAGCAAATTCATAACGGAAAAGAGCTTTTAGGCGAAATTCAAAATTTAAATTCAGAACTTTCATTTAAGCTTGAAAGCCTTAATCCAAACAGTGAAATCCCGTCAAGCTTAATTAGAGGAATTGATGATAAAGTTCAATCTTTGCTTGAAGCAAATGTTGATAAGGAAGAACAAATCCAGCTCATAAAATCGCATATGGATTTGAGGATGAAAGAAGTAATCCAGAAAATTGCAAAAATTGTAAGCGTATTTAAGCCAGATACGGAAAAAGAAGAAGATGCGCAAAAAGTTGCGGCAAGTGTTAAGCTGGACGGGTTAATTTCTCAGCTTGAATATTTAAAAGATAATATTTTTGCAGAAATTAAAGAAGGTTTTGCAACACTTGATAAAAAAGAAGAAATTATCGGGGATATTTATAAAAATGTAGGCGAAGTATTATCAAATACTGTTTACATTAAAAATAACGCCCCGAATGAATTTAGGGCTGTTTTAGAAGAAAAACTTGAAAATCTTAAAAATGTGGAATTTTTAATTGAAGATTTAAAAAATGCCCTTCAGAACAATCAGGTAAGTATTTTAGAGAGAATCAATTCTTTAAATGAAGATGTAAATCATATACTTGTTGAAAAATTTGATCATCAGTATCGTTTATCCGACGAAATTAAATCAAAAATTGATACTAATTCAATAAATACATCAGAAAAACTTATCAATGTAATAAATGAATCTACAAATGAAACCTCGCAAAGATTTGAAGTTATGGTAAATCAGGCTTCAGAGCGCATTGCAAGCACTGTTATTGATAATGTTAAAAATAATCTGACAAATATTGAAACATATCTTGATAACCTTCAGCAAAGAAGAGAAGCCCCTGCACCGGTGCAGATTGAACATGAAGCGCCAAAGCCTGCAGATGAAGGGTATTCAATGTCTGATTTGGAAGCTGATCTTGCAAAATTAAGATTGAGTTTTGAAAAATCAAATAAAAATATCGGTGCGGATTTTCAAAACATAGGCGGCTGGCTGAAAAATACAAATTCAAGGCTTGAAAACCTTTCTAATATGGTAGGCATGCTTTCCAAGAAAATGGAAAACACCGAAAAATTCAATGTTGAAGAGGTAAAATCAAGGCTTGTTCAAAGCGAAAGAGATTATGCCGCTCCGCAAAAAATTGAAGAAGCGCTGAACGGCGTTTATAAAAAATATAAAATTCAGGAAATGCGCCTTGAAGAATTGGATGAAAAGATTTCACTGCTTCTTCAAAAACAATCCGAAGGTTTTGATGTGAAATCATTTATTGATTTATTCTATGACAATACAACGCAGACAAAGAGCCTTGCTTCCCGTGTAGACAGCATTGAAAGCAAATTGAACAGCATTTCCAAAAATATAGAAAAAATCATATCTTATATTGATGAATAATTTCAGATTCAAATTAAAAGCCCGCAGAAAAAATTTGCGGGCTTTTTAAATATTTAAATCCAGAGTTTATTAATAAAATTTTCCGGTTATTTTTTAATAAATTCTTCTTCGCCTTTAAGTTGTCTGTTCATAAGGTTTAAAAAGATTTCTTTTGAATTTTCTTTTGAATAAACCGCTTTATAAATGGCGTTTGAAATCGGAGTATCAATATTTAATTTTTCCGCCAGCTCGCATACGGCTTTTGAGGTTTTAACCCCTTCCGCTACAGAGCCTAAATCTGCTAAGATATCATCAATTTTTTTACCCTGTGCAAGCATTCTGCCCACAGTATTATTACGGCTTAAATGGCTTGAACAGGTTGCAATTAAATCGCCCATTCCTGATAATCCCCACATTGTGGAAGGATTTGCGCCCAATTCAACCGCAACACGGGCAATTTCTGCCATTCCGCGTGCAAGAAGCGCGCCTTTTGAGTTATCTCCGAAATTCATTTCATCCAAAAAGCCTGCGGCTATTGCAATAACGTTTTTCAAGCTGCCGCCAAGCTCAACGCCAATCATATCGGTATTTGTGTATAATCTGAATTTATCTTTTACGGTAAGCATTTTTTGAACCGTTTTTGCGGTTTCAATATCATCGGAAGCAACGGATGCCGCCGTAGGATAGCCCGTTAATACTTCTTTTGCAAGGGTGGGGCCTGAAAGCACCGCAAATTTTTGATTTGGAAGCTCATCCTTTATAACTTCGCTCATTCTTTTTAAAGAAGGCAATTCAAGCCCTTTAGATGTGTTTACAAGGATTTGATTATCTTTAATTCCTGCTTCTTTTAATTGTTTGCATACGGGGCGGATTGCGGAAGTTGATACCACAAGAAGAATTACATCGGCATTTTCTATTGCAAGCTTCATATCGGATGTGATTTTTACTTTTTTATCAAGCTCAACTTCATAAGGCACGCTTGTTTTGCCGCATTCAAGCAGTTCTTTTGATAAATCTTCTTTTCTTGACCAGCCCCAAACTTCTTCAAAGTTATCCGTTAATAACTTTGTTAATACTAATCCCCAACAACCAAGACCTATAACGGCAATTTTCAATTTTATTCCCCTTTTTTTAAAGGATGTTTAAACTTTATATTAAGCCCATATCTGTTAATTCTTTTTCAATGCGGGCATCTCTTGTGCTTGCGGCAGCAAGGCGCACAAAAACATCATTCTGGGTCAATTTATTATTGTAATTATTATTGTTAAAGTTTGTTTTAAAAGTATTTGCGGTAAGATTCTGTGTAAACGCGCTATTCTGTTTCTTGTATTGATTATTGATTGATGAATGAATACGCGATACTTTCATTAATGCTCCTTTACAATAATAATCATGGAACGCCAAAACCGCCTTCGGCGACCTTTTTAATATTACTACAAGCGGCAAAAAAATACAATAAAAGATTTTTTAACCTTCGTTTTTATACATTTCATAGAGGATAATACCTACTGAAACGGCTAAATTAAGGGATTCTACACCCTCTTTCATGGGGATTGTATATGAAATATCGGATAGGGTTAATAATTCTTTACACAAGCCCTGTGCTTCGGAGCCAAACATAATAATAACTGGTGTTTCGGCTCTAAGTGAAGCTGTGGAATTTTTGGAATTAACTACCGTTGTTAACATTTTATGGGTTTTTTTAAACTCTTTCAATTGCTCAAGCGGGGCATGGACAATCGGCACTTTAAAAATATTTCCCGCAGCAGAGCGGATGGTTTTCGGGGAAAATTCATCCGTACAATCGCCAAAAAGCATTATTCCATCGATATTAAAGGCGGCAGCAGTTCTTATTATAGTGCCGAGATTGCCTGAATCTTTTATTGAATCAAGCAGAATTATTTTTTTAAAATTTTTAAAATTTTGTATTTTGTATTCGGGTTTTTTTACTACTCCCATAATATTCGGGGCGCTTTCTGTTGTGGAAATTTTTTCCATGACTTTTTCATTTACAAGATATGCGCCGTTTTTGTATTCTGAAAGCAAAGTATCATCGCAGGAAAAAACATATTTTATTTCTAAGCCTGCTTCTTTAGCGCCTTGAAGTGCTTTTTTGCCTTCAACTATAATAAATTCTTCTCTGTATTTTTTTTGGTGAAGTTTTACGATTTCTTTTATTAAAGGGTTTTGAACGCTTGTAATTTCTAACACTTTGCCCCCTCAATGTTCTTTTTTGTCATATCCTGCCAGTTTCTAAGCCATTTTTGTTCTTTTTTATTCAGCATATCATAATTTATCAAATTTTCTTCATACGGGAATTTTGAAAGCGTAATTTTTTTCCCGCCTTTAAAATATACGGTATTTTCAAGTCTTACGCCGAATTCTCCTTCTTTATAAAGTCCCGGTTCAATTGTAAACACCATATTATTTTTCAATTTTTTATCATATTTAGGATTGGGTGTCAAAGCAGGCGGGGCTTGATGTACGGGAATGCCCACCCCGTGCCCTAAAGAATGGGGGAATAAAAATTCTTCCTTTTCATATTTTTTTAAAAGCTTTCTTGCAAGGTCATCATGCGCTTTTGTTGTTTCAAAATCCGTAAAATAACAATTCAATTGCGCCTTTAAAACAGCAGTGTAGATTTCTTTTACTTTATCTTTTGCTTTATTTCCGCAAAGGAAAACCCTTGTTATATCGGTAGCATAGCCCCCTTCATAATATCCCCCGCAATCAAGCAGGATGGTATCTCCTTCTTTTAAGATTCTTTTTTTGTCATAGCTTGAATAGTGGATGGAGCTTGAATTTTCGCTTATTGCAAGGATGGTTTTGAAACTTGTGCATTTAGCGCCTGCTTTAATTAATTCTTCTTCAAAAATTTCTTTTAATTTAAATTCGGATAACCCCGCTTTAATTCTTGATTTAAAGGCATAAAGGGCGCAGTCAAGCTTTTTAAAAGCTTCTTTATAATGATTAATTTCAGCCTTATTTTTAACGGATGCCATCTGCGCAACAGGATTCTGCCTTAAGGCTTTCGGTGTTTTAATAAGATTAAAATCATTTAATGATATTGTATTTTCATCAATTAAAACGGGTTCATCCGTTTTTGATAAAATTGATTTTATTTTATTAAACGGATAGGGTTTAATTCCTTTAAGGGCAGGCAGTTTGTCATTTGAAAATACGATTATTTCATTGTTTAAAATAAGCATTTTTGCTTTTATAACGGATGTGTTTGCTTCATCATAGCTTCTTAAATTCAAAAGGTATGAAACATCTTCCATACTTGAGATGAAGATATTTTGTTCTTTAATTTGCTTTTTTAATTTTTCAATTTTTTTATCAAAAGATATACCTGAAATTTCAGGCGGCACATTTTCAATTTTTACCTGAAGCGGAGGTTCGTCTTCCGTATTATA
The DNA here is from genome assembly GCA_910587245.1 of Candidatus Gastranaerophilales bacterium. GTDB lineage: Bacteria > Cyanobacteriota > Vampirovibrionia > Gastranaerophilales > Gastranaerophilaceae > MGBC122484. The sequence goes on from CAJULX010000013.1 coordinate 8,163, forward strand.
GGGAATTATATTGATTTTTGTTAAGTTTTTTTTAAATAACTTAAAAATTGAATAACGGGTTGATTTTGAAGGAATATAAAGAGTGCTTTTTTCAGGCAGATATTTTTCAATTGCGCCGATAAAGCTTGTTTTCATATCCATTTTTATAACGGTGATATTTCTGCCTTTTGTTTCGCTTTCAGCCTGAATGTGGTATCTGGGGTCAACAAAGAGGGCGATTTTTCCTTTTTTATCAATAACCGCTTCGCCTGCGGTGCCTGAAAAACCTGTAATATTGAATAACGGAGTATTTTTATTATGTTCAAACGTTAAATCGCCTTTTGATTTTAATAAAATATACTCATTATCTTTTAAATTTTTAAAATTCATAATTGTATCCGTTTTTTAATAATTTAAATTAATTTTACATCATATTTTTACATATGTTAATTGTAATTTAAGAGTTTAATTAAGGGGAGGAGGGCGGTAAAATTCAAATAAATTATGTAATTTTTTTATGTTACAATATTTATAACCACGCTCCACGGGGTGTTGCAAACTCTTGACCGGAAGCATATGCCGGGTGCAGAGCCTACCGTGAGGGCATAAAAAATAAAATTGAATATTAAAATATTGTTGATGCCGTTTTTTAAGATGGCGAATGTACTGCCCCACCGTGTCAGGATGGAAACATAGCAGCACAGGGCAGATGCAGGCGGGTATTTTAAAATTCGGAGGAGATATTTTAACCGTAGGTTTTGTTTTTTATTTTCGATAGGTAGTGGCGTGGTTTATATTAACTTTTTAAACATATGAGGAATTTTTGATGCCGGATAAAAATGAAATAGAAATTGTTTTAGATGTTGAAACCACAGGACTTGATTATACCAAAGAAAAGATTATTGAATTCGGCGCGGTGAAGCTTGTTAACGGCGAAATAACAGAAAAATTCGAAACTCTTATTAACGCAAAACAACATATAAGAAAATCATCCGAGGCAATTCACGGTATCACGGAAGAAATGCTTGTTGATGCTCCGACCGAAGAAGAAATTTTCCCGAAAATATTTGAATTTATAGGAGATTATCCTATTGTTGCACATAATGCAATTTTTGATTTCAGCTTTTTAAACAGAACCTCAAAAAGACTTTATAATAAGCCTTTAGAAAACCATCATATTGATACGCAGATTATGTTTAAAGAAGTTTATCCCCAGCTTGAATCCTGCGGTTTAGAATCTTTAATGAATACTTTCAATGTTGATTTCTCAACCCGTCACAGAGCATTTGCCGATGCTGAGGGCTTAGCGCTCTGTTATCCCAAATTAAAAGAATTATATTTTCAAAAATATGAATGGCAGTTGAGCCAGCTGAATAATATTGAATACCTTTTTGAAAGATATTTAAGGCTTCAGCAGGCAATAAGCGTTATGCAGTCTGAAATTCAGGATTTACGCTCAATTTTCAAGGTTTACTTTGAAAAGGGGGGCGAGGAGATTGTTTCAAATTCGGGCGAAATTTTAACTTATAATTCCAAAAAAACTTTTTCATACGATTTTGTGCAAATTAAAGACATTTTGGATGAAATAGGAGCCCTGCCAAAGGCCGTTCGTTTAAATAACGCCTTTGTGGACAGGCTTGTAAACGGCTCCAGCTTGGATTCCGATATTAAGGATAAAATTAAAGCCGCAAGATGTGAAATAACGGAAAATAAAACATTTAACGTTGTAAAACCGGATAAATGTCATTAAAAGATTTCTTGCTATCAGTGGATTTTAGGGGTATATTGTAAACTTTTATTACTTTTTATTACAATATTTTAAGTAAAAAGTATATAAAAAAGCAATATTTTTTGCAGCAAATACTTTATATAAGTACGAGAGAGAAATTAGAAACCACCAAAAACCAAACCACAAAAGAAAAACAAACCACTAAAACGAGAGAAAAAGAGAGAAAATCACCATCACCACAAAACAAAATTTACCACCCCGAAAAAAAGAGAGAAGAGAGAAAAGGCAGCGGTAACAGGCCTTAAACTTGCTTACCAAAATTTTACTACCACACGAGGATACTTACAAAATTTTAAGGACCGCACAAAACGGTCCTTTTTATTTGCTTTTACGAGATTTAATTAGATTTTGTTAATAAATTAATGATGAAAATAATCGCAGATAAGCTTGCTCTTTCTGAATTTCAAAAGATTTACCACCTTTTTCAGCGCAGGGAGCGGCTCGCTCAATTTTTTATACTTATCTACAAGTATCGCTTTTTTGATAAGAGTTCTGTTGTATGCCTCTGCCATAGAAGCGTTTGAATCTATATAGGGGCCAAGTTCCATCAATTGTTTTTTACAATTTAAAATTTCAATTTCAATGCGTTTTATAAGCTTTTTATTCATAACATTATGGGGATTAATTACCTTATCGATATAAGTATATGAGATTTTTGCTTTTTTAAGTTCATCCAAAAAATGGAAAATTATATGTTGAATATGTTAGAATATGATATATTGTAACAAAAAAGAAACAAAACTTTACGGATTTTCAGGGATTAAAATGGCTAAGAAACAGGTAATAGCTTACCTTCACACCCATTGGGACAGAGAATGGTACAGAACAAAAGAAGAATTTAATTTAAGGCTGCTTGAAGTTTTTGATGAAATTATTGATGAGCTTGAAAGCGGCTCGGCGCCTTATTTTTACTTTGACGGGCAAACCTGTGCGCTTGAAGATTATTTAAAATTCCGCCCCGAAAAATTAAAATCCGTAAAAACCTTGATAGAGAAGGGAAAACTGGATATCGGGCCGTTTTTTGTGAGTCCCGATAATTTTCTTGTTAACGGTATTTCGTTAATCAGGAATTTGGATTTGGGGGTTAAATACTCTAAAAACTTCGGCAGTAAGCGCTTTTTAGGCTATTTAGCCGATACTTTCGGGCATTCTAAAAGCATTTTTAAAATCTTAAAATCTTTTAATATCCCGTATGCCCTTGCATGGCGCGGGATTTCGGCTTTAGAGCATAACGATTTTAAAATGAACGGTATAAACACAACAAAACTTGTTTACGGATATTTTATGGATGCGCTGCATTCCTTGTGCAACAAGGATTTAGAGGATATTACAAAAGAAGAATGGCAAAAAACCGCAGATAATCTTGAAAATATTCTGGACAGAATTGTAAAAAATTCTTCAAATAAGGTGCTTTTGCCCGTAGGGGCTGACCATCTGGCTGTTTTAAAAAATTCCTCCGCAATTGTTAAGAATGTAAACAAATATTTAAAAAATTATGAAATAAAGCTTTCAACTCCGTTTGAATATGTTGAAAACGCTGATTATACAAAGCTTTCAATGGATGGTGAACTTTTAGATAACTCTGAAACCTACATTCTGCCAGGGGTTTATTCTTCAAGGATACCGCAAAAGGTTGATAATGCTAAACTTCAGTGGGAATTATTCAGAATTGTCGAACCTTTTAATTATTTTATGGAAAAAGAATTTAAAAATGGCGGTAATTATACATCATCGTTGGATTATGCCGTTAAAACGCTTATAAAAAACCACGCCCATGATTCAATTTACGGCTGTTCGATTGATGAAGTACATAAATGCGTACAATCCAGATTTGACAAGGTAAAAGCCGTTGCGGACGGCATAAAATACAGATTAATGCGCGATTTTAAGCGTTTATACCTTGAAAACACAGATACGATAAAGATTTCAGCTGCTTCAAAAAATTTGACCGGTGAAAATTCACGTTTAAAAATCGGAGTGTTTAATTTTTCAAATTATGAATATTCAGGTGTGGTAAAGCTTATAACCGATTTTAAGATGCAAAATGCCCAGCTTGTAAGGAAATTCAAGGCTTTTTCGGATGAAATCCTTTACGATACAAGGCAAATCCCCGTTACAGAACAGTATTTACCTTTTTATGAATATTTAGTAGAGGCTAAAAGCTTGCCTCCGTTTTCTTTTAACCAAATTGAAAATGTTAAAACCGTGTCGTCACTTGAGATTACGGAAAATAAAATTTCAAATTCCCTGCTGGAACTGAATTTAACACGTAAAAATAATAAATTTACGGTAAATTTTCTTGATAAAAGAAACGGAAAAAAATATAATGATGTGCTGAAAATCCTTGATACAAAGGATGTTGGGGATTCATACAATAGCGCTCCCGTCGGAAAACCCGTTGAATTCAAGCTTTTAGGGTCTAAAATTATTGAGAAAGGCCCTGTGAGAGCGACTTTAAGGCTTCTTTTCGAGCACAATTTCAAACTTGATATTTCGCTTGCAAATACCGGGACATTTTTTGAATTTGAAGCAAAATTCAACAATAATAAGAAAAACAGAAAAATTCAAGCGTGTTTGAAATTGCAAAACCCGATAGATACAACAATTGCGGAAGATGCTGCAGGTTTTATTCAAAGAAAACACGATTATAACTGGCTTTTGAGCGCTAATGTGCCCGCAAAACCAAAAATAGAAGTAAAAACAAATTCTTATCCTATGCAAAGATGGCTGATAGCGCAGGACTTAGGCGTTTTGACCCTCGGTTTAAACGATTATGAAATTTATAAAAATGAATTGAAAATCACTCTAATCCGCGGCACGGGACGAATTTCAGAACCCAAAAATCCTGCAAGATTTATCCCCGCAGGTCCGCCGATTGAAACTCCCGATTTACAATGTCAGGGATTTCATACTTTAAATTTTGCTGTTGTCTTAAACCCTGATATAGCTTCAATTCAACGTGATACTGAGGTGTTTTATCAGCCGACAGTGGGTATTTTGGGCAACTTTAATCTGCCGCGTTCAAAAAAATTATTAAATTTACCTGAAAATTTAATTTTCTGCGGTCTAAAACCTAATGATGGCAAGACTTTTGGGGTATTTTACAACTCATCAGATAAAAATATCATATACAAAAATAAAACTGTTGAGCCTGATAGCATTGATTTTATTGAATTATAGCTACATCAGCAAAATTATTTAGCTACGGTTTCAGCGTCAGCGGATTTTGTTTCCGCAAGATTAACCATCGTGTTTTCTATAATGGTGCGGTTATTTTCAATTTTTGGAAGCGCATTTCTTTTTTTGTATAAAATGTAGAAAAATGCAATGATAACAACGGTTGCGCCCACAATTACAAACTCAATATGGTCTTTAATTTTTTCTCCGAAAATCATTAAAACCGTACTTACGATAAAGAAGCGCATGCCGCGTCCCACAACGCTTGCCGCCATAAATGCCCAAAAATTCATATTTAGAATGCCGCTTGCAATTGTAAAAACTTTGTAGGGAATCGGCGTAAAAGCCGCAAAAAATACGGCTTGCGGCCCATATTTATTATAAAGAGCCTCCACTTTTTCAAACTGGTCAGCGGCTTTGCGGTTTCCGTTTTTGCTGATAAGCCCGAAAAGCCAGTTAAATACAGGTCTTCCGCCAAATTTACCTATAAAATATCCGATAGCACCGCCTATTGCAGACGCTATGGTACAGATAAAAGCAAAGTATAAAGCACTTTGAGGAGCTTTTAAATCCATTGCAATCAATAAAAAATCCGGCGGCGGAACAAGGAAAAAGCTTTCTATGCAAGAATTTAAGGCTAATCCTATCGTGCCAAGTTCTGTAAAATATTGATTTATAGCGTTTAACATATATTTTTTATTCCTTAAAAATCTTTAAATATGCGGCTTTTAAACTTTTTATTAATGTTTAAGCACCTGTGTATCAGCATTTTCGGCATTTTTAGGTTTTAATCCGATAAGTCCTGCCAAATCACGGATTACTTTTCCGTTTTTATCAATTGCAGTTGCCCGAACCTCAGCTGTAGTGCAGATTTTACCCGTTTCTTTGATTTTTACAACCTGATAAAATGTGACACTGGCTGCGCTGTGTTCCTTTACAATAGTACTAACAACAACATTATTCAAGAGTTTTGCGGGAAACTTGTATTTTATGTTAATATCCACAACCGGCATAACAATGCCGAAATCCCGTGCCAGTTCATCAATTCGAACCCCGTTACCAAAAAGCCATTCAACGCGCCCCGCTTCCATCCAGCGAAGATATGTTCCGTGCCATACTACCCCGTAAGCGTCTGTATCAGCGTATTGCACCTTGTATTCCAAATTTATTTCAGAGTTCATTTTATTTCTTTCTTTTTTTATTCTGTTTTTCAAGAGAGGTTAAATCCCTTGTGTAAGTAACAAAAGAGGGGGGCTGAATAACCGTCCTTACAAGAAGAATATTGTCATTTGTGTATGCTTCAACCGTGATGGAATTTATTTTGTCATCGGGTGAAATTTTTACGCTTCCTTCGTGCTCGCATTTGTCTATAATGCAGTAGGCAGGGGCTTTTTTAGAAAAAGGATTTTTATTTACGGCATTTAATTCTTCCGTCAGTTTTTTTGAAACTACGGAGGCTTTTACTTTTGAATTTGTTGAAAATTCGCTTAACGCTTTTGAGGTAAAAATGCTTGCATTGGTTTGTACAAGGGCGTTTTTCCTGTTTTCGGCTTTAATTAAAAAATTCGGTGAGATATAAAGTCCGATACAAATTACAAGTAAAATCAGAATAAAAATTTCAAAAAATGTTATTTTATTTGGATTTTCATCCTTTTTTACGGACTCTGCCGCTTTATTTTCAGTATTTTCCGGCGTTTCGTTTATTTTATTTTCATCCATTTATTATTTTCTCCATTTTTATATATTTCTATAAATCATTGCAGGAGAAGGTTTCCTGCTTTTTATTGTTCAATTATTTTTCAACTACAAGGAATGATTTCACTCTTCTTTGCGAACCGAAACTTGAAAAAATTTCTGTGTCTTTAAAGTTTACGGAGGTGGAAGCTCCGCCGTCGAGCGCCATTGCCTTATCAAACTTCATTTTTTTGCAAAAATCTCTGATTTCTGTCATGCTTACTTTGTTTTTGTTTGTAAAGATTATGAAATATAAAATTTCATTTTTAAGGGCAAGAACGGTTCTCTCCCTTCGTTTTAGAACATCTGCCGCCTGAAGTTTCACCTTATTATCTTCTATTATAACAAAACTTTCCTTTTCAAGGTTCATAACAGGGTAAACCATTGGCCCGCCTTGAATAGAATGTTTTATGGTTTTGCCTTCGGGTACCGTTGCAAAGTGATTATCGATATCAAAAGAAAGATTTCCTCTGTCGTTTTCTAAAATTCTGAACTCCGCGCGGTTTAAAATACCTTCCAATCTATTGGTTTTTCCTGCATTTTGGATTAATTTCATATTGGAAAACGGTGTCTCTGCTACTTTTCCGTCAATTGTAACGTATGAAACCGCGTCTCCTGTTAAAATATCAAAAAATCCGCCGTTTAAAACGAGCGCAAAATTATCATTATTTTTATAAATATCGGAAGCCGTGGTAAGCTTGTCAGCCACATAGGGCTTAACTTTATCCCCGATTTTTTTTGTATTTAATTTAAAAATATAAATTCCTTCGGTATCATGAATCATTGAAATTTCATCTTCAACGCCCTTTGAAAATGCAGACCCTGAAAGGTTTTGAGCCATTAAAAACATTATGAATATTAAAAATGTGAATTTTTTAAACATATATTACAAATCCTTAACTTTCTTAATAATAAATATTGAAACGATAAATGCCGCTATGGGAAATGCTGCAGCCAAAAATGGCGGCATTACGCTCTTTTGCGCCATTAAATCAAAAAACGGCAGTGTTATATAATAGGCAAAAATCATCCCTACAGCCACCGTAAAACCTATAAGCCTTTGGCTTCTTGGGGGTGAAAACCCTAATAGACAACCGATTGCGGCAAATAATATACAGGTTAAAGGGTGCAGATATCTTTGATAATATTTTGTAAGAATAAAATTATATTCATCGGAAAAATCCTGTTCTTTTAAGATATCTTTGTATTCTTTCAATTCTTTTGTCGTGAAAAATCTGTCTTTTTTTGTAGAGTTCAAAATCATTGTATAGACATCTTTTGAGAGTTTTCCTTCCAGAATTTTATAATTTTTGATATTGTCAATATCGGTGTAAACCCCGCTTTTGTTGATTTTATATTCTTTTGCTTCGGGTAAAAGCCAGTGGTTATCTTTTAAAATAGCATACGGTGCGAAAACAATACTTTTAAAAGTCATTGCATCATCATATTTTTCGTTCGAAAAATTAATAACAATAAGGTTTTTAATCCCTTCCGTCATAAAATTTGAAATAATGATACCGCGTGTAGGAGTTTGATTTTTATCTTTTTGAAGGTAGACAAAGTGTTTGTTGAAATTAGCGCCTTCCCCTGTTGCTTTTGAAGCGTAAGGAATCATTTTATCGCTTACATAAAAGCATAAAACGGAAAGAAAAACGCTGAAAACCAAAACAGGCAGCATAATGCGGTTAAATGAAAGCCCGATACCTCTTAAAATACTGAGTTCAGAATCTTTTGAAAGCTTATCAAAAGTAAAAAGCGTGCCGAGTAAAATTCCTACGGGGATTGCTTTTCCTAGCACTTTCGGCAATTCATAAAGAAGATATTTAAGTCCTTCCGTTATAGTCCAAGCGTGGGTGAATATTTTTCTGATAATTCTTACAAGTGTTTCAGGTGCAATCCATACGATTATAAACAGCAAAAGGCACACAAGCGTAGCTTTTAGAACCTGTTTAAATATAAATCTGTCGAATATGCTGATTTTAAACACTTAATCTTCCTTATAAAGTGAAGTCTTTACCGAGGTAAAACTCTTTTGCAACAGGGTCTTCGGCTACTTCTTTGCTTTTGCCCTGAATTTTAATTTTTCCGTCAAAAATAACATAAGCTCTGTCCGTAATAGAAAGAGTTGCTTTCGGGTTATGGTCTGTAATCAGCACACCAAGCCCTTTTTCACGAGCCAGTTTATAGATATTTTCTTTGATATCACCGATTGCGATAGGGTCAATCCCTGTAAAAGGCTCGTCCAGAAGGATAAAATGCGGAGTTGCGGCAAGCGCGCGGGCTATTTCAACCCTTCTTCTTTCACCGCCCGAAAGTGCTACGGCGCTTGATTTTCTGTGGCGAGTCATGCCGAATTCTTCAAGAAGCTCTTCAAGTTTTTCTTTTTTTTGATTTTTATCAAGTTTATCGTTTAATTCCAAAACGAGTTTTAAATTGTCTTCAACCGAAAGTTTTCTGAAAATGGAAGCCTCCTGCGGAAGATACCCTACGCCGAGCTTTGCCCTTTCATTCATGGGCATTTTTGTCATATCAATAGTCTCGTTTGAGTCTTTGTTTAAAAGGCTTACAACGCCTGAATTTGCTTTAACAAGCCCCACTATCATATAGAATGTGGTGGTTTTTCCTGCTCCGTTCGGCCCCAAAAGCCCTACCACTTCCCCTTTATTAACCTCAAAAGATACATCGTTTACAACCGATCTGTCGCCGTAAATTTTAATAAGATTCTGCGCAATAATTTTCATTTAATAAACCTCCGGCTCACCCTCAACAAATCGCGGGTTTAACCCTGTTAAAAAACATTATACTATAAATTATGTTTTCAAGGGAAAATGTTTTAATAATTGTTGCGATGATACTAATATATCATTTGCACGATTATACTGCGGGTGCGGGGTTTATTATCAAAATCCATTAAAACAATCTGTTGATAAGTGCCAAGCTCCATCTGTCCGTTTACATAAGGCACGGTTATGCCGCTTCCCATTATTGCCGCCCTTATATGTGCGTATCCGTTCCCGTCATGCCAGGTTTTATTATGGTGATAATCTCTCTTCTGCGGAATTAATTCATCCAAAATTTCGGGGATATCTTTTATAAGCCCCGGTTCATATTCAAGAGTAGTTAAAGATACGGTAGAACCCTGTGCAAATATGTGTATTACACCGTTTTTAACATCTTGAATTTGTATGGAATTTTTAATGACATCATCAACCTTTAAAGTAATGTCAATGATGTCATTAAATCCTCTTGTTTGTATTAAAAATTTTTCGTTTTTTACAGCCACATTTGTTTTTTAACTTATTTTTAGTCAATAAACAATGTCGCACAGACTAATGACACAATGGTCATAAGTTTTATCAAAATGTTTAATGAAGGGCCTGACGTATCTTTGAAAGGATCGCCGATAGTATCGCCTACAACACTTGCCGCATGCTGGGCTGAGCCTTTTCCGCCGAAGTGCCCTTCTTCAATATATTTTTTAGCGTTATCCCATGCGCCGCCCGTGTTTGCCATCATAATTGCAAGACAAACACCTGTTGCAATAGCGCCCATAAGCATTCCGCCAAGAGCCTGTGCGCCGATTATTTTATTTGTCAGTGCGGCAGTTCCGAGCCCCACAACAAGCGGAGCGCCTATTGCAATAATACCGGGTAAAAGCATTTCCAAAATAGCCGCTTTTGTTGAAATATCCACACATTTTTTATAATCAGGCTGGCTTTCTCCCGTCATAATGCCGGGATTTTGTTTAAACTGGCGTCTTACTTCATTCACCATCTTGCTTGCCGCACGGCCTACAGCCCCCATTGTTAAAGAGCAGAATAAGAAAGGAAGCCCTGCACCGAATAATACGCCTGCTGTTACAAACGGATTTAAAATATCAATATCGGTAAGGTTTATAACCGTTGCATATGCACATAAAAGAGCAAGCGCCGTAAGGGCGGCAGAGCCTATCGCAAAGCCTTTTCCTATAGCGGCTGTTGTGTTTCCGACTGAATCCAGTTTGTCTGTTCTTTCTCTTATTTCTTTATCAAGGTTTGCCATCTGGGCAATACCGCCTGCGTTATCCGAAATAGGGCCGTAAGCATCTACCGCAACGATTATTCCTACGGTTGAAAGCATTCCGACAGCCGCAAGGCTTATTCCGTAAACGCCGAGTGTATAGCTTTCCATCCCGCCTATTACAAGAAATGCGCTGATTGTAGCGATACTTATTATTGCCATCGGGAAAAATGTTGAAAGCATTCCGACATCAAGCCCTGAAATAACTGCTGTAGCGGTTCCCGTTTCCGTTGATTTTGCAATGTTTTTAACGGGGTTAAAATTGTATGATGTAAAGTATTCTGTTAAATATCCTATCAGCATTCCCGCTATAACACCGATTAAAAGTGCAAAGAAAATACCGTTTGCACCTAAATCATAAAACCAGCTTCTTATAAACGCGTATGAACCTGTAAGAACAAGAACCATAGCGCCTGTTGTTCCTATTTGAAGAGAGTGCATAGGGTTTCCGTGTTCTTTTGTTCTTACAAAATAAACGGCTATGATTGAAGAAAAAATTCCGATTGAAGCTATAATAACAGGCAAAAATGCGCCCATAAGATTTAAGCATAAAGCACCGAGAGTGATAGCGGCGATTATTGAACCTACGTAAGATTCAAAAAGGTCAGCGCCCATTCCTGCAACATCTCCAACGTTATCTCCAACGTTATCCGCAATTACTGCGGGGTTTCTGTGGTCATCTTCGGGAATTCCGGCTTCCACTTTGCCGACTAAATCCGCGCCCACATCAGCCGCTTTTGTAAATATTCCGCCGCCGACACGTGCAAATAAAGCAATTGAACTTGCACCGAGCGCGAAACCGTTTACGATATCATAATCTTTAAATATTATATAAAGAAGGGTGAGTCCGAAAAGACCGAGACCTACAACCGTCATACCCATTACAACACCGCCGTTGAAAGCTATTCTGAAGGCTTTGTTTAATGATTTTCCCGCAGCGTGTGCTGTTCTTGAATTTGATTTTGTTGAAACGCTCATCCCGATAAACCCTGCAAGGGCGGATGATAAAGCCCCGCAAAGGAAACAGATTGATGTTTTTATGTTTAAAAATACTGCGATTAAAATTGCAACAATAACAACAAAGAATGATAAAATTTTATATTCTCTTTTTAAAAATGCCATAGCGCCTGTGTAAATATGGTTTGAAATGGCTGCCATAGTTTCCGTACCTTTATTTTTAGACATTATTTTAGCGGTTTTTACGGCAGCAAATAAAAGCGCCATAATACCTGCAATAAGCCCTACATATAAAGCTTTTGAGCCTTTTGCATAAACTCCGAATGACATATAAATGCCTGCGATTAATAACACCCAGAAAATGCTTTCCCAGAATATGTTTCTTGTTTTTGTATCCATTTATCTTCCCTATCTTAAATATCCATCAATTTTTAAGGGAATTATAGCATATTTTCAGTTTATATGTAAATTTGGAATCCATTTTTCCTTTATTCTGTTGAGTCTTCCTGTTTGCTGCATATAATCAAGATGTTTATTTAATTCTTCTTTTAAAGATTCCGTTTCTTTTCCTTTGCGGAGCGCAATTGCGTAGTATTCTTTCGTATATCTTGCAGGAAGGATTTTATATTCTTTTTTATCTGTTAAAAAACCGTATAAAATGCTGTCATCGGCAAGAATTGCATCTACCTTATTTTCTTTTAAAAGGTTAAAAGCATCATTGTAATTTTTTTTCCCTATTATTGTGGCATTGGGGGCTAACTGCCTTACGGTTCTTTCGCCCGTTGTACCTAAGATTATTCCTACTTTTCTTGTGTTCAGGCTTTCCATAGAATTAACTTTGGAGCCGTTCGGGACTAAAAGCGCCTGCCCGGCTACAAAATAGGGTGCCGTAAAATCAACAACATGCGAGCGGTTAGAACTGACACTCATTGTTGCAATTACAATATCTACTTTGCCTGAATTTAAATCTATAATTCTTGATTCGGGGGTTACATATACAAATTCTATAAGGTCGCCCGTTATATCTCCTAAAAGCATTCTTGAAACGCTTTTTGCTATATCAACATCAAATCCTTTTAATTCATCGTTTTCAATGTATCCAAAGGGTTTTGAATCATTTTTTATGCCTATTATTATTTTATTTTTTAATTTTATTCTTGAAAGTAAATCCTTAGGTTCTTTTGAGCCGCAGCCCGTTAAACCCAAAGACAAAAAACATATTAATAATAAAAGGATTACTTTTTTCATTTTTTTATTTTATCATAAAACTATGGATAAAAATTTTTTTAAAACTTTGTTTATAAGAATGTTTTTTATAGCATTCGGCTGTTTAATCGCAGCATTTGCACTTGAGTGCATATTAATCCCGAGAGAAGTAATCGACGGTGGTGTTGTCGGTATTTCAATTATGGCAAGCTATTTGACCAAATTGCCTTTGGGTTTATTTTTAATTGTTTTAAACCTGCCTTTTATTGTTATGGCGTTTAAAAAATTCGGTAAAATGTTTGTTTTTCTTATGTTTTACGGGGTTATTCTGTTATCTGTTTTTTCTGAAATTTTCTTGGAAACGCATTATGAATTTACAAATGATACTTTGCTTGCGGCAATTTTTGGCGGAATTATTCTGGGCGCCGGGGTCGGTATTGTATTAAAAAGTAATGCAGCGCTTGACGGTACGGAAATTATGGCAATAAACATTGCTAAAAGGTATCCTTTCGGGGTCGGTGAAATTGTAATGTTTTTTAACATATTTATTTTTCTTGCCGCAGGTTTTGTATACAGCCCTGATAAGGCAATGTATTCCGCTATTACATACTTTATTGCGGCCCGTGCGATTGATCTTGTGCTGCAGGGTATGAGCGAAGCAAAATCCGTTTTCATTATGAGTGCAAAATATGAGCAGGTGGGCAAGGCTATTATGAAAAACCTCGATAAAAGCGTTACATATTTAAGCGCAGAAGGCGGATATTCAGGGGCTAAACAAAAAATGGTGTATTGTGTTATTACAAAAATTGAAATCCCGAAAATAAAAGAAACGGTAAGTGCAATTGACCCTTCAGCTTTTATTGCGATAGAAAATGTGCATGAGGTGGAAGGGAAAAGATATAAAAAACGCCATTAATATTTTTTCTGCCCCATCCGGCGGATAAAATTTATGACAATTATTAATAAATTATTAAAAATACAAAAGTTATAAATATTTTAATTTAATATAAAAATATGAAATACAAAGATTATTATGAAATTTTAGGCGTAAAAAAAGATGCAAAAGAAGCTGAAATAAAATCGGCTTACAGAAAGCTTGCGCGAAAATATCACCCCGATGTTAATAAAGAAAAAGGGGCGGAAGAAAAATTTAAAGATATAAACGAAGCCTATGAAGTTTTAGGAGATAAAGAAAAGCGCCAGAGATACGATATGCTCGGGTCAGGGTTTCAAAACGGTGCGGATTTTGACCCTTCAATGGGCGGCTTTGGCGGGTTTGATTTTTCGCAGTTTGCAAAAGGTGCACAGGGCGGACATGGCAATGCGGGTGGATTTTCAGACTTTTTCAGCGCAATATTCGGCGATTTAATGGGCGGCGGCGCAAAAACCTCATATGGCAGAGGATTTGCAAATGATATGTTCGGCGGGGGTCAAGGGTTTTATTCCAATATGGGCGGTATGGGCGCAAATATGGGTTCAGACCCCAGAGCTTCTTCAAAAAGAAGGGATAACCCGAACGGTGCTCAGAAAGAAAATCTTGATATAAATCAAAACCTTGTTTTGAATATAAAAGATGTAATGACAGGCGGCACAAAGAATATAACCGTAACCGATTATCAAAAATGCAGATATTGCGGCGGAAATCATTCAAGCGGAAGTTTTTGCTCTCACTGTGCGGGTTCAGGGATTGAACGCAATTTGAAAAATTTATCCGTAAAGGTGCCCAAATTTGTAAAAGAAGGGCAGAAAATAAGGCTCAAAAACGAAGGCAGAAGCGATGATTACGGCAATAAGGGCGATTTATACCTTACCGTAAAAATTAAAGACCCGAATTTTACAATTGACGGGGATGATTTAATAAAAACGGTTGAAATTACTCCTGCAACAGCTGTTCTCGGCGGAAAAAAAGAAGTTGAAACACCGGACGGTAAAGTTACAATTACAATTCCTGAAAAAACAAGCAGCGGAAAGCTCTTAAGATTAAAAGGCCTCGGGCTTCCCAAAAAAGAAGGCGGAGCAGGAAATTTAAACGTTAAAATTTTGATTGTGCTTCCAAAAACTATTTCAAGCAACGAAATCGAGCTTTATAAGAAGCTTCAAACCCTTGAAACAAAAGATAATTAATCTTCTTTTTCAAGTTCTTCCAGAAGCTCATCAAGAACTTTTGAGGCATCATCAATTATTGCAATGTCTGAATTTTCAATAATTGGAGCGTTTTCATCAGTGTTTATCGCAATAATTTTCTGTGCGTTATTTATTCCCGTTAAATGATGAATTGCACCTGAAATACCGAAAGCAATATAAACTTTCGGCGCAACGGTTTTTCCTGTCTGGCCTATCTGATGGTCTTTATCAATAAAGCCTGCATCTACAGCCCCGCGGGAGCCTGCATATGCCGCACCTGTGAGTTTTGCAAATTTTCTTAATTTATTAAAGTTTTCTTCATTTTTTAAACCTTTGCCGCCTGCAACAATTATTGAAGCATTTTCAAGTTCCGAAGAAAATTTATTTTTATTAATTTCGCGGGCTAAAATTTTTACACGGCTTTCATAATTTTCAAAATTCGGAATAAATTCCTCAAATTCACCATCATTTTTATAAATATCCGTTCTTTTTTGCAAAACGGAAGGACGCACGGTTGCCATCTGGGGTTTATTTTTGCACAGAATTGTTGCCATTAATTGCCCGCCGAATGTGGGTCTTGTCGAAGCAAGTTTTTTTTCATCCTTAAATGTTGTAATTTCAAGTTTGGTGCAGTCTGCCGTGAGCCCTGTATTTAATGCTGATGCTATTAAAGGGGCGATGCTTCTTCCGATGTTTGTTGCCGGAAATAAAAATATTTCAGGATTTTTAAGCTTGCAAAGCTCTTCTATCCCTTTTGCAATTTCCATATAATCAGTCATTTTTTCATTTTTTATATGATAAATTTTATCGGCTCCGTTTTCATACAAAGAATTTTTTATGCTGCCAAAATCTTCATTTGAAGCGACAACAGCGGAAACTTTCTGCTTTTCGGAAAATTTTGAAGCTAAATCCTGCGCCGCGTTTAAAAGTTCATAGCTTACATTATGAAATTTTAATTCGCCGTTGGTTTGAATTGTCTGTGTCAGAACAAAAATCTCTTTTATTTCCTTTTCTTCTTTTGTTTCATTTATTTCTTTTTGTTCTTTTTTATTTTTTTTATCGGATTTCTTCGCCATTTTCTTCCCTTATATCAGATAAAATTTCTTTTGCATAATTGTATTTTACTTTTCTTACCCATCTTTTAATTTCCGGGCGAAAAGCCCTTTGAACAAAAGTGGGTGAGCCTTTTAACCCTGCCTCATCACAGTTTAATCCGGTATCTTCAAGGTTTAAAACCTCAATATTTTTACCTTGAGCCTTTATGTAGTCTCCAATATTGGGGTTTTTTATTTTTAAATTATTTTTTAAAACACACAAAACACAGGGTATGTTTGCTTCTGCGGTAACGGTTTCTTCTTCTCTGTCAAGTTTTGCAACTACATTTTTATCATCCGCATCCAGAATATTTTTTACATAAGTTAAAACGGGCAGATTTAAATGCTGTGCAAGGGAAGGGCCTGTTTGTGCGGTATCGCCGTCTATTGCAAATTGTCCCGTTATTATAATATCAACATCTTTAATAACATTTTTTATTGCACAGGCAAGAGTTTTGCTTGTTGCGATTGTATCTGCGCCTGAAAATTTTTTATCGCAAAGGTGCACCGCTCTGTCCGCGCCCATACTCAATCCGTATTCCAATACCTCTTTGGCGCACACAGGCCCCATCGATAAAAGAATAATTTCAGAATCAGGGTTTATTTTTTTAATTTCAAGAGCTGTTTGAATTCCGTATTCATCATAGGGGTTAATAATATTTATAAGACCTTCCCTTATAATTGTATTTTCTTCGCTCCATTTAACATCGTTGGTATCAGGAACCTGCTTTACACACACTACTATTTTCAATTTTTGCACCTTAAGAATTTATCTAAAAATTTTCTTCATATTTTATTATATCACACAATTTTAAATATTAAGAAATGTTACTATTGGTAAATAAATTTTATGTTTTTACGTTTATTATTGTATACAGGTAAAATAAGGACCCATCATGGTTTCAGGGTTAAATCAACAGCAAAACAGAAATCTTCAATACGGAGCAAACAACAACGCCTATAACGGTTCAATGAATGCTGCCGTTAATATGGCGCCTGTTAGTGCACAAACTGCTCAAAACGGGCAGAATTTCGGTCAATTAACGGTTAAACCCGATACTTTTGAAAATAATTCAAACGACCCTAATTTCGGTGCTTTATCTTTAGAAGAAGAAGCGCAGAAAGTTCAAAAAAAGCTCGGTGATAACCCTTTCTTCCAAATGATTAAAAACATGTTTGGAGTTGATGTTGATAAACCCAAGAAAACCCTTGTTTCACTAGGTTTAACCTTAACCACGGTAATTGGTCTTGCCGCTTTAGGAAACAGTAAAATTTCAACCGAAAAACTGCCCGATTTAGGTATAAAAGTAAGCGAAGCGCTTCATAATAACAGCCTTTATATGGGCATTTCAAAAAAATTAGGCAATGCAAAAAACAGCATTGTTAATTTCCTGAAAAAAAGCAAGACGTTAAATGATGTATTTGAAACTTTTGTGGAAAGACCTGCAAAAGCTGTAAACCAGTGGGCTAAAGGTACAGGTTCAGGCTTAAAGAGAATATTCTCTTTAACTCCCCCCGATACTGCAAAAACAGCCCTTGATAAAATGGTAGATGCTAAAGATGCAACAAAACTTGAATCATTAAAGAGAGCCATTGTAGAAGGTAATAAAGCTTCAGAAAAGCTTCAAATGGCAGGTAGAAAAGGTAAAAACATAAGCGGCGATAAACTTCAATCTTTAAATAAACTCATTGCGGAAGGTAATGCTGCGAATACTTCACTTAAAGCGCTGCAAGAAACAGTAGATGCGCCAAGGATTGAATCAATCAAAAAACTTGTGGGTGATTCAAAAGCAAAAGAAGTATTTGAATTTGTTACAAAAGAAGGCGCGGATTCTGTTGAAGTAAGCAACAAACTTCTTCATTCAATCGGTGAAAACTTCGGTGTTATGAAGATGGTAGACGGCAAAGCCGTTGTAACGGATGAAAAAGGCTTGCAAACAATATTAAGACAACTAAAAGCAGGTAAAATAACAGGTCTGGACGGAACGCTTAATATTGATGTTTCCGAATTTACAAATGTGAAAATGAACGGCAATAAAGGCTTGATGAAGATAATCAGCGACTGGTGGCCCGTTAACATTGTAGATGATATCGGAAGAAAAATAAAAGGCGACAAATGGAAACCCTTTGGCAGAGGTAATTTAGGTGATGCTTTAATTAAGCACAGTGTTATATCGGGACAGGGAACAAATACAATGGCAGGCAAGCTTGTTCAGCAGCTGGCATTATTCCCGTCAGAAGCAATTTCAAACTTCGGAAACGATAAATCAGGCTTAGGTTTCTTCTTATGCGGCATGATTATGAACCTTTACAATAACGTTCAGGATGCTCCGAAAGAGAAAAAAGCGGCAACAATGGCAGATGACTTTATGGGTACAATCGGTTCCCTTGCAATTACAACGCCTTTAGCCTGCGCTACGATGTACGGTCTTGCAACATTGAAGAATGTTAAAGGCACTACCGCCATATCAAAATATTTATTAAAACCTGTCGGTAAATTCTTCGGGGCAGGTTTGGATCAAAAATGGAAAAAAGTTATTGCAAATCCATCAGGCAGCAAAGTTAAAGATTTCTTCAGACAGGTTCCGGGCAGAACGGTTGGTTTTGCGGGCGGTCTTATGAGATTATTGCTTGTTATGCTTGTATTCCAGGGTATGTTTGGCAAACCTGTTAAAAATGTTACAAATAAAATATTCGGCAAACCCTATGATCCTCTTGAAGAAGAACAAATGAAGCAAATGCAGGCTCAGGCACAGCAAATGGAAAATGTAATGAAGAATTTAAACCTGACGGAAGAACAGATGGTTGCAAAACTTCAAGCAAATCCTGAATTTGTGATGGCTCTTCAAAACGATGCGGAAGCACTTCAAGCAATTCAAAAAGACCCGACCCTTTTATTACAGCTTATTGCGGCATTACCTGATAACGGTGCTGCAGGACTCCAAAATCAAAATACAGGGGTTCAGGGGAGTGCAGGATACAGTTCGCTTTTAAATAATTATGTAAACAATAATACGGTTCCTCAAAATATGAATGCTCCGCAGATGCAGCAAAATCAAGCAATGCCTGCATATAATCAGCCGCAGGGTATGCAGCCTCAGCAGCAATATGCTCAAGCACCGCAGGGTGTTCAGCAAAATCCCCAAGGCTTAATGCAGAATAATACGGTTCAAAATGCTCCGCAAAGCCCGACTGAGCCTGCTGAGCCCAAAAGAACTTATATACCTTCTTCAAAACCGTTCAATTATGTTGAAGGAGATGCAAATACAATAAAAAATGAAGAAATTACAAATGCAAATGTTCAGGCTATGCTTTCAAAAGCAGATTTAGCAGAGCAGAATGCAATGAAGATTTTAGGATAATCAGCTTAAGGTTTGATAAATAAAAGCTCCGGTTTTTTCCGGAGCTTTAAATTATGTTAATTAATTTTTTTATGAACCGCTTGTTGTGGTTTTAGCTTGAATTTTTACTCCTGATTTTCTTACAGGGATTGCAAATCTGTCTTTGCCTACGATATTCGGTTTTTCATTACCGTTTACGTCATAATATATCATAGCGCATGCGCCTGAAACTATAACATCGGATAACACACCTTCGCTTGGAGGAAGCACCTGTATGGTTTCTCCTTCATGAAGTTTACATTGGCTGTCATATTCAATACCGAACAATAATCCGTCGATTAATTCTCCGAAATATTGACCGCCGAGCCCTGTTGCATCAGAATTTTTTAATTTTGTAACCTGAAGATATTTTGCGTATAATTCGGTAACGCATTTAGCATTTGCCTGTTTAGTTTCTGGCGTATCATCATCTTTTGATTCACCGCAGTTTAAATTATCCATTTTTTTGGTTGGTGAGTTGAATAATAAAACCTGTTTTGTTGCTTCTGTGAAGTTTCCAACGGTCTTTCTTGCCATAACAAGATTAGAACGCTCCGAAGGATTCATATTTTTTATTGTTGTAATAAGCATTGCAGCGCAAATACCGATAATGGCAAGTGTTAATAGGGTTTCTGCCAAAGTAAAACCTTGCTTTTTTGCTTGTTTTTTCATAAGTCAACTAAATCTTTCTTAAAATATTATTAACCTTATAAATTTATTATAGGTCATAATGTATATTTTAAGCAAGTATCCTTTTTAAAGTCCTACTTATGTTTGATTAATTTTGCAATCTTTGAAATTCCTTTAGGAATAAGCATTAAAGCCGCAATTCCTAAAGAGCCGAACATAAGCCCCGCGCTTAATTTTCCCGCATTAAGAGGTTTTTTGCCAAGAGATACGGGAACGGGAGAATTATTATTTTTTGCTGCAGGAAGATATGTCTGTTCGGGAAGATACATTTGCTCCATTTCTGCCGCTCTTGAATTTATATCATCCGTTATCGGTGTTAAAGAAGCGTTATTCGGTGCATCAACCACGCCTATGTTTAAAGAAGGAAGCGGTTTTTCCTCATTTTGTGCATTTTGCGGGGAAGATTGCGTATTTTGAATATTCGGAGCGGGCATTTGTGCCTGCATTGAAGAATCAGGCATGGGGTTTTGCATTGCTTGCATCGACGGCAAACCCTGCGGTGTTTGGGGCTGCGGCGGAATATTATTTTGTGTTTGATATTCGGGTTTTGTGCTTAAAGATAAAACATCAGGCTGATAAGGTATGTTTGAAAGAGCAGAAGCCTGATTTTGCGTATACTGCGGTGTCTGCTGATATTGTGCTGCAGGCTGATACTGCGCAGGCTGCGGATTTTGCGGCACCTGATAGGGGGTATATGCAACATAGGGCTGATAATTTATACCTGCTGACATCAACTAACCTTTTTAAAAAAAGCTTCTACAGCTTATATAAAACAAAACGTCCTTAAAAATTGCCCCTTAGATAAGTTAAAATTTCATCTTCGTTTTTTACAATATTAATTTTTTCTTCCGCCCTGAAAAAAGTCAGCTGTCTTTTTGCAAAATTTCTTGTCCTCTGTTTAATTTTATCCACGGCCTCATTCAAATTTTCGTAAAGCCCGTCTTCAAGTTCAAAAAATTCCTTAAACCCTATTGTATTTTCCAGAATTTCATTCCTTGAATATTTAGCAACAGCTTTTTCCCACTCGTAATAAAGCCCGCTTTTTACCATTTCATCTACCCTGTAATCAATTCTTTTATAAAGCTTTTCCCTGTTTTCTTCTTTAATAAAATCATTTGAAAACCAGATGGAATCATACTCTACAGGTTTGCGCTCTGCTTCCGTTATACTTCCTTTCAGGGTTTTTACCATCTCAATTGCTCTTATTACGCGTTCTTTATTATTTTTATGAATTTCTTCCGCCCTTTTAGGGTCAATTTCATTCAGCATATTCCAGAGCGTATCATTATCATATTTTTCAAGTTCCGTGCGAAGCTCTTTATTTGAGCCTATTTGCGGCAGTTCTTTTTCATCAAGAAGGCATTTTATATAAAACCATGTGCCCCCCGTTATAATTACGGGCTTATTTTTTTCTCTTATTTTTTCAATTGCAATTTTGGCGTCATTTGCAAAATCACCCGCGCTGTAGGGTTCTCCCACAGGGTCTTTTATATCAATAAGATGGTGGATAATACCGTCCTGCTCTTTTTTGTCAGGCTTTGCGCTTACGATATCAAGCCCTTTGTATACAATTCTTGAATCGGCGCAGATAATTTCCGCATTAATTTTTTTTGCAAGCTTAATTGCAAGGGAAGTTTTACCCGATGCTGTCGGGCCCGTTATTACTATTATCGGAATTTTCACCGTTTGCGGCCGGTTCTTCCGTTGTAATTTGTCCGCAGATACAGGGGCTGCATTCGCATTCAATATTTTCGGGTTTATTTGCTTCATATAAATCAAATATTAGCACAACAATATATGCTGCAAAATAAATCCTTAATATCATTGTAATAAAAGATATTACAACATTTTCCATAAAATATGCCTGAATTGATATCAGTACAAAATTTACAGCCATTAATATTATAAATACAAACGCTGTCTGGAAGAAATTTTTAAACATTACTTTTATTGAATTTAATATTGCAATAAAAGGCGCGCTTATTACCCCGCAGTTTTTATTCAAATAAAGAGCTGCACTCCAGTATAAAAAGAAAAGAGTAATAAAACTGCATGCTATATAAGAGAATATGCTCTTTTTAAAAATTACCGCCCAGGTAGATTCAGGCAAAGTTACGAAATAATTTTTTAAAGCCTCGGTATCGTTTGCATGTTTAGATAAATCGTAAATTACTTCATCAATTTTGCCGAAAATTAAATCGGAAAGATAAGAATGAAGGTAAAAAAGAGCTATAACAACAATGGTGCCTGTAATCACGGGCAAAATATATTCTGAAACCCCTGAAAAGAAATCATTTTTTAATTTTACGGCTTCTTCAAGTTTTTGTTCGGGGGTTTTATTTTCTTTAAAATTCAGGGTTGAAGTTTTTATCATATTAAACCAGCCTGAAATAAAAGCACAGGTTAAAAGAAGCATTAATACCCCTAAAATCATTGCAAAAAGCATGTTTCTGCCTGCTATCAAAAAGGGTACTATCAAAAATAAAACTATTAAATATAATACAAAATAAAGGGTAATAAAAGGATTATCCTTTACTATATTAAAAGCTTTTTTAAATGAATTTACGGTATCGGACATTTTTTCTCCCCTTTATTTTTATTTACTAAATATGGATTATTACTATATAATTATTATTAAAGCAGCACCAAAAAACAAGGGCACAAAATGTTAAGATTTAATAAAGAACATAACCTTAAAGGCGTACTCATTTGTGTTGAGGGAATTGACGGAAGCGGAAAATCAACCCAGCTTGATTTATTATACAGCTGGCTTAAATCCAAAAATTTAGATGTCATTTTAACCTGCTGGAATTCTTCCGACCTTATCTCGGAAACCACAAAACGTGCTAAAAAGAAAAACCTTCTTTCAGGAAGAACGTTTTCCCTGCTGCATGCGGTAGATTTTGCGGACCGTTTGGAAAAAATCATTATTCCTGCAATGAAGGCAGGGTTTATCGTGCTTGCAGACAGATATGTATACACGGCTTTTGCCCGCGATGTGGCGCGAGATGTTGATAAAAAATGGGTAAGAAATATGTACGGTTTTGCAATTAAGCCGGATTTAACCCTTTATTTTGATGTGAGCGCAAAGGTTTCGCTGGAGCGTATCTGCACCAACCGCCAGCCGAAATATTACGAAGCAGGCATGGATTTAAAATTATCAAACAACCCTTATAAAAGCTATGTGTTGTTTCAAAACAGGGTAATTGAGCAATATAAAGATATGATTGATGAATACGGGCTTATTCCCGTTGATGCGAATGAGACAATCCACAAAAAACAAATGCAGTTTAGAAAACTTGTCACGGAACTTTTAAATTCGAAAGGTATTAATATATAATATGTATCAAAAACACGGCTATGACGGGCTTTTAATCGTAATCGAAGGAACGGACGGTGCGGGAAAATCCACACAGGTTAACCTTCTTAAAAAATATATTGAAAATGAATGCTATGGCTGCATGCTCTCTGAATGGAAGACATCCCGCTTAATTTCAGATGTTATCAATGAAGCAAAAGAGCGAAACCTTTTGAATACAACCACATTCAGTCTTTTATATGCGGCAGATTATGCGGACCGTCTTGAAAATGTCATTATTCCCGCCTTAAAGGCAGGATTTGTCGTGCTTTTGGACAGATACATATACACAGCTTTTGTAAGGGATTCTGTAAGGGGTCATGATATTAAATGGGTGAAAAAGCTTTATGATTTTGCTCCTGTTCCTGATTTGGTATTTTATTTGAAAATGCCTGTGGATAAGCTTTTAAAGCGCATGATAGGCACAAAAGGGCTTGATTATTTTGAATCGGGGCGTGATATCGGGCTTTCAACAGATATTTATAAAAGTTTTGAAATTTATCAGAATAAATGTCTTGAAGAATATGACAGATTACAGGATGAATATAATTTTATAACGATTGACGGTGAAATGCCCGTGGATGCCATTCATCAAAAAATTAAGGATGAAGTGAAAAAGGTTCTCGATCTTGGGATTGTGGGGTAAATGTGCAATTAATTTTTTAAAACAAGGATTGAAAAATATAAAAACTCGTTTATAATGAAAATATAAAGGGCGAGGGTGCTCGAACACCCCCTTTAAAAGCCCTGATGGTTATTTAAGCTTGAGCGCTAAGATTATCAATAAGATAGTTATTAGCGCTTTTATACTTATAGCAATTATCACTCTTTCATCACCTCCTTTTCCGACTTTCATTCTGCAGTAATGTCGTCCGGACGGAAGTGAGCTTTTAGGGCTTACCCTTAATTATTATATATTTTGCCTATGGTTTTTAAATCATATAAAAACGGTAAATTTATTCTTCAAATTGAAGGAGTCGGTAAGGCTCTATATCAAGGGCTTTGGCTATGGCGTTGATTCTTGTTAATGTGGTGTCGCTTCTTGCATGCTCAATATTTGCAATGGCTCCGGGGGTGACATCCGATTCAATTGCAAGTTTGAATTGGGATAAACCCTTTTGCTCTCTGTATTTTTTAATATTTTGCCCAACTTTTGATACAAAATCCTTGTCCATTTTTTAATTATAATGTATAATTAACCGTGGGTACTCTAGTATCAATATACATATTAATAATATTAATAATTTCAATATAGAAAAGGGATTTACAATGAAAAAATTTATATATGAACATTTGTATGCAGAAGTTCACAAACTTTACACAGAGATGGATGATACCGCATGGAGGCTTTGTTTTTTAAAAAGAAAACTGAATGAAATGGGAAAGGTTCTGGAAAATGAATATAAAAGCAAATATAAAACAGGCTTTGAAAAAGGAATTTACAGCATGAAAAAAAGCTGTAAAAACGCCGATACGGGCAGCAACTAATTCTTAATTTTTAAAATTCTGTCGATTAAATTTTCAATTTCTTTTTGAAATTTTGATAATTTTCTGAATTTCTTATGAGTTTCAGCCTGCTTTTGCGCCATACTATCAAGGGTTTTATTTGCTTCTATCGTAAAATCGGGCGCTTCCGCTATGGCTTTAGCCGCACTAAGAGTGGATTGCGGGGTTATCCCTTCCACAAATTGCTTTATGCAGGCTAAAACTTCTCTTACATCATCAAAGGCTTCCATCATATCGTTAATACGCAGGGCTTCTGCGGCTACAATGCCTTTAACATCAGGGTTTTCGGTTTTAGGCGGCATAATTTCAATTGATTTTGAACCGCCAAGCCCGTTATATTCTACTTTTGCAACCGCTCCATCGGGAATTTTTGTATTAGGTTTTGTAACAAAAATTTCACATAAAATAACGTCGTCTTCCCTTTGCAGATTGCGCACATGACCTACTATTATGCCCATAAACCTTACGGGAGAGCCTTTTATAATGCTATCTATATCATGGAATGTTATAGTGTACAAATTTGGTTTTACAAAGGTGTGATAATAAATTTTAAAAGCGCCGAAAACCCCTATAAACAGGAGCGAAATAAGGATTAAAATTTCAATTGTACGGGCTTTTGTAATTTTCAATATTCAACCCCTTCTCTTGCTTCAACACCTATATCCCAGTAGTGTTTCACGGGTTTTATCTCAGAAACCAGATGTGCTGTTTCAATAATTTTTTCGTTTGCATTGCGCCCGGTGAGCACAATCTCAACCCCTTTAGGCTTGTTTTTTAAGGTTTCAAGCATATCTTCAAGGTCTATAAGTCCTAAATCAAGTGCTATATTTGCTTCATCAAGAATTACAAGCTCGTATTCGCAATTTTTTATAGCATTCTTTGCAAATGCCCATCCCTTCTGAATTTCAGCCTTATCGTCCTCATTTACGTTATTTTTATACACAATCCGCGGAAGCCCTGCATTAATCACTTTAAAACGGTTTTTGATATCGTCTGAAAGCTTTGCAAATGAATGAATTTCGCCATAATCAGAACCGCCTTTTGTAAACATTACGATGAGCACCTTCCAGCCTCTGCCGAGTGCGCGGAGTGCTAAGCCAAGACTGGCTGTGGTTTTGCCTTTGCCATCCCCCGTATATACCTGTATATAACCGATTTTATTGAAACACGGATTATGTAAATTTTCTGTATCCATAATCTAAATTTTAACATAAAATCTTTTCCGCCGCGTTTAACAGGTTAAAATTATTGTGCTGCAAGGATTAGAGGGGTATGTTAAAAAACATAAAAACGTGGAATATTTTATATTAGGCAAAAATTTTATTAAGGTTTAAATCCCCCTATGTCGATTTCCCCAATATCCGCTTCCAATCTGTATCAGGAGCAAATAAATTACTTTTTAAACGCAGCCTCCGCGGATTATAATTCCGTGAGTAATTTACTTGCAAGATTTGGCGTGAAATCTACAGGGGACACGCAAAAAGATCTTGCTAAATTAAGGGAAATTCAGACAAAAACGGCTGTAAACGCTTTGCAGAATATATCTGAAGATGATGAAACTTCTGAAACTCAATCAATGCAGCAATCTCACGTCTGGTATAGTATAATGTACCAGCTGGGGCTTACTCCTACGGGAAATCCGCAGGAAGATTTCGTTGAAATAATGGAATGTCTTGTTGATAAAGTTGAAAGCTCCCGCACTGCAAGCGATTACAATAAATTTATGAGCTTAATTGACCTTGTAGAAGACCTTTTCATCTCTTGCGGGGTGAAAATAAGTGACACAGGGGCAGATTCAGTATCTGTATATGCCTCTATGCAGCTTTTATCAAGCTATAATAAGGCATCAATCGAGAAACCATAAATTTTAGCCGAACTGTCATAAAATAAGCAAAACATCATAAATCCTTAATTTAGCGGGATTTCAAAGCGTCTTCACGGCGCTTTTTGAGTATCTGTTTATCCGTAACGCTTATAAATTCCCAAGGCAGTGTCTCATCAGGGTTTTGGGGGATTGGCTGTGCCGCGTAAGAATTCAGCTCCGGCAAATTTCCCTCTTTTGCCATTCTGCGCCATGTTTGCTTAAATGCACCCAGATTACCCCCGTTTTCAACGACTTTCAGCAAATATGATGAGAGCGAAACCCCTGCGCGCGAAAGGATTGATTGTATTAAATCCCAGTCAACGCTTGTGGGGCGCATATTTATGCCCAATTTAGAAATCTCATTTTTTAAATGTGTTAATTTAACATCAAGTTCCTTGCTATCAGCCTTTTTTGCCCATTGAAAAGGCGTATGGGCTTTGGGTATGAAGGAACTTACGCTTAAGGTCAGCTCAAATCCTTTATTTGCAGCTTTTATGCGCTTCATTAAATTTATAAGCGCTTCAATGTCTTCATCGGTTTCAGTCGGGAGCCCAATCATAGCATATATTTTAAGACCCTTTAACCCGTAAAGTCTCGCATTTTCAACGGTTTTTAAAATTTGTTCATCCGTTAAGTCTTTATTTATAACCTTTCTGAGCCTTTCGCTTCCTGCTTCTACCGCTATTGTCGCACTTCTTTGCCCGCATTCAACAAGCGTTCTTATAACATTTTCGCCTGTAAGGTCCGCGCGGAGCGAAGATAACGTGAGCTCAACCGGCTTAATTTTATTTTTCTCTCTTATGTATTCTAAAATTTTGTCAAAATCGGGATGACCCGCTACATATGCGCCTAAAAGCGCTATTTTATTTGTATATTGCAGCCCGAAATCAATTGCTTCAATAATTTTTTCAAGCGGGGTGTATCTTACAGGCAAATTGAGCCAGCTTGCAATACAGAAATTACAGGTTTTTGGGCATCCGCGCTCAATTTCTATTATAAAGGTGTCTTTAAAATAGCTTTTTTCGCTTAAAATTGGCGTGCAAAGCGGTTCTTCAAGAGTATCCGTTATTTTTTTAACAGTTTTTCGTGTTCCGTATTTTGGAACCCAAACTCCTTCTATTTCAGATAGAGCCTGTAATTTAGCTTCCTTTGGTTCATTTCTTTTTTCAACTAAAATTTGAAAAATTTTTTCAAAGACGACCCTTGCGTCCCCTATGCTCACAAAATCGTAAAAATCCTGATAAGGAAGCGGATTTGCAGTAATGACGGGCCCTCCGGCAAAAATAAGCGGAAAATCTTCCCCTCTGTCTTTTGATAAAGGCGGAATTTTATATTTTGAAAACATTTTTAAAATTGTTAAAATATCAATCTCAAAAGAGTTTGAAAAGCCTATTACATCAAGCTCTTCAAGATTTGCTGCCGTTGTTTTTGTGTCTGAAAAAATTCTTTCGACAAAAACATCTTCCATTAAATCAATCTGTTTAAAAATGGATAAAAACCCTAAAGATGCCATTCCAAAACTTTCAATTGCAGGAAACGCAAACCAGGCATTGATTTTCGGGTTTTTATTCTGCAATCTTTCGTATAAGAATTTTTCCATTATTTTTATAATTTATCCTTTACATTTATAGGCTTAATATAAAGTTCATCCATTAAAACGCAGACTATACTAGCCATAGCGGGCGCAAGCACAACACCCCAGAAGCCCAAAAATTTTGCCCCGATAAGAAGTGAAACAATTATAAGCAAAGGGTGTGTATCCATAAATTTGCCGAATAAAACCGGTCTGAATATTTGGTTTTGCAGCCATTGGGCGATAAGCATTATTATAAGGGTTAAAATTACATAGAACAAACCGCCGTTAAGTGCCGTATAGAGCGCGATTAAGACAGCTATTGTAGCGCCAACTACGGGGATGATATCAAGTATGCAGGTTAAAAAGCCTATTAAAAGCGCATTCTGGTGTCCTATTATTAAAAGTCCGATAAAAGAAAGCACCCCGACGGCAAGCATAGAAAGGACTTGAGCAAAAACATAGCCTCCGACCTTTGTTTTTATTGAATCAAGAATATATTCGGCTTTTTGCTTAAATTTCGGGGGGAAAAATTCAAGAAACCTTTGCTTCATAAGCTTCTGGTCATATGAGAGATAGAAAACCATTATGGCTACTGCAATTGAGCCTGTAATTGAACTTATAATGAGTTTTGAAATATCTGCGCCTTTTGACAAAATTTCGCTTGCAACATTTGTTATATCTGTATTTGCAGCGTTTACAACATCAAAATTTATGTATTTTGAAATTAATATCCCGAAACGGTTGGTATCAAAGAATGTCTGCATATTTTGAACATATTCGGGGATATGTTTTATAAAAATTGTGCTCTGCTCGATTGTAAGAGTTAAAAGCGGAATAAAAATAAGCAAAATGCCCGTTATAATCATTAAAAGCACTATGCCTACAGCAAGAACACGCGGCATATATTTTTGTAAAAAAGTAACAACAGGGTCAATCGCACAGGTGATAATGAACGCTATAAAAAGCATTATGGCGATTTCAAAAATGTTTGATAAAAATATCAAAACAAGAATCAGCATTATAGCAAAAATTATATTTTTATAGGTCAAAAAATTCGTCTTATCGCCTGAATTGTTAACGGTTTTGCCTGTATTATCGTTTTCCAAAATTTTTTCCTTTTTAACTTTGAATATCTTTATGTTACAATTATCGCAGAGATTTAGCAAGGAGTTAAAAAGATAATGCCTGATACGCCTAATACGGTTAATCAAAATATAAGACCTTTGAATACTAAAATTAACGAAAAAGGAAACCTTGAAATTTCAGGGTGTGACACGGTTGATCTGGTTGAAAAGTACGGTACGCCTTTGTATGTAATGGATGAAGTGACTTTAAGAACCATTGCAAAAGAATATAAAGACGCATTTAAAGATTATAAAAAAGTAAATATGATGTTTGCTTCAAAAGCTTTAATGACGGCTCAAATAGCAAAAATACTGCATTCAGAGGGTTTTGGCTTTGATGTTGTTTCGGGCGGAGAAATTTATACCGTGCATAAAGCGGGCGTAAATATGGAAATGACAACATTTAACGGCAATAACAAAACAACCGATGAATTGCTTCTTGCGCTGGAATTGGGTGTCGGGCGCGTGAGTGTTGATAATTTTCTTGAACTTTCTTTATTAAATGAAGTTGCAAAATCTTTTGACAAGGTGCAAAAGGTACTTTTGCGCATAACTCCGGGGATTGAATGCCACACGCATGAATACATTCAAACAGGGCATCTTGATTCAAAATTCGGGTTTGATTTAGTGCAGATTGATGAAGCGGTTGAATTAATTTTAAAAGAATTTACAAATCTTGAAATAACGGGGCTTCATGCGCATATCGGTTCGCAGATTTTTGAAACAAAAGTATACTATGATGAAATCGGCGTTTTAATGCGTGAATTAAAAAGAATAAATGAAAAATTTAATCTTAATTTAAATGAGATGAATATAGGCGGAGGTCTTGGAATTACTTATACGGAGGCTGATTGCCCGCCATCGGTTTATACGATAGCTGATGTTATTAAAAAATCAATTAAAGACCATTGCGCGGAATATAATATGGAAGAACCAGTATTATTTATTGAACCCGGGCGCTCAATTGTAGGAACGGCAGGGGTTACGCTTTATACGGTAGGTTCAAGCAAGCAGGTTCCCAAGGGAAGAAAATATATAGCGGTAGACGGCGGTATGGCCGATAATCCGCGTCCTTCAATGTACGGGGCAAAATATGAAGCTGTGATTGCAAACGGAAAAGAAGAAAATAAACCTCAGAAAGTAACTGTTGCGGGCAGATTTTGCGAAAGCGGGGATATTTTAATAAAAGATATTGAATTAAATTCGCCCGTTGCGGGAGATATTCTCTGTGTCTTTAATACCGGGGCTTACGGCTATTCTATGTCAAGCAATTACAACAGAGTTTTAAAACCTGAAATGATACTTGTAAATAATTCCCAATCTGATATTATAGTTAAAAGGGAAACATACGAACAATTAATTCAAAACGACGTTATTCTTTAAGATTTTATTTACTTTTATTAACTAAAAAGGCTTAAGAAATTGGATTTCACTGATTTATACCAGAATCTGTTCAGACAGTTTTTTGAATTTTCCCGCACATTCGGCGGGGGGCAGCTGGCTGTAAATATAGCTGAAGTTATAATATTAGCCTTAATTCTTGTTTTTGTTTATAAAAGATATATTAAAGGAACACATTCCGAAACCCTTGTAAGAGGAATTTTCGGGCTTCTTATAATGTGGCTTTTTTCAGAATTTTTAATAAAAATAAACCTTCAGATTTTCGGAATGTTTTTAAAAACCCTTGTGTCTGTTGTAACGGTGGGGTTAATTGTTATTTTTCAGCCCGAATTAAGAAGATTTTTAGGCTATATCGGACAAAACGATATTTTAAGCCGTATTTTATCGGGTAAAAAAGCTTATGTAAGGCGAAACGAAGACATTGATATCATAAAAGAATTAATTGAAACAATTAAATACATGTCAAGGCTTAAAATCGGCGGTTTGATTGTGCTGCAGAAGGATGATAAATCTTTGAGTCATTCTGATGTAGGGGTTGAAATTAACGGAAATCTTTCTCAGGAGCTGCTTTTAACAATTTTTCACCCGAAAACGCCGCTTCAT
Source organism: Candidatus Gastranaerophilales bacterium (assembly GCA_910587245.1). GTDB lineage: Bacteria > Cyanobacteriota > Vampirovibrionia > Gastranaerophilales > Gastranaerophilaceae > MGBC122484. The sequence goes on from CAJULX010000013.1 coordinate 39,784, forward strand.
GACGGGGCTGTTGTAATTTGCAACGATACAATTCAGGCTGCAGGCGTGCTTTTGCCTTTAACCGAAGACCCGAAACTAAGCTGGAGATACGGAACAAGGCACAGAGCCGCAATAGGCGTTACAGAGATGTCTGATTGTGCGTGTATTGTAATTTCCGAGGAAACAGGGGATATTTCAATTGCAATTGACGGCAATTTGAAAAAATATGACGATCTCGGTAATTTGAAAGTAGATTTAGAGCGCATTTTAGGGCTTAAAGACGAGGAAGAAGTTCAGCAGAAGCCTTATGTGTTTAAATTTGAAAATATCTTGCCTTCTAAAAAGAAGTAGCCCGTTTTTATTTGATATTTTTTTAAAAATTAAACTAAAAGGCAATGATTTTAGGGTTTTAATAATTTATTATAATTTTGTAAAACCCTGAAAAGAAGGTTTTATGATGTGTGAGAAGTGTAATAGGCGCAGTTTTAAAGCGTCGGTTTTAGGTGCAAATTCTTATGAAAAGACGTTTTTATGATGGTTTTTTATTAAAAGGTTGTTTTGAAAATTGCTTGAAAAATTGTTTGCAAGGTGCTTCTTTTGAGCGTTTAACGGAAAAATTTACTTCCCCTTTTAAAAAGAAATTCAGTGAAAATATGATATCTGCAAAAAATCATTTAAACAAATATTTAAATGACCTGAAATTGCATTTTGATTTATCCGAAAGCGATATTCAACAGATTTTACTTACCACATACCGTTTGAATAAACCGCAAAACCCTTTTGTAAAATGTTTAAGTATGTTAAAATATTGGAACTGAAAAATTTTAAAAAAGGATTAAGCTTAGAAAATGATTGTAGAAAAATTTGTTCCTGTTGAATTTGCGGCAAATAACTATCTTGTATATGATAAAGATTCAAAATGCGCTTTATTAATTGATTGTGCAGGTTCAAACGAAGAAATTTTTAGTTTTATTCAAAAAGAAGAGTTAAATTTAGAATACATTTTAATTACCCATGCGCATTTTGACCACTGTATGGGGCTTAAAGAATTTAAGCAAAAATTTCCGAATGTTAAAGTTTTAATGGCTAAGGCCGATGAAGAATTATATAAAAATCTTGCTGTGCAATGTGATTTATTCGGCCACAGACGGGTTGACGGCATAAAGATTGATGAATTTATTGATGAAACAAAAAAAATAGAATTTTGCGGGCAGGAAATTGAGGTAATAGCGACACCCGGGCATTCTGCAGGTTCTGTTTGCTATTTAATTGAAGATAATTTATTTTCAGGCGACACATTATTTTATGAAGAAATAGGCCGTTGTGATTTACCCACAGGCAATTTTAAAGAGATTGAGCACAGCATAAAAGAAAAATTATTTAAACTTGAAGATAAAATTAAAGTTTTTACAGGTCATGGCGATAATACAAATATAGGGCATGAAAAAATAAATAATGCATATTTTGGCAAGAATGCCCGGTATTATTAATTTAAATGTGTCATTACAAGGTTATTTAGCAGTATCAGAAACGGAATTTTTATGGAAGAACCAAACATAGATTTTAGTGAATTAATGGAACAGGCAAAAGAAGCCAGTAAAACAAGCTATTCGCCCTATTCTAAATTTGCGGTGGGGGCGGCGGCTCTTTTTGAAAGCGGTAAAATCTTTTCCGGCTCAAATATTGAAAATGTAAGCTACGGACTCGGTTTATGCGCCGAAAGAAATGCTCTGTCTACGGCACTTGCCGCAGGCGAAAGAAGCCAGCTTCTTGCAGTTGCGGTATTCAGCCCCAACCAGAAGCGCTGTGTGCCTTGCGGCGCTTGTCTTCAATGGATGAGCGAATTTAGTGTTATGAATGGCAATAACTATGATATTAAGGTAATTCTGGAAGATGACACAAAATGTGCTGCCTATAAATTGAGCGAGCTTTTGCCCTTTGGCTTTAAATTTCAATAGCTCTTAGGTTTCACCCTGTAATTCACCCGTTTTGCCTAATCGTTTAGGATTTGCTGCATTTCAATATCAGGTTTTCCTAATACCCTTACAAGCTCTAATACAGAAGCTTTCATCTGGCATTTTTGTGAAGATTTACCAAAAAAATCAGTGTAAAAACACCCTTCGCAGTTGCACCCTCTTTTGTAGCATTCCATTGCTGTTGTTGTCCATCTTCTAACTGCAACCGCGCGACCCATATCCCTACTTTTGAGCACCTGTTTTTTCTCCATTTTTGCTTCAATAAAGCACTATCTGAACACGAAGCCTTTTAATTATTGAAAAGGCTTGCCCTAACTGAATTTAATACTATTATAACCCTTAAGAGCTACTATACAAGTGTATTTTCGCCAATTATTAACATCATGTAACAAAGTCTATATGGCTTGCATGGCTTGTATATTAAGGAATTAGGAACCCTGAGACATTCTTTATACATGGCTTTCCATGATTTGATACATGCAAAACCCATGGGGGGTACATGTTTTCATGATTTTAATTTTTGGGATTTTTGGTTAAGAAATGTAACGATTATAAATTTTCCATGCCTTTCGGGCATGCCGTTTTGGCATGGATTATTTTTAAATACAAAACGGAGAAATGAATTTTATCTGTATTTATTCTTTTTTCGTATTTTCTTTTCATAAAATTGTTTTACTTAAAAAAGCACCCTTGTATTAAAGGGTGCTTTTATTAAACTTTTCTCCTCTTTTAAACTCTTTAAATAATACGGATTTATTTTAAAACCCGTTTAAATCTTTTTAATCAAGCAATGCTTCTAAAATGCTTGCATTCTTTTGAGCGAATGTGTTTTCGCGGATTTTTGTTCTGTGAATATAGGTGCGAAGCGCTTCACGAATTAATTCTGAACGTGAACGATTTTCTGTATCAGCTACCTGATCAATCTCGTCTAAAAACTTTTCGGGCATTGAAATAAGTACTCTTGCCATTGGTATAATTCCTCCGTTATATTCTCTAAAATATTGTTTTTTGTGCTCCGTACTTATATAAAGTTTTTTTGTATTAAAAAATTGACTATTTTGTATATATTTTTTATATTCTTGTAATATTTCTTAATAAAAAAGTCTGCATAAAATTTTTATATGCCTGTATCTTCCTTGTAATCTTCATATTCAAGAAGTCCCAGAGAATCTTCCTGATATGTGTTTGTTTCAATTTTTATAAGCCAGCCTTTTCCCCAGACATCTTCATTTATAAGTTCAGGGGAATTTATAAGCTCTTCATTTATTTCCGTTACTTTTCCGCCTATGGGCATATAGATTTCCGATGCAGCTTTAACAGATTCAATTGTTGCAAAAACCTCATTTTTTACGAATTCAGAACCAACTTCGGGCAATTCTACAAAAACAATGTCGCCCAATTGCTCTATAGCATAATCTGTCAGCCCTATGGTTACCGTATCGCCTTCTTCAAGCGCCCATTCGTGGGTTTTAGAGCATAAGATTCCTTCAGGTGCATTTGATTGAGATGTGCTCATTTTCAGTGTTTCCTTTTTCCTTTATTTGTCCTGTTACCAATGGCATTATTGCACAATTTATTTATTATCATAATTTATGCCATTGTGCCAGTAGTTTTATATAAAGTGTTAAGGGATGTATCATTTAATTATCGGATGTAAATTCTCGGCAATCTCACTTTAAGCCTGCAAGTGAGTTCGTAATTAATTGTATTTAAAATATCCGCCCACCTGTCTATTGAATAATAATTGTTCTCATCCTGCCCTAAAAGCGTTATAATATCGCCGATTTTTGCTTCTTCAACATTTGTTATATCAAACATAATCTGATCCATTGTAACGCGGCCGATTTGTTTTATTTTTTTACCGTTTAATCCCGCTTCTATTTTATTTGAAAGGTTTCTTGAAACGCCGTCAGCGTATCCTACGGGTATTGTTGCAACGCGGGTTTCTTTATCCGCAACAAAAGCGTATCCGTAGCTTACGCCTTCTCCTTTTTTTATGGTGTGAATATTTGTAATTCTTGCTTTCAAACCCATAACAGGCTTAAGCTCAGGTAATTTTATTCCGCAGTCTTTACCTTCAGTTAAAGGTGAAAGCCCGTATAGAATAATGCCGAGCCTTATCATATCGCATTTTACACACGGGTCGATAAATGCGCCGAGGCTGTTTTGACAATGGATTGTAAGGTTTTTTGTATCAATTGAATTTATTACTTTTTTAAAGTTTTCTTTTTGAAGGTTTAAAATTTCAGGATTTTCAACATCTGCAAAATGTGTAAAAATTCCTTTTAAATCGATATAATCCGAGTTTTGCACCTTCTTTATAAAATCTATGGCTTTATCCGTTTGAATGCCGATTCTGTTCATTCCCGTGTCAATTTTTATATGGGCTTTAAGTTTCAGTTTTGTTCTTTCATAAAGAATTTTTGCCGCTTCAAGGTGTTCCGTGTTAAAGATTGATACCGTGATATCATTTTTAGCGGCGCTTTCAAAGGCCCAGATGGGAACTGTTCCAAGCACAAGGATAGGTTCATCTATTTTATTGCTTCTAAGCTCTAATCCTTCATCAACGCTTGCAACTCCGAAAGCTTCAACACCGCATGCCGTTAAGACGGGTGCGCACATTAAGCTGCCATGCCCGTATCCGTCTGCTTTTATTACAGCCATCAATTTCGGCATTTTTAAACCTTCGGGCAGATTTTCTTTTATTTGGTTTTTGATTGAATTTATATTATGTTCAATGTTTCCAAGGTTAATTTCAACCCATGCATCTCTCAATTTATTAACGGGTAAACTTCTGTTTATCATAATTTATTCCTTAAAAATATGAAGATTATATGTATTTTGAATTAAACTTGCAATCGTCATAGGGCCCACGCCGCCGGGGACGGGGGTAATAAATCCCGCAATTTCTTTAACGTTATTAAAATCAACATCCCCTCTTAATTTGCCGTTATCATCTCTTATAATGCCTACATCAATAACAACGGCGCCTTCTTTTACCATATCTTTTGTTATTATATCGGGGCAGCCTGTTGCGGAAATTAAAATATCCGCCTGTTTTGTTATTTCAGATAAGTTTTTTGTTTTGGAATGCGCCATGGTAACCGTGGCATTTTTATTTAAAAGAAGCTGTGCAAGAGGTTTTCCTACAATATTTGAGCGTCCTAAAACAACAGCGTTTGCACCTTCAATTCGTATTTTATATTCATCCAGAAGGGCCAAAATGCCTTTCGGAGTACAGGGAATTGAATACGGATTTTCATTCAGCATCAATTTTCCTGCATTTATGGGGTGAAAGCCGTCTACATCTTTTTTAGGGTCAATTTTATCAAGAAAATCATACGGGTTAAGATGTTTTGGCAGCGGTAATTGCAATAAAATGCCATCCGCCGCATCATCGTTATTTAAAGAATTTATAAGGTTTAAAAGCTCGTCTTTACCTGTATTTTCGCTTAATTTGTATACGGTTGAATTAAAACCGGCGTTTTGTGCTTGTTTTTCCTTGTTTTTAACATATATTTGGCTTGCAGGATTATTCCCGACAAGAATTACACACAAGCCGGGTTTTGTTTTAAGAAGCCGTGTTTTTTCTTTTATATCATTTAAAATTTTATTTGACAGCGCTTTGCCGTCCATTATTTGCGCCATAATATATCCTTTATTCCATATTCTGCGGCAGGTTTAATCTTGAATAGAGATTTTTCAATATTTCTTTTATGTTTTCTTCATCTGCCGTATTTTCGTGTTCTTTAATAACACCCAGAGTGTTTAAAGAAAAAGAATTTGCATCTTCAAGAGCTTTTGCTTCAAAGCCTTTTTTTAATTTGTTTAAAATAACCCCGAACTGCCCGTCGGATGAGTATTTTTTATTGCTTTCATAAATGATTGAGGCTAAATGAAGCGAAGCTAAATCCCCCTTTGTTACGAGCAATGTAGTATCAATAGGATAATCCACAAGCTGCATAAGATATTTTAAATCGTATTCGCAGTCAAAAATTACAAAATCGTATCTGTCTATTAATTTAGAAACGGCTTCCATCATCTGACGGGTTATGGGGCAGATACAGTCTTTTGAAGCGACAAGGTGAGATACGATAATATCGGTGTTTTCATCAATTTCCGTTAAAATATCTTCAAGCGCCCATTCAATGTATTCCTGTTTTGTCATTTTTTTTGGGATGCCTGTATTATATTCATGCTTGCCTGCTCTGATACCATATATTGTATTGCTTATTCTAAGACCGAATCTGCCTGCAAGCTCCTGAGTTAAATCATTATCAATAAGAAGGATTGTTTTATCTTTAAACTGTTCTTTTATGGTTTCATATAATGCTTTTACTATGGTTGTTTTTCCGCTTCCCGATTTTCCTATAACGGCTATTGTTGATGTCATATTTTTACCTCGTTTTCTTTTTTCAGGGCGGTTGAAAGTTCTTTTGCAAGTGTCATTGCTTTTTTTGATAAATCAATACTTAAAGAACCGCAGCCGCAGCCCGGGGTAATAAAACTTTGTTTTAAAATAAGAGTTTTGTCTATATTTTTTGAAAGTATATCAATTGAATTTTGAAATTTTTCATAAAGCTTTTTATTATCCAGATTTAAAAGCGCCTCTTTATCAAGAGTGGGGATAATTCCAAATGCTAAAAATCCGCCTTTTTTCAGGAAAAATTCTATTGAATTAGAATATCTTGAAATATTTTCACTGTAACAATAGGCATCAAAATTTATTATACAGGCTCCGCTTTTTATTATCATATTCCAGTCTGTTTTACCGCAGCAGTGTATGCCTGAAAGCCCGCCGAATTTTTGAATTGAATCGGATACCGTTTTTAATATTAAAATAATATCCTCTTTTTTAATGTCGGTACACAGCGGGGAATCTAATTTTGAAAGGCTCGGCTCATCTATAAAAATAACCGGTATGATTTCATCTGATATTTTTTTAATTTCTTTTATCTGCCATAATGCTTTTAAGGCAAGAAATTCAGCGATTATTTCCCTTATTTCTTTATTATGGTATATAAATTTGTCATTTTTATCATAAATGCTTGTAGAAAGCGTGAAAGGACCCGTAATTGTACCTTTTATTAATTGCGGTTTTTGTTTTGAATTTTTTATTTTATTTAAAAAAATACCCATAGTGCTTGAATAGGGCAGGGTAATTTCATATTTATTTAAAATTTCCTCATTTTCAAAAATTGAATTTGAAGAAAATGCCGTTTTAAAATCTTCCTTTATTATTTTTAAAGATTGAATAAAATTTTTATCTTCAATATTTAAATAAAATTTTTGGTGTTTTTTATTAAATTCTATTCCTGAAAAACCTTTTAAAAACTGGCATGTCATATTTTCTTCCGTTTTAAAATGCGGCAGCTGCGGCCAGAAAGGAAAATCATTGCAATAATCAAAAACAAAATCTACGGCTTCATCAGGTGCATTATCGGAGCAGAAAGGAAGAGAACCTATACCTGTAAAAGCAAGGCTTAATTTTTCTTTGCAAATACTTCCCTTTAATTTCTCCATATTGATATTTTATTATAAAATTAGGAAAAAGAGGATATGTTAAAATATGACGGATAACTTTAAAAATGCGCTTTTTATAAATTACGGGGGTTTAGGGGATGAGATTTTATTTCTTCCCTGTATAGAAAATTTTAAGAAAAAATACCCCGATTGCAAAATAACACTTGTTCTTGAAGGGCGCGCCAAGGGTATAAAACAATTAACACCTCTTATTGATGAAATTATAGAAACAGATATTAAAGCTAAAGGCATAAAAAAATATTTAAATGTTCTGGGGCTTATAAAACGCGCAAGAGCGGGCAAATTTGATGTTGTAATATCATCGGGTAAATCTCCTCTGGTTGCGGTTATTCTGTTTCTGACAGGAATTAAAAGGCGCTCGGGGTATTTCAGCCGCACTGCGTTTTTATTAACGGATGGTGTTGAACTGGATGAAAATCAATACGCAGGATGCATGTATCATGATTTAGTATTGCCTTTTTTGGATGAAGATGATATGGATTTTGACTGCGTACCGCATTTGACGGCTGATGAAGATTTTACTTTGCCCGATTGTCTTGAAAAAGGTTTTATTGCTCTTCATCCCGGTGTTTCAAAAATGAGTATTGAAAAGGGTATTTTCAAATGCCCCGATACAGTTTTTTGGATTGATATTATTAAAGGGGTTTTAAATAAGGGCAGAAGGCTTGTATTATTAGGCGGGCCTGATGATAAGGATATAATTGAAAAAATTCTTGAATGTGATGAAATCAAAAATCATTCTGATTTTATTAATTATTACGGCAAAACAAAAAACTTACGTGATTTAAAAAATATTATGGCAAATGCCGATACCTTAATATGTGCCGACAGTGCGCCTTTGCATATAGCTGCAGGGTTAAATATTAATGTTATTGCAATATTCGGGCCGACAAACGAGAAAAAACTTGTGCCTGAAAGAGATAATATAAAAGTAATTGTTAATAAAAAGATTGATTGCAGACCCTGCCTGTGGCATAAAAGAGCGGTTAACTGCAATCAATCAAATTGTTTAAATATTGATATTAATGATGTTTTAGAAATGGTTTAATTTCTATAAACTTTCATTATTCGGAATAATTAAATCTCCGGTTAAAAGAAGGTAGATATTTTGATTAGAATTGATTTTTGTTTGAACAACGGGAATTAATTTATCCACATATTTTAAAAGGAAATCTCCTTTGGATAATTTTTTAGAACTTTCTTTATATTTTTTCTTTGAATTAGCGTCTGTTACAAAAATTACATTGCCTTTGTTTGTTGTGTAAGATACGGCAGCCATTTCTTTTTCCGTATTATGGGGGTATTTTGCGTAATCAAAGATGAAAAGAGCCTTATTTTGTTTATTTGTCCAGAGTCTGTTTTTTGTGCGGTGTACTCTTGCTCTGAATTTTGCACCTGCGTTATAAAGGAGGGTTCCTTCTTCGGTGTATAAATCTGTCGGTGCTTCAAATATAACGTATTCGCCTCTTTTTAAAGTTTTAGTATTAATATCGTTTACAGGATGAGCGATAATAACGTTTCCTGCTTCAATGATTTTTTTGGTGTTATAAATTTTAACAGCGTTTCTGGGTGCTTTATTATATATATTTAATGTTTCTTCGCTTAAAAGCACGTCTTCAACGGATTTTGAATATTTAAGTTTTAAAGTATCAAAATCACCTGCCATTTTTGCAAACAATACGGCAGCTTCCGCTTTTGTCATTTTAGAATTGGGGTTAAATTTTGAAGGGTCGGGATGGTTAATATAAAGATTATCGGAAACGGCTTTTGCATAAGAATCAAGCGCCCATACGGGGATTTCACCTGAATCCGAGAATTGCTCAAGAATTGATTTATCACCCATTGCAGCTTTTGAAATATTAGCTATAACGCTTGTTGCTTCAGAGTGGGTTATGGCTTCGGTCGGTTTAAAAGTTTTATCCGGATAGCCGAAAACAAAGCCCATATTTTGTGCAACTGCAATATCTCTAACATACGGAGAATTATCGTTTAAGTCTTTAAAGTAGGCTTTAGCACCTGTTACGGCATCTTCGCTTTCCAAAACTTTTAAAAGTGCATTTAAGAATGCGCCTCTTTGAATTGAACCGTTCGGGTAAAATTTATTTGAAGAATCAAGTTGAAAATATCCTCTGTTTACACAGTCAACAATAGCATTTTGCGCCCAGAAACCATCCGGCACATCTTCAATTGCAAGAGCTTTGCCTGCATTCAAACCTAAAATAATAAGACACAAAACTAAAAAAAGTTTGTATGTGTTTTTAAAAAAATTCATTTATATCCTCGCTTTTTCTTTTGAAATTCGTGATGGCAACAGTTTATATAAATATTATAAGAGAAATTCTACACCAACATTTTTTTAAAATCAATAATTCAAAAGCAGTATATATTCTATATTTCAGCATGTTTTAACATTTCTAAACACTATAATGTAATTTAAAAAACTTCCATGGTAATATCATTCTATGGATAGTAATTTTCCCCTTTGGAATAGAAAAAGCAGGTGAATTAATGTTAAATTTATTGTCAAAAAATACATTTTCAGGTTCAAAATTGCAGGAGATTTTTGCAAAGGTTAAAGATATTTACTGCATTAATGATGTATCTGAAGAAAGAAAACAATATTTAACCGAAACAATTCAAAAATACGGATATCTTCCTTACCCGCATTATAAGGTTTTGGATGAATTAACGCCATCTGAAATTATCTATTCTTATGTTGAAATATTAAAACTTGAAGGCACCTATGAAAATTTCAAATTAAAAGATGTACAAAATCCTTCACCCTTAGCCAGAAGAAAAGTAAAAAATTCAAACTGGTTTAAAAGAGAAGGCCACAATATTAAGCTTATTTCCTTATCGGCTTTAGGAGACGGTACAAAAACATCAAATACGGGAACATTTATCCAATGGGTAGCGCAGATTTTAACTTTGCCCAGAGGCAATACAAATTGCGGTGTAATAGGAGATACCGTGTATCTTCTTCCTTTCCATCCGAGAGAATTCGGCTGCGCCTATCTTCCAATGTCATCAGATGTAAGTTCAAAACTTGAAGACTCTAAATTAAGTAAATTTTTAGGATTTGATGCAAAAGCTCAGGTTAAATTATTTATAACACTGGCTCAGCTTGCAGGGCACCCTGTTATATATGATATTCTTCCTCAGACAGGCAGATTTTCTAAAATTGTTTTATCAAAACCTTATGTTGCAAGATGGTTTTCAATAAAAGAATTGATGACAGATTATGTTAAAGAAATTGAAAAAGCTGCTATATCTCTTAAAAGCACATTTAATCCCGATGAGGTGGATAGTGCAAAACAGCTTTATTTAGAAATTTTATCAGGCTCAAGAAAAACTTTTAAAGACGGAAATGAAGAAATACTTAAAGGTTTTGAAAATTTAATGGCAGCGCCTAAAAAAAATCTTTCAAACCAGATAACAAACAGATTCAGACAGGACGATATTCTAAAGAAAGTTAATGAAATTATAGAAAAAGTAAACGGTAAAAAACCCGTTAAAGAAGAAGATATTGTTAATCAATCCGAAATTGTAAAAGCGCTTATAAAAGAAGGTTTATGGCCTGCTCCGGGTGGTGCATGGTGTTCTTCGGGCATTCCCGTGTTTGATAAAATGCACTCAAGCAAAGAGTATCCTATGTTCAAACATTTCAACCATAAAGATGAGGATGTAACGCACTTTGCAAATTTAGACTGCCAGACTCCTTATTATTTTATATATTTTGAAAACGGAAAATACAATAAAAAAGTATGCGAATTTTTCTTTGAATATACAAGACAAATGGCGGATGAATACAATTTTGACGGATACAGGGTTGATCATATTGACCATATTGTGGATGATTTTTCAGAAAAAGCCAAAATCCCCATAAGCTACAGAGCGCCCAGAGAAGTGCTTGCAAAGATGAATTCCGTTTTAAAAAGACGCACTCCTTATTTTGCTGCGCTTGCAGAATATATGCTGTGGGATGATTTTTATAAAGAATACCATATAGATATGGGCTTTGATTTATTATGGGGCAACGATATCGTTTCACAGAACACAAAAACCCCCGCTCAAATTATTAAAGATAATGCCGAACTTGAAAAATATAATACAAAGCATGGCATGGTAAATCCGCTTTCAATTTTAAAAACATATAACAATCAAGACGGCGAATTTGAAGCAATAGACCAGTACCCGGGGCAATTAGGGGCAGACGGTGCTTTATTTAAATGGTTTAAATATAAATTTTTACCCGGAGGCAAAAACGCAAACCGTCCTTCATTGTATATTGACGGCGATGAAAGCTTTACAAAAACAGGCATTGAATATGTTATAGGCAATGAAGTTTCAATGAAAAGAAATAAAGACTGGAATTTCTATGAAAAATTTAATGCCATTAATTATTTTGTTCAAAATTCTTCCGTTATTCTAAACGGTAAAGCACAGCTTGTAAAAGAAACAAAAGAAGGGCTTTGCGTTTGGGAGATTGTATCTGCTGACGGTAATTTCCTTATTGTTGCAAATTATAAAAACCCGTCTGAAAAAATGTGTGTTCAAAACCCTGACGGTACATCAAGCATGCAGATCGTAAAAGGTAAAACCATTGAAGGAAACGAGATTGAACTTGGTAACAGAGTGCTTGTTTCGTTCTTTGAGTTTGATTATGATGAGATGAACAAATGTCAGTTTGTTGAAAAGAAACTTTTAAACAATATTGAAAACATGATAACATTCCATATCTTGAAACCTGCTGAATTTAAGGTGTATAGATTTGTTATGAAATAGTAAATTTTCTTAATAACTAAAAATCTCCGGCTTGAAAATAACGGCCGGAGATTTTTTATATATTTTAAATCAGTTATTTATTTGAAATCAAACAACAAGGGTCAATATTTAAAGCATCTGCAATTTCGTATAGAACTTCGACACCGGGAAGCATAACACCGCGTTCTATTCTTGAAATGTATTCGGAACTTTTGTGTATTCTTATGCTCAAATTAATTTGCGAAATGCCTGAAGCTTCCCTGTGTTCTTTTAATTTTTTTGAGATTATACTTTTAGCTTTGCTTTTATAACTTGTCATAATTTAATTCTAGTGTTAATATTGGTTTGTAATTCGTATTTTAAATACGAATAAGATTAACAAAGGAGTTAAGAATGATGTGTAAAACTTGGATTGGATATAACAAAGTGCACCACAAAAAAGCAAAATTAAAATCAGTCGACAGGGCATTATCCGCTTGTACAAAATGCGGTTTTTCCCTTGTGGAAATGCTGATGGCACTTCTTGTAGCCTCACTTCTTATGGCAGCTCTTGCTCCCGTTATGACAAGAAAAATGCATGAAAATTTAAATATTAATGTAAACAGTTCAGGCCAGTCTAAAGGATGGAGACTTTATACCTATTCACAAGATTGTGATAAAGCGGAAGGCGAAGACAATGTATGTGAATTTAAAGATTTTACTCTTCCAAAAGGTGTTTATTCTCTTAATCTAATTATGGTATCAGGCGGCGGAGGAGGTGCCGGTGCAACAGCCGAAACCGTATCCGCTCCGGTAACCATTACAAAGACAACAGCTGATATAAAAGATGACAATACACCTGTTCCATACGAAGAAGAAATTATACCTGTAACAGAACGTATGGCAAATGTTAAAATAGACGCATTGATAGGCTCAGGCGGAGGAGGCGCAGGAGGTTCAGGAAAAGACGGCGTTATGCCGTCTGAAGAAGCTTGTAAAAATTACGGAAATGGCAAAACTGATACTGTTGGCAACACAGGAGCTAATTTTGCAACGTATGATTCCAGAAATAAATTATGTGCAACAAAATTTAATCAAGTCAAAATGGCAACAGCAGCAGGCACATGCTGGACAAATTATTCACCGGGAACTTGTGACAGCGTTCAAAGAAGCATGAAATATGCATATAGCGGTTGCGGAAGAGCCGTCTGTAATTATACTGCTGCAGTAAACGCTTGCAGTAACCTTGCATCATTAACGGGAGATGATTGGCGACTTCCTAAAGAAAATGAACTTAGGAGTTGGGATGCAACAAGTGCCAGAGAACTTGCTTTGTGTAATTGTGGCGATAATGCAGCCAGTATCGGTGTGTCTTTATGTCATGGAGCCTGTTCTGTAAATGTAAGTGGCAGATGTCTTGATGGTTATATAGTATGGTCAAATTCCAGCTCTAAAGCATTTGTTTTAAGTGGTGGTAGCATATCAATTATTGGGTCTTCATCTTCATGGCCTGCTTCTGTTCGTTGTGTCCTTGATAAGGCATTTAAAAGTATTAAAGGTGGTAAAGGCGCCCCTGCAAGCATGTTGTCAAATATTGATATTTCAAATTACGTAAAGCTGGCAGGCACAGGAGGACAAATAGTATTAAGAGCGGGAAAGGGCGGGAAAGGTGGAAACGGTGCAGAAACAGCGGAAAAAAATGCTGAAAACGGATATGGCGGATATCGTTCCTGCATTTATATTCAGAAAAAACCTATTTCCGGAACCTATGGTGATACGGTTTATGCTATGTGTGCTTATGAAGGAAACGGCGGAAATAAAGGGGATATAGCAGAAGCAACTGATGGTAAAGATGTTGACAATACAGCCTATTGCAGAGAATATATAAACGGAAACTGGAAAGATATAGGTTGTTCAATTAATACAAATCTTAACTATGGCACAGGAGGTGCAGGAGGGAGTGCAATATACAATTCAGACGGTACAATTACTATGCAAAACGGTTCAAACGGTGCGGGCGGTCTTGTAAAAATTACATATCAAAATGAATTCAAAGGCGCAGGTGGGGGCGGCGGTGCAGGAGGCACTTTTGCAAAGATAACAAATCTTTCTCTTCCAAATGATACAGAATGTGTAATTAAAGTGGGCGGAGGAGGAAACTACGGAAGCGGACAAAATGGAAAAGACGGAGGTAATACATCCATAAAATGCGGAAATTCCAAGGAATATATTGTATATGGCGGTAAGGGCGGAAGCCTTGGAATAAGCGGCAAAGATATAAATAACCCTGACCCTGTCGGAGGAAAAGGCGGAGCCATGGGAAAAGTGAGCGAAAATATACTTCAGCTTGGAACATTAGCTGAAATTATATATGGTGAAGGAATAAATAATAATACTGCAGAGGAAACTGCTTTTAAAATAAATGGGAACCTTAACATAGGAGGGAACGGAGGCAACAGCGGAACAAATGCGATAGGAGGGTGCGGAGGATTAAGACCCGATAATGATCCTGATTGCACAAATATAAATCAAAATGCAACACTTGCAGAATATATCACTCCTTTATACTCAGGCTTAATGCAAGAAACTCCGGATTACGGCAAAACAGGTGCAGGAGGTGGTGGCGGAGGATGGAGTAAAACCCAGAGTCCGAAGCAGGGAACAGGTTCTGCGGGGCAGGCAGGATATTTATTTCTATGGTGGGATCAAACATAACAGACATAAATTTTTAGATGAACAACTTTTCAATAAGGGCGCAATTTGTAACCTTTGCGCCCGTTTTTTTAAAATTGATATTGTAAAATTAATCTAGAAATACATTCCGATGGCTTCTTTGGCACCGTCTAAAACTTTTCGTGCTTCAACCCTTGCTTTTTTAGAGCCTTCAATTAAAATTTCATGCACCGTTTCGGGGTTTTTAGCGTACTCCATCCTTTTTTCTCTCATCGGTGCCAAAAATTCGTTTACTTTTCTTGCAAGACATTTTTTACAATCCGCACAGCCAAGGCTTGCAGATTTACATCCCTGTTCAATTTCTTTAATTTCTTCTTCTGTGCCGAAAATTTTCCAGTATTGATAAGCCACTTCGCAGTTTTCAGGGTTGCCTTTATCATCTCTTCTCATGCGGTTTCTATCCGTAATGCACTGTTTGATTTTCTTTTCGGTAGTTTCTTCATCATCTGAGATTTTAATATCATTATTAAAGGATTTACCCATTTTATTGCCGTCAATGCCTTTTAATAAAGGAATATCGGTTAAAAGCGGTTTTGGTTCTTTAAAGTATTCAACTTTATAGATATTATTGAAACGTCTTATGATATCTCTTGAGATTTCAATGTGCGCTACCTGATCAACGCCTACAGGCACAAAATCGGCATTAAATGTGATGATATCAGCAGTCATTAAAACGGGATACCCTAAAAGCCCGTAAGTAATGCTGTTATCCGTTGCGCCCTGAGTTCTTAAAATTTTTGTCATATCTTTAAGCGTAGGGTCGCGCTCTACCCAGTTTTGCGGGGTTATCATACTTAAATATATATGTAATTCTGATGTTTCGGGCACAAGCGACTGCAGATAAATTGTTGATTTATCAGGGTCAATGCCTGAGGCGAGCCAATCAAGCGCAACATCTTTAACATATTCTTTTAAATTAGCGGTATCATTGTATTTTGTGGTTAAAGCGTGCCAATCTGCGATAAAGAAAAATGAATCATATTGGTTTTGTAATTTTACCCAGTTTGTAAGAACGCCGAAATAGTGCCCCAGATGGAGTTTTCCTGTGGAGCGCATTCCTGATACTATTCTTTTTTCTTTATCAGTCATTATTTTCTACCTCTTTTAAAAGTTTTATGCCGTATTCAAAATCAGGATATAACATTAAAGCCTGCTTGATATTTTCTTTTGCTTCTTTGTATTTTTCAATTTTTATTTCGCATTTTGCCAAATCGCAAAGCAGAATATGATTATTCGGGTAAGATTCTTTAAGTTTTTTAAAAATACCTGCGGCAGCTTCAAAATTTTTAAGTTTCATAAGATTTTGCGCCATAAGGTTTAAAATTTCAGGATTATTAACCGAATCTTTAATATCCGTGAGCAATTCGTAAGATGTTTTATAATTTTTATCTTCAAAATAGAGTTTTGCAAGAGCAAATTTTGCTTCATAACCTGTATTTGAGTGTTGTATGGCTTTTAGCAGAATTTCTTTTGCTTCATCTTTTTTACCCGTAACTAAAAGATTTTCTCCGTAACAGGTTAAAAACCCGGGGTTATCAGGCTCCATCTCAATCGCTTTTTTAAAGTATTCATCAGCTTTTTCAAATTCCTGAGTTTTATTTAAAGCAACTGCGTAGTTTAAATAATGTTCAGGGTTTTCAGGTTCTAAATCAAGTGCTGTTTGCAATTCATCAAGCGCCCAGTCGACATAATTCATTCGGAGGTACAAAATACCCAAATCTTTTCTTGCAACAGGGTTTTCAGGCTCAAGCGAAATACATTTTTTAAGATTTTCTTTGCCCTGTTCGAGTTCATCCATATTTATATAAGCTATTGCAAGGTTATAGCATGTTTCAAAGTCTATCTTGCCTCTTTTTAAAAGCTTTTCCAGTATTTCAATTGTATTTTGGGGCTTGTTTGTAAGCCTGTAGAGGTAAGCAAGTTTTTTTTGAATATCCGTGGATTTAGGGTTTAATTTTGCAAGTTTTTCTGCGATATCAAGCCCTTCTTTGTATTTACCTGTTTGAATACAGCAATTCAGATAATTCATTTTGAAGTTAAATTTTTCAGGGTGGATTGCACTTAAGCTTTTATACAAATTGCAGGCGATATCCCACTTATCTGCCTGAATAGCACAATAGGCAAGAGATGAAAGAAAAATTGAAGAAGGTTCTTTAATGTATGCTGTGTTAAAATAGGTAAAAGCTTTTTCAAATTTTCCTTTTAATTGATATAAGGAACCCAGATTGTAATTTGTTGAAGGATTTTGATTATCTAATTTATAGGCTTTGTTTAAATATTCTTCCGCCGAATTAAAATCGCCTTTTGCAATGTAACATGTGCCTATGTTGTTTAAAATTTGTATATGTTCAGGGTTTAGTTTATGCGCGGCTTCAAGGTATTTAAGCGCCATATCGTCATCTTTTTTTGCCATACAGGCGGATGATATGATGTAATAAAGCTGATAATCTTCCTGTTCAAACAAGAGTGCTTTTTCAATTGTCTTGATAAGTTCGTCAAAACGTCCTGTTTTTAGATATAAAACACCTAATGCTTTGTATGCATCAATATATTTGGGTCTTAGTTCTATAACTTTTTTATGGGAAATTAAAGCCTCGCTGAACTCATCAAGTTTTTCCTGAATGCTTCCAAGATAGTACCATGCATTGGCATTTTCAGGGTCTTTTTTTGTAACTGTTGAAAATATCTTTTTTGCTTCAATAAAATCCTGGAGGTTTATCAAAGTAAGCCCTAAATTTTTTAATATTTCTATATTATCAGGCTCAAGTTTTGATGCTTTTTTTAAAATTTCGTATGCTTCTTCAAATTGTTCTTGATTTATTAGTTCTAAAGATTTGTCCAGAAGTGTATCTATTTCTATATTATCCATAAGTTAAATTATATCAAAAAATAAGAAAAGTACACACTTTTAAAACATGTGTCCTAAAAGTGTGTATGCTTAGGTTTGATAAAAAACTAGTTTAAAGCTTCAATACTCTTTTTATAAGCTTCGTCAATTCTTGCTTTTTTTGCTTCAAGCGCTTCTATTTGTCTTTCATAAGCTCTTGTTTTAATTGTTTTTTCGGTTTGTGTCATTGTGGTAGACTTTTTAACCGTATTCAACTGTTGTTTTTTCTCGTTAATCTGGTTATCAACGGTTGAAATTTGAGAGTCTCTCTGCTCTTTTAATTTTGCTTTCTTTTCTTTATTTGCAGCTTTGTTTTGAGCTTGTTTTTCTTTGTTTGCTTTTTCTACATCGCTTTTAATTGCGCTTTTTGCGGCTTCAACATCTTGTTTAATTGCATTTTTTAAGCTTGTTCCTGCAGTTGTTTTTGTTGCTGCAGAGCAAACTGAGGTTGTCAAGATTAAAGCTAAAAGTATAGCTAATACATTTTTCATAAATTAAAACTCCTCTTTTTTAAATTTAAAGGGCGAAAATTTCACCGATTATTTTAATAATCCGGTGCGTAATACCGTAATTTGAAGATAATAATATACCCCCAAGGGAATTCGAATCCCTGTCTACACCGTGAAA
>CAJULX010000014.1 GCA_910587245.1 Candidatus Gastranaerophilales bacterium
ACAAACACCCTGTCAAATCCATAATCATCCCCATATTAAAATTTCAAAGTTCAAATTTTTTAAAGGAATTGCTTTAAATTCCCGTATTTAAGATTATACCACACTAAATCTGCCCCGCAAGCCTGTTTTAATATATTAAAGGTTATTATTGCTGTTAAATTGAATATCGTAATCCAAAATATCAGCTATGAGTCTGATTTCTTTATAAGAAATCGTTCCCGATCTTAGTTTATTACCAAGGTTTTTTGCCGTATATTTTTTATTTAGTCTTACACTCATTTCTTTTACAAGCATTTCTTGTGTCCAGCCTCTTTTTGCAAGAAGTGCCTTTATTTCGGATATTATACTGTTTTGTTTATTCATAAACTAATACTATCATTCAGTTTTGAATAAAAGCAAAAATTAAATAACAAAATCAAAAAAGCTATCTATTTATATAGAATACTATTATATAATAGGAAAATGTTACAATGGATAACGAAGAATTTTATAAAACATTACTTGAAATATTAAGTCTGCTTTATGTTCTTAAAGCAGCTCTGGATAATGATGCACAGCCCACAACCGATACAACCCCTTATGCTTGTTTTATAAAATTGATAAAACACAAAATTGCCGATTTAACTGAAAGCATTCAACTATAGTAAAAACTGTATTAAAATACCGTTTATATTTCCCCGTAGCTGCCAAGGAGGCGGTAAAATTCGCATTTTTCCTTAATATCTTCAAGCGTATGACCTATTTCATCATATCCTTTATCAATATCCGCAAAGAAAATATATTCGCCAAAAACCTTTTTGGAAGGGCGGGATTCAAGATAAATCATATTTAAATTGTGTTTGTAAAAAACCTCAAGCACTTTTAAAAGGCTTCCCGATTCATTTTTGCACGAAAATGCAATTGAAGTTCTATTCGGCTTTATAATATCAAGATTTTTCTTTGATAAAAGAATAAAACGCGTTTTATTATCCTTAACATCGTTTATATCTTTATCCAGAACCTTTTTACCGTATAATTTTGCGCAAAATTCATTTGCAATTGAAGCCCAGGTTTCGTCTTTGCCATCCAGCATACTTGCGGCGGCTGATGTTGAATTTGCAGATACGATATTTATATTTTTTTTAAAATTATTTGCAATATATGTCTGGCATTGCGATAAAGCCTGCGGGTGCGATATTATATTTTCAATATCTTCAATACTTCCCTTTGAAATTAAACAATGCGAAATAGGAATAATAAGCTCTGCTTGAATTTGCACCTCATCCTTTGTTGTAATCAATTTATCAATAGTTTCTCTTACTATTCCTTCAATAGAATTTTCAACAGGAAGCACAGCAATTACATCATCTTGATTATCAAGTTCCTGTAAAACTCTTGTAATGCTTGAAATATCCTCACTTTTTGCTTTTAGTTCAAGCTTTTCTTTAAAAGTTTCCATCGCAATTTGAGAATATGAACCTCTCGGCCCTAAATATAATATTTTTTTGATAGAATTATTCATATAACAATTTTAATACGACAGGGGCGGATATGGCAACAGCAGGAAAAATAAAATTCGGAACGGACGGGTTCAGGGGAATTATTGCAGATGATTTTACATTTGAAAATGTTGAAAAAATAACATATGCAATAAGTAAATATATTCTTGAAACATCAGCCCGTAAAACCGTTTTAATAGGCTATGACCCGAGGTTTATGGCTGATAAATTTGCAAAATTTTCCGCCGAAATTTTATCTGACACTGGTTTTAGAGTTTTATTGAGTTCAAAAGTGGTTCCCACTCCTGTAATTGCTTATGCTGCAACCGTTGAAGCCGATTGCGCGGGAGCATTGATGTTCACGGCTTCACACAACCCTAAAGAGTATTTGGGTATAAAATTTATCCCGAATTACGGCGGCCCTGCAACAAAAGAAATAACGGACAGAATTGTTGCCTTAATTAATGATGGTGCAAGAAATTCCGCACAGGCTGAAGGAGAAATTGTTGAAAAAGATTTTTCGGATAAATATTTTAGCCATATTGAATCTTTAATTGACTTTGATACCATCAGACAAGGCGGGGTAAAATTTATATATGACGGGCTTTTCAGCGCATCTATAGGATATTTTGACAAACTTTTAAACAGAAATCATATAAAATATGAAGCCTTTAATCTGCATTACGACCCGAATTTTGGCGGCGGCTTGCCTGAACCTAAAGAAAAATTTATGCACTATCATACTGCCGGTTTTTTAACCCTTGCAAATGACGGAGATGCGGACAGATACGGTGTTATGGATGAAAACGGGGAATATATAAGCCCGAATATCATAATGGCAATCCTTTTAAAATATTTAAAAGAAAAAGGTGCTAAAGGAAAAATGATTAAAACCGTGGGTGTAAGCCAAATTATAGATATTACAGCAAAAAAACTCGGCATAGAAACAATCACAACACCTGTAGGGTTTAAATGGCTTTCAGAAAAAATGAGAGAAAATGAAACCATCCTTGCAGGAGAAGACTCCGGCGGATTAAGCACAGGATGCCATATCCCCGAAAAAGACGGCATATTTGCAAATTTGCTTATATTAGAAGCTGTTTCACATTATAAAAAACCATTGTATGAACTAAAAAATGAAATTTTAAAATTTGCAGGGACGGAATTTTTGCAGGATAGAGTTGATATTAAATTAAAAAATGATGAAGAGAAAAAAGCCCTGATGAAAAAGTTTTCAAAAGTATCTGAAATTTGCGGGCATAAAGTGTTCGATACTTTAAAAATTGACGGGGTAAAATTTTTCTTTGATAAAAAAGAAAACGGCAGCTCAAGCTGGATTTTAATGAGGGAATCAGGCACAGAACCGCTTTTAAGATTTTATGTCGAAACAGACTGCAAAGAAAATCTTGAAAAAATTAAAGAATTTATAAAAAATAATATCTAGTTTTGCAGGATATCTATATAATTTTGCAGATACGGGCATTCAGGCTCAAGCATTTTCATCTTCATTTTGTCTTCTTCAGATAAAGTAAAATGAAGCCCGCTTTTATCTTCTTTGATAGAACCTGCAAGGATTTTCGCCGCTTCATAATCATCCCCTGTATATTGCATAAATTCTTTTACAACAGGAGCAGGATTTTTTATTTTGTCGCCTATCAGCTGATGTAATTCGATTGCCTTTTCGGATACAGAGCTCCTGAATGAATCAAACCCGATTTTAATATTGACGGCAGGTGTTTTAGACTGAATAAAATTATTGCGGTTTACTCTGAAATTATAAATTGATGGAATTCTCATCTGCTTAATGCTCCTGTTATATCGGAATACGTTTTAAAATGAAGTTTAGCAATATTTTTAAATTCGCCGGCACCATATTTTTCCATAAACTTTTTACCCTGTTCCAGAACAAGATTGGAAGCACCTTTTGGAAGATTAATTTCATATTCTGATGCCAGTTTTGAAATTCTTTTAACAAATTCACCCCTTGCAAGAACGGACGCCGCAGCTACTGCTGTATCCGATTCGGCTTTTGTCTGCTGGATAAGACGGATATTTCTGCCTCTTTCTTTAAGCGCAAATTGTATAACTTTTTCATCCGCAAACTTATCTGAAATAGCAATTTCACAAGGTTTTTTCGATAAAATATTTTCAAGAACCGTAGAGTGGCCCCAGGCAAGCAATTTATTTAAATTTTTAAATTTGGAATAGAGTTCATTGTATTTAGAAGGCGAAACTGCAATAATATCGAAGGTTGAAACCTCTTTTATCAAATCTTGAAGCTCAAGAATTTTTTTATCATTCATTTTTTTACTGTCGCAGACACCCGCTTTTTGCAAGGTTTCAGCCCCATTTTCATCAAGTAAAACCCCTGCAACAACAAGGGGACCGAAAAAATCTCCTTTGCCCGATTCATCAATCCCGATATGGGGATACGGGGCAATTTCACCCTCTATACCCTGCGGCATTTGACTTTCCACAGTTTTAAAAAGCATTGTCTGCGGAGCTTCAAAATATTTAGATACTATTTCAGAGGTTTTATTTCCCTGGATTACAAGTTTGCCGCTTGTATAAAAAGAAGCCGTAAAACCATTGCCGCGCGCTTGAAAATGCATATATTGAGGAGTTGAAAATACAGCATTTTCTTTTTTAAAAATGCTTTTAAATTTTTCAACTTCAACAGGTAAAAATTTTGATGTATAGGTGTTCATTTTAAAAGCCCGACCGATTTTTAAGCATGGTTTGTTTTAAAATTATACCAGTAAAATTTTTCTTGAAAATAATTTATTTTTAGAATAATATTAAGTTTGTAAAGGCGGTCAACGCCTAAAATACTGCGATGGCGGGTGTAGCCAAGTGGTTAAGGCTCCGGATTGTGGTTCCGGCATTCGTGGGTTCGAACCCCATCACCCGCCCCATATTAAAATTTAAGACCTCTTTGAGAGGTCTTTTTAACGTCATATAATTCCAAAAGTTTATACAAATTTTTATTATTTAAAAACTAACTTTTAAGCATAAAGTACTAAAAAGCAGATATGGCGCTATTGTTAAAATACTTTCAAAAACTCATCTTCACAAATCTTCACATTTTTATTATTTACTAGCAAAGTGGAATTTTTTTGTGTTTTAAATGAAACGAAAGTTGAAACTATCAGATCAAACTTTTAAATTAAGTCTAATCACCGGCAAAATTTCCCCTCTCTTTAAAATTATAAAGATATTCAAATATCTAAGACAAGTTTCATTTTTTCCTCTCTCTTTATTTGCCTTGGTGTCCTGATTTCTGATATCGATGACAATTTTCGGAAATTCAGAAAAATCAAGGCAAAAACCCTGTAATAAGGCCTTATTCAACCTTTTACAGGGTTTTTATTAATTAAAATTAATTATTTTATCTATTTCCTGCATATATTCATTTGTTTTAGTCAGGGATAAAATTATTTTTTGATAATGCAGAATGTTTTCGTAGTCTAAAATATAGCCCTTTTTATCTTTCAGCCATTTTTGGGCGGGTTGATATCCTCCTATATAAAAATTCCAAGCAGTTTCAGGTACATTATCGAAATACTGGGTTTTATTAATATAAACTTTGTTATCTTTAAATTCAACTTTTTCTACATCGTTACTGCCTGCAACGGGATAGGAAGTTATATACTCATCCAAAACAGGAGATATCATCAGATGAATTTCTCTTAATTGCTTTCCTAATTCAGATATTTTAAAGAAATATTCCGTATTTTCTGGATATGGAATACGGGGAAAGTCAATTTTTAAAAACTCATTAAATTTTTCCCTGTATTTATTTGAATGCAAAATTCCGTAGACATAATCAAAAACATCAACAGGCGCAAATATGCCCTGTTTTTCTTCTTTTTCAAATACAAACTTCAAGTTTAATTTTTGTTCAAATTCTTTTATTATGTCTATATTCAGATTTGGCTTACGTTTTTTATCAAAAAAGGACTGCTGCCTGCTTGAATCATCATATAAATACAGAGGGCAGACATAAGACTGGGTGCCGACCATATGAACATCCGATATATCGGACACAATAAAAATATTGCTGAAATGCTGGTTTGCAGGAATAATTTTTGTAATACTTATACCTATATTTTCATTTAAAAAATGTTTCATTACTTCATTTCTCGGTCTGCAATGAAAACCTTTTGATTTACCCGTGTAATAAGTCCACCTTGTATCAAAAGGCCTGTATGCGATTTGTATTATTTTATTATTATCAAGACCGGAATTTATTAAATCTTTCTTGGCAAGCTCAGCTTTCCAATCTTGGACATCATCGCCCAAATTATAAAATTCTCTTGCATATTCTGTTTCGGTTTCAACAAAGTTATGAATCGTCTTTTTAACTTCTTCCATTGAATTTTTAATACAAAAATTATCCCTTGCCGTTACAATACCAGCTAAGCTTACCTGAAATAATTCATTAACAGGAATTCCGCTCATATATTCTTCAATTACGCTAAAATCTTTAGGTGTAAAGAAATAATAAGGATTAGCGGGTTTTAATTCTTCAAAATCAACGGAATTTATATTATT
Source organism: Candidatus Gastranaerophilales bacterium (assembly GCA_910587245.1). Classification (GTDB taxonomy): domain Bacteria; phylum Cyanobacteriota; class Vampirovibrionia; order Gastranaerophilales; family Gastranaerophilaceae; genus MGBC122484. The sequence continues at coordinate 6,033 of CAJULX010000014.1, forward strand.
TTTACTAAGATATGAAAATTTATCTTCACGCAATCCTTTTATTGATTTATAATAAATCTTTGCGAGGGAGTTTTTATCTTTTTTTCCTGTTTTTACAAATATATTAATACTTACTCCCTGTTGAATATCAAAAACATTTTCGTCTTTTGAACCGTCATCACAGCATTCTTTCTTTTTTGAATTGCCGTGGAGATTAAGAATATAAATTTTATCAAAAGATTTTAAAAGGCTGTATCTCATGCCCCTGAATGTAGGATTATCAAGAAAAGCATGATTATTTATAAAAGCCAGAACTCCTTCTTCATTTTTATCAATAAAATTCTGTGCAAGCCTTATAAATTTAACATAATCGTCATTAATCCATTTAGGATTTTTTTCTTTAAGTTTTTCACCTGTCCACTCTTTTTTATATTCCGCAAGTTCATCATTAAAAAGACTGCCGTTTGCAGATTCACCGCTATATGGCGGATTTCCCATAATTACCATTATAGGTTTTTCCGTTTTAATTGAATTAGCCTGTCTTGCCTCTTCAGATAGCCAGTCAAATAAAGGATATTGAGATGTTTCAGCTTTTTCAAGAGCATTTGTAAGGTATACATTAAAACGATTGGTTTTATTTGTTGTTATGTATTCCGTATCTTTAAGCAGATAATCAAGTTTCAGATGACACATAACATAAGGTGTCATCATTATTTCAAAGCCGTTTAACCTTGGTATTAAAGCTTTATCAACATACTGAGTCCATATACCTTTTTGGTGAACAAAATATTCATAAATTTTTCTCACCGCTTCGGCAAGAAATGTACCCGTTCCCGTTGCAGGGTCAAGGATTTGAACTTTATATGTTTCAATTTCTTCAAATACTTCTTTGCCTTTTCCTTTTTTAGAATTATCTTTATAAAGAAATTTTTTATATTTAATTTTTGAATCATCAGCAAGACCGTATTTAAGGCTGAATTCATTTTTTAAAATATCGTCAACGGTTTTTACTATAAATTCAACAACAGGAAGCGGTGTATAATAAACTCCGCGCTTTTCTTTTGTAACTTTATCGTAATTTTCCAAAAAAGTTTCGTAAAAATGCAAAAAAGGGTCAGTCATTGCGGTATTTTTACCATAATTTTGCAGTAACTTATTTAAATTAACCGCTCTAAATACTTTTACTAAATCTTCAACAATCCATATCAAATTTTCATCAAGATTTGCACCTGAAATATAATCAAAAAGCTGTCTTAAAAAAGGATTATTTTTTGAGACAAGCTCACGCGCTTCCTGTCTTGAAAAATCTTCAAGCGTTTTGTCATTCAGCCTTGCAACAAAAAGCCCGTAGGCTATGGTTTGTGCGTACATATCAGCAAAAGTATGATCGGTTAAATCGTGTAAAAGTATCTGTTTAAAAGCATCTCTTTGTTTTGATAAGGAGTTATCGGGCGAATCTTCCAGAGATTTTATTATTACATCTCTAATCAGTACGGCCTTTTGCGCCATAAGATTTGCAAGCTGCTTTGGAGATTTAACTGTTTGACCTTCATACACACAAAAAACTTTTATTCGGTTAATAAGCCTTGAATACTCTTTTTCGTAAACTTTTATTTTACCGTTTTGAATTTCTGCTATGGTTATTGTATCTGTCTTTTCGCCGTTTATGAAAAATCTGAATTCAAGATAATTTGTTAAAATTAAATTTTCAAGACTGGCTTTATATCTTTCAAGCTGATCGGATTTTTCAACAATATCAAGGCTTTTATCCACATCTTTAGCCTCAATATAGCCAAGCGGAATATTATTTGTTTGAACTATATAATCCGGTGCGCCGCATTTTTGTCTTTTTGGTTCATTTATTGCCTGAATATTATTTTGAACATCCTTTGCAATTTTTTCAACAAAATCCTGCAAATCACCGCGAAAACTGTGTTCTGTGGTTTTTCCCGTTTTGAATTTTGCAATAATGCCGTTCAAATATTTTTCTGCCATAGGCAAATTATATCATATTTGTGATTTAGAATTTCAAAGTTTAATTTTCTTCACTGCCTTTTTTCAAGATGGATTCAATCAAATCAATATAGATATGTCTTTTCATAATGGCAAATTTATAGCTGTCGCCATTTGCAGTTTTAATAATGAATGCAACCGGCATAATCCCTTTCACATTGGCTTTTTCAACTGAAACTATTTCTCTGTAAGAAATTTCAATATTTAAACCGCCAAACCATTGAAAAGTGCTTCTAAACATAATTCTTTGATTTGTAAAAGCAAATTCGCCGGAATTTTGCACTTCCTGTCCTAAAGTCCACTGCCAGTAATCACCTTTGACATTTTTTAAGATTTCTTCACCTTCCAAAAGTTCAAATTGAGAGGGATTCAGCTTTACACTTTTAACAATTAAAAATATAAACCCGATAAATATTAAAAAACCGGCTATCTGCCCTAAAATACTAACAAGCACCATAATAGACCTCCTTTAATTTACTTCCGTTTTAATAATAATATTGCAAAAATTTTTACGGTTCAATAATTAGTTTTCTATTGTTAAATCCTGTTTTTTGGGGAAAAATTCAAGCGAATCAGTATAAGGATTAAGATATTGAAGCCATTTGCTAAACGAAGATGCTGAATATATACGGTGCTTGCATTCATTCATCAGTGAAAAATCAAGATAGCCGCGGGTTTCATCGTTTATATCCGCAAATTCAATATTATCAAGGGTTTTAAGGTATTCTTTAGCCCAATCTATGCTGTCAGAAAATATAAAAAATTTTGTTCCTTCAAGGTTTTCTGTCATATATTTTATTTTTTCAAGGATAAATTCAGGCTTTACAACGGGAATTTTTAAATTTAAATAATCACCCCGCCTAATATGCACGCCTACAGGGTTTTTTACCGTTTTAATTTTTTGCAGCAGGGCAGAATTTTTTTCATCCAAAGGTTCTTTTAAAATAAATTGTCTGCGCATTTTTTCTTTAAAATTTTCATCATTAAATTCGGGTATCGGAGAGTAGCAATCGCAGACAGCGCCTTGATTCAGCCCGTATTTCAATACGTCATTATACGATACTGTTTTTGATAAAAAGGATGGTGTTTTCTTTGGATATAGCCCGTATTCCTTTCTAATTCTTGCCAGCACCTTATATAAGGAGTTAAAATAGGCTTTATTATTGAACAAAACATTATTCAAAAGGTGCTTATAATAAGAAAATGGCGGGTTTTGGGCGATAAAAGCTTCAATATCTTCAATTGAAGCAAGCTCCATACAGGTATTAAATTTATCTAAAACAAAGGTTCTATCGAGGTTTTCATCCTTTGTAACAAGAAATTTTACCTCAAGCCCTTTATCTATAAGAAATTGAGCAAAAACATAATTTCCAATCTGGTTTCCAAGCCCGCTATGAGGGCATATTAACATCATAAAACCCTGCTTTCTCTTGCAGCACAGTGCTTAACAATGTCTTTTTCCCCAAGCGTTTCTACCTGCATATCAGAATCTTCGGGATAAAATTCCAAACTGCCCTCTTCGCCTGCTTTATAAGGGTTAAAATACTGTGCCCAGAGGCTGAACGTTGAATTTGAGTAAATTCTGTGGCGGCATTCATTAAAAAGTATAAAATCAAGATAGCCGCGGGTTTCATCGTTTATATCCGCAAATTCAATATTATCAAGGGTTTTAAGATGCTCTTTTGCCCAGTCTATACCGTTTGAAAAAATGAAGAACCTTGCCCCGTCAAGGTTTTCAGTCATATATTTTATTTTTTCAAGGATAAATTCAGGCTTTACAACGGGAATACCATATTTCAGGAAGTCGCCCCGCCTGATATGCACCCCCACTGAGTTTTCAGTGTTTTTTATTTTTTCCAGCAAAGAGAGATTTTTTATATCCATAAATCGCTCTCTCTCTCTAGAGAATAGGGTTTCCCGCATTTTTTCTTTAAAATTTTCATCGTTAAATTCGGGTATCGGAGAGTAGCAATCGCAGACTGCGCCTTGATTCAGCCCGTATTTTAATACGTCTTTATACGATACTATTTTTGACAGCAAAAACGGTGTTTTTTTAGGATATACCTGATATTCCACCCTTATACGCTTTAAAAAATTCCATAAGTTATTCCGCCATATTTTATCAAAAATATTTTTGGTTAAAAGATTAAAAAGCAGACAGGGGCTTGTTTTTGCACTTATAAATTTTTCAATATCGGCATGTTCGGCAAAATCCAATTCTATTCCTAATTTGTCTAAAACAATGTCCCTGCAATCATTTACACTGTTTGAAGCTACAATTTTACATTCAATTCCTTTTTCTATAAGAAATTGAGCAAAAACATAATTTCCAATCTGGTTTCCAAGCCCGCCGTTTAAACAAATTAACATAAAATTTATTTTATCATAAAAAACTCTGTCCCGTTAAACGCTTGATTTTACTCACTTTTTAGCGTTTGCTTTTATGTAATCGGCTGTTTTTAAAAGGGTTTTCGGAATATCCATTTTATCAGTTATTACCTCAATATAAGTAAATTTGCGGTTTTTTGACGTTGAAATTTTTGAAAGCGCCTCTTTGAGCTCATTTGAGGTGGAAATTTTAAAATATTCAAAATTATCGCAAAATACCTCCGGAACCTTGGCATAATTCCATTTTGTAATATCGTTAAAAGGGTCGTTACTGTTGTTTGAGAGTAGTCTTTCTATCGTGTAACCGCAGTTATTAAGCACAATTACAACAGGTTTAATATCATATTTTGCCATATTTGCAAGCTCTTGCACCGTTAATTGATGAGAACCTTCTCCTGTTAAAAGGATTGTGCGCTTACTCCTGTCTGCCATTGCGGCCCCGAATGATGCAGGGGTTGCCCAGCCTATCGAACCCCACATGGTCTGCGAAATGTAGTTTGAGCACGTTTTTAGTTTCATTTTTGAAGCAGAGAAAGATATAATGCCTGTTTCCGCCACAATTGTATCATTTTCTTTCAAAAAATCCTGAACGAGGGGAAAAATGTCATCCGTAACTATTGGTTTATTTGATGTTTCAATGGTTTTATAACCTTTAAAAACCTCATAAGATGCGGTTTTCGGGCAAATTTTATCCGAATTTAAAATCAACGTCATCAAATCATTTATCCAAACATCCTTATATACTGTGCCTTCCACAGTGGTGCAGCTTGTTTGAATGTTGATTTTAAAGCGGTTATCGGGTTTTACAATAAAACCCAGAGTATTAAGGTCTGAAAACAGCGTTCCCATGCACATTACAAGGTCAGAGCCTTCATAAATTATTTTAAATTCTTCATCCCCGATTGCGCCATGGTTTATTCCGATATAATTTTTGTTATCTTCATCAATTAAACCTTTGCCCATAATCATTGAAGTGATTCTTATATTAAATTTGTTAACAAAATCATTCAATTCTTTTTGCAGGCGGAATCTTTTCATTAAATAATCAGTGATAATGAGCGGGTTTTTTGAGTTGTTCAAAAGCTCAATAATCATGTCTGCTGCAGTTTTCAGGTTATCAGGGTCGGATTTTATTTCAATATCAGGGATATCATCATCAATTAAATATCCGCAAATATCAACGGGAATTGCCACATAGACAGGCTTTTTGTATTTTACAAATGCTTCAAATACTCTGTCTATCTCGCTTTTGGCATTTTCTCCGGTTAAAAAAGCGGCGGCTGTAGTAACATTAGAGTATATTCTCTCAAAAGCATAATAATCAGGGTCTGAAAAATTGTGATGGATAAGGGCATTTTCCTTTATTGAAGCGGTTTTTGGCACTCCCGTAATTTTCATAACGGGTACATTTTCGCTATATGCCCCTGCAATACCGTTTATAGCGCTTAATTCCCCCACGCCGAATGTTGTAATAACGGCGCCATAGCCCTTTATTCTTGCATATCCGTCTGCTGCATAGGCTGCATTCAGCTCATTAGTGCAGTTTACCCAGTTTGTATCAGGATTATTTACAACAGAATCAAGAATATTAAAATTATAATCCCCGGGCAGCCCGAAAACATCGGTAATACCGAGTTTTACAAGTCTTTTTACAATATAATCCGATACTTTTATTTTCCCGCTCATTTTATTTCTCCAATTTATTTACTACATTTGTAATATAAATAATATTATAAATCAAGTGTTAATTATGTTACAATTTAATTTAAAGATTTAAAAAAGGAAATTACCCATAATGGGCATAGAAACAAGTATTCCGGTAGTTTATATCACGGATAATAATTATACAATGCCTACTGTTGTATCAATTACATCTCTTTTAAAAAATGCCGAAAACCCGCCTGAAATATATGTTTTAGGGGTTGATTTATCGGATGAAAACAGCAAAATTTTTAAAGAATTTAACGGGATTGAACTTTTAAATCTGGAAAATAAGTATGCGGATTTAAACACGGCAGAAACTTATGTTTCAAAAGCAGCACTTTTTAAATTTGATTTAGCAGAAATATTTACTCAATACGATAAAATTTTATACATTGACTGCGACACTTTAATTCTGGATGATTTACGCCAATTTTTAAAAGCTGATATTAAGGATGTTTACGCGTGTGTTATCAAAGATTGTGTAGGAGAAATTATTCAAAATGATTGTGAAAGATTAAATATTAAAAATTATTTTAATTCAGGAGTAATGCTTCTAAATGCTGAAAAAATGAGGCAGGATAATATAAAAGAAAAGCTTTTTTGCGATATAAAATCAAATCTGAACACAAGAAAATATATGGAACAGGATGTATTAAATGTGGTATTTAATAACTGTGTAAGGTTTTCAATACCTGATTTTAATTATATGGTAACAAACAAAAAATTAATGACAAAAACCGTAGAAAAATTTTACGGGGTTAAAAAAATTAAACCGAAAATTATTCATTTTACATCTTTTAAGCCCTGGGATTATAAAAAAATTCCATATTATAAAGAATGGATCAAGTATTATAATTTAAGTCTTTTTAAAGATAAAAAATTGAACTTGAAAGAAAATCCCGAAAAATTTGCATTATATAAAAAGCAGCCGTTTAATGACAGATGGGTTGTGGATTTTTTGGGAATAAGATTCAGCTATAAAAAGGGCGGCAAGGATTTCAGGCTTTTTTATCCTTAAAAAAAGAAACATTGTAAAAAATGTTAAAATTTGTTATTATTTCAAAATAAATTATTCAAACAGGGTTTATAAAAGGTGCATTTTTTCAATAAAAAGCTTGATATTATAAAATTATTTAGAAATATCAACAATTTAGATAAATATTATAATGACCTTTCTAAAAAACTTGATTATACCCTGCTTGTACAAAGCACGGGAAACCTTCACAGAGAAGTATTTTCAAAATACAAAAACATAAACAGGGGCAAAGATGTTGTTTTAATTGCAACAGGGTCTTCACTTAAGGATTTTAAACCCCTTGAAAATGCTGTATACATTGGTGTAAACAGGGCTTTTCAATACAATAAAATAAAATTTGATTATATGTTTTTACAGGATTATTCGGGTTCTAAAGATTATATTGAAGATTTTTTAAATTATGAACCTGAATATACAAAAAAATTTCTGGGCTTTACGGATTTTAAATACACTAAACACTGCATAATACCTGAAAAATACTCTTCATATAAAAATGTTGAAAGATATTATACGGCAAGCCGTTTACTAAAAGAAAATTTCACTTTTGATATAACCGCAGAGCCTTTTTATGACAGATATTCAATAGTTTTCCCCGCCATGCAGTTTATTTTATGGACTCATCCCGATAAAATCTATATTGCAGGCTGCGACTGCGATTTAAACGGGTATTACGATGATAAATCATCTAAAAATAACCTTGAAGTTAATGAAATTATTGAGGGGTGGAAAGATTTAAAACTTTTTATTGAAACATACTATCCTGATATCGAAATAATTTCCGTTAACCCGAAAGGGCTGAAGGGATTATTTAAAGACGAATATTGCTAAATATTATTTTTAAAAGAAAGGGGCGCAAAATATGTGGGAAAAAGACGTGAACATCAATGAAGTAAAAGAAATACTTACAAAATCAAAGGTGTATTTCGGTATAGGCGCAATTAAAAAAATCGATGAAATTTCAGCAGACCTTAAAAATAAAGGGATTGATAAAGTAATTGTTATTTCAGGAAAAGGCGCTTATAAAATAACAGGGGCGTGGGATTATGTTGAAGAGGCGCTTAAAAAGCACGGTATAGGATATGTTAATTATGCAAAAGTAACTCCAAACCCCACAACAGACGGTATTGACGAAGCAACGGCGCTTGCAAAAGAATTCGGCGCAAAAGCAGTAATTGCAATAGGCGGCGGAAGTGCTATCGATACAGGTAAAAGTGTTGCAATTTTAATGGAATATAAAAATGAAACAGGGGCAAGCCTTTATGAATACAAATTCAGCCCCGAAAAGGCTGCACCGATTGTTGCAATTAATTTAACCCACGGCACGGGAACCGAAGTAAACCGTTTTGCGGTTGCAACACTGTTAGAAAAAAATTATAAACCCGCAATTGCCTATGACTGCATATATCCGACATATTCAATTGACGATCCTGCTTTAATGACAAAGCTTTCAAGTAATCAAACTCTTTATGTTTCGGTAGATGCGGTTAATCACGTTGTAGAGGGCGCAACATCAAAAGTGGCTTCACCATACGCCATAACCCTTGCAAAAGAAACAATCCGCCTTGTTGCAGAATATTTACCTCTTGCAATTAAAAACCCTGAAGATCTAGAAGCAAGATATTATCTTCTTTATGCTTCATTATTAGGCGGAATTTGCTTTGATAACGGTCTTTTACACTATACCCATGCGCTTGAACATCCGCTTAGCGCCATTAAGCCTGATTTATCCCATGGTTTAGGGCTTGCAATGCTTCTGCCGTCAGTTGTTAACTGCATTTATAAAGATAAAGCCGCAACTTTGGCGGATATTCTGGCACCCATTGTACCGGGTTTAAAGGGTGAAGCAAATGAGGCTTTAACAGCTGCAAAAGGGGTTCAAAAGTGGCTTTTTGATATCGGGGTGAAAGAAAAACTTGAAGATTTAGGTTTTAAAGCTGATGATATCAAAAAATTAACAAATCTTGCCTTTGAAACGCCTTCTCTTGGAATGCTTTTAGGCTTAGCACCAAATGAAGCGGACGAAAAAACCGTTTGCGGAATTTATGAAACCTCAATGAAACCTATGTAAAATTAGGGTTTAAATATTTTAAAACGGCAGAAATTATCCATCTGCCGTTTTTTATTTTTCAAAGATTTTTGTTATGTCATTTATTTTATTATTTAAAATATTTATTATGGGAATTAGTTCATAATCTTTATCTTTTACCCATATATTCAGCATTTTTACTATTGATTCAATTTCGTTAAATTTATCGTTATCGTTAATACATGCCAGCTTATTTGCAATTCTATTATAATCATTGTTATTTTGCGTAATTCCTCCTTTTTTCCCACGCAGAGAGCGTGGATTTTAAAATAAATTTAACATTGACATAAAATAATGACAAGCAAAAAAGACAATCTTGCAGAAAAAATCGGAAACAACATCAAAATATTCAGAAAAAAATTGCGCCTTACGCAGTTTGAACTCAGTATTCAAGCTGATATTGCAGAAAACTATTTGCAATCTATAGAAGTTGGCAGAAGAAAGCCGAGCTTAGATATGTTAGAAAAGATTGCAAAAGCTCTTAAGGTTGAATTATACGAACTGCTTAAATAGATTATTAATTTTTATATAAAGCCTGTATTAATAAAAATAAAGCCGCTAGACTTAGCGGCTACTAGACTTGGGGAGGAGGTTTTGAGTGAGAGCTCAATTGCTCTCATATTAAAGTTTTCGGCAGGTTAAATTTTTTCTTTACGGCTAATCTTTCAATATCCACCGTATGGATGAGATTTTATTAAAATGTTGATTTTCTACATTAACAGGTTGATTTAAAATACTGAACAATTATATATACTACTCCAATGTAGGGGAGCATGTATCTTAAAATTTACCCCTAAAATTTGGAGGAGAGAAAAATAATGGCAAAAAGTGTTTCCAAAAAAAATATAAAAACTGCTGAAAATCAGGGTTTAAGAGTGGTTTCCACCCCAAAAACAAAACCCTATAACGATATAGATTTAAATAATTGGAAACTTTATTCACATATTAAAACAGGCTCTCTGTGGGAGTTTCAATCACGTGATAAATCAAACGGTCATTCTTACGATTACCACGGAAATTATATTCCGCAGATTGCAACCCAGCTTTTTGAAAGATTTACAAAGAAAAATGATATTATTGTGGATTTATTTTTCGGAAGCGGCACAAGCGCCATTGAAGCTTTAAATATGGAAAGAAAATGCATAGGCGTTGAATTAAAGCAGGAAATGGTAAATTATGTATCGGAAAAATTTTCCAAAAAAGAACTTGTAACTGATGTAAATATTATTTGCGGCGATTCAACAAGCGACGAAACAAAGGCAAAAGTGCAGGCAAGGCTTGAAATTATGGGTAAAGAACAGGGAAAAGACAAGGCCCAGTTTGTTGTTTTGCACCCGCCTTATGATGATATTATTAAATTTTCGGAAAAACCCGAGGATTTATCAAACTGCGCCACAACGGAAGAATTTTACAATCTGTTTGAAAAAGTGGCTAAAAATGCTTATGATTTGCTTGAAAAGGGCAGATTCGCGGCACTCATCATAGGAGATGAATACAAAAATTCAAGAGTAATTCCTCTTGGCTTTGAATGCATGAAACGTATGGAAAATGTTGGTTTTGTAACAAAAGCCATTGTTGTAAAAAATATAACGGGAAATGAAAAAGCTAAAGGCAAAACCGCTAATTTATGGCGCTACAGAGCACTTGCTGGCGGCTTTAACATCTTTGAACATGAATATATCATGACCTTTCAAAAGGTGTAAATAACTTCAATGATTAACCCTGATTTTGAAAAAGAGATAGGAATACTTATTAAAAAAGCTACAGAACCTGATAATAACAATTCTATAGTAACTATCGGCGCTGCCAGTGAAAGATTGGTCAATGAAGCAAAGAAAAATGGCTTGAATTTAACAGGCTACAGGCATAATATTGATATTTACGGCATAAAGCACAGCTTTAAAAGGCATGGGAATAAAGATAAAGAAGAATTACTCGGCCAGATTCCGATAACCGAAAAAGATATGAAAAATGCCCCGGAATATGTTTACAACTATGACAGCTGTTCTTTTGGCGAAAAAAACGAACAGGGACGCGATATTATTAAATTTTATAAGCAGGTACAGGACGGCTGTATTCTTTATATTGCCGAAATAAGGACAAGAAGGCATACATTAACATTAAATTCAATAAGAAAACACAAAAAATTCAAAAAATAAAATCGGTGCTTCTGACTTTTTGGCGGGAGTTACCCGACACGTCCGGAAAGACACCGACATTATTATTATATCAGATGTTTTCAGCGTTTTCAACCCATGATAATGCTGCCGACTATTTCCTTTTTACAGGAACGAGGTCGTAGCCTAAAGCATCCGCAAGGATGAAGGCTTCGCTAAAGCGAAGGGTGTCTTTGCAAAGCTTATCTGAAAGAGAACTTCTGGTAAAATGTCTGCCGGTTTTTTCTGCTAATATTTTCGCTATATTTTCATATTTTAGGGCTTCATTAGCACATAAAATCTTTACAAATTTTCTTGAATTCATTCGTAAATAATATATTCATTTGACAAAAAATCCCATATTCGGTATTATAGTTTCTATAAACCGTTTAAAAACGATTTATAGCGTTAAATTATTAAGAATATGAATTATATTTAGTTTGAAAAAAATGAATACTGAAGATATTAATAAAATAATTCAAAAAAGGCTTGACTCAATTGAGGAAAGTTTAAAAACGGTATCTGAAATTATTTCGGACATTCAAGCCCAAAAACAGCTTATATCGTATCTTATGCTTTTAAAAGAAGATATTAAAAAATAATTCTTACTGCACCAAAAATTTCGGATTCAAAGCAAGCCATGTAAACGCATCTTCTTTTGCAGGCATTTCCACAATATAAATTCCGCCGTGTTTTCCCCTCTGACAGAATAGCATTCCCTGTCCCACAAGTTCATTTACAGCCCTTCTTATTGTATTTGTGGAAACATTTAATATTGAAGCAAGGGTTTTCATTGAAGGCAATTTATCCCCCGCTTCATGGTGGGTTATCATATATTTTTTAATCTGGTCTAAAACCCGCTGCCAATCATAAGAATATGAATTTTTTATAGCGGAAATTCCGCTTTTGGGGTTTGACATAAATCTTGATTTTTCACCTGCTCCTTTTTTCACTTTCTCTGGCTCGTTTATGTATCTTGTACCGTATCTGCCCCTTAAAGAAAGGATTATTTTTTCTTTATTTAAACGTTTCATGGCATCATTTACAGTGCGCACGGATACATTGAACATTTTTGCAAATTCTTCATTTGAAATTATTTTATCGTTCAATTTATAGTTTTTTGAAATATAGTTTTTAATTTTTGTATAGAGTTTTTTTGATAATGTGTCTTTTTTTGTTTCTTTTGTATCATCATCCGATTTTTTAACTTGTATATCTTTATAATCAAGGTTTAAAATTTTTGTTGTTTTATTTAATGTGGTAACGTTTTGAACAAGAATTCCTTCTCTTACAAGTACATCAAGGGCAAGGCGGGCGGTATTCTGCGATGTATCAATTTCATTTGCAATAATCCTCGCAGAAGGCAGGATATCTCCTTTTTTAAATTTTTGTTCAATAATATATTTTTTAATTTTAAAAACTGCACCGTCTTTTTTAGAAATTGATTTTTCGGGTAATTCCGCTTCATTTTGCACATTTTTATCCGCAATCATCGTGCCTACACACTGCCTTGATTTAAAATATCCTAAATCTTCCGCATACCTTACGGCATTTTGCATGGTGCCGGTGCTTACATTATGGTATTTTGCAAAGTCTTTTTTAGACGGGATTATATCCCCGAAATTAAAAAGGTTTTTATTTAAGCCTTCTTCTATCCAATGAATAAGCCAGTTTAAAAGAATACGGTCTTTCGGCAGATTATTAACAGTGCCGTTTTTAAAATCCGCAGGAGGCAGATGAATTTCTGTTATTGATATCTTTTTCATAATTGTTTTTTTAATTATACAATACTTAAAAACCCGAACAAATAATTTTTTAACAAAATATTTTCTTTTTAAGCCTTATACTGATAGAATAGGTACAAGAAAATTTATTGTCGGTGTATTTTTTTATGAAAATCAGCGGAAATCTTCATAGTACAACACCTGTTTTTTATAATAATTTCGGGCTTTTTAAAAAACCGGGGAAATCAAAAAGCAGGCTTCAAAATGCCGGCAATGAACAGGGCGGAATATATGTAAAACCGCTTACCGTCACAAAAAAACAGGAAGATACGATATCCCGCGCACTTAATGAACTTGAACAGGTAACATTCAGCACTAACGACATTTTGTATATGAGAAATTTAGGGGTGAAAATGCCCTTTGAAAGCGGGCGGGAGGCTGTAAATTATTTAAACGGCAAACATATTGATATTAAATACGCGGAATTTTCAAACCACAGTGTTCATGCCTGTCTTGATACTTCAGAAAAAATCCCCGTTGTTTTAATAAATTCCGATTACAAAGATTTAGCCACCTTCCCTGATATTCTGGCGCTTTCAGAGGCTATGATACATGAAGCGGGGCATGCCAAGGATAACGATTCAATAAATTCAATTCAGGAAGAAATAAACTGTCTTGCGCTGAATGTTTTGGCACATCAGCATTATAAAAACGCTTATCCTGATGTATTTAAAAATCAAAATTCGCCGCTTTATCTTGAAGGGGTGAATTTATACGATAAATTATTTTTTGATTTTGACCCTGATAAAAAAGCTTTGAAAAAAAGAATATCCGAAAAATACGGTTTTTTAAACATTGCATCCCCTCATCATGCCGCTTCCTCCATGGCACAGGAAATTAAAAAAATGTCTTAAAAGATTTTTCTTTTTAAGAAACATGTATAAATCGTTACAAAAATTTACACAAAATTAACCTGTTTTTACGCTTTTTTTGTCAAAAAAATATTGTTACAGTGTTTATAAAAGCAAGCATATATGATATAATGAATTTATGTTGTTAGTTAAAGTGTGCATGTGCGTTTAAAAATCGGGAGGTGCTAAGCATGACGACTCTAGTTGAAAAGCTCAAAGTTAAATCACCCATCAAATCGAAATTCGAAGATGAATTTCAAACCTATCTCAAAGCTCAATGTTTAAAAACTACATTCAACGGACTTGAACTTGAAACGTTCAGCTGGTACAAAAAAATGTTAGGTTTAATGTAGACAAAAAGTTTTAGTTTAATTCAGCAAAGGCAGGAATTTCCTGCCTCTTTTTGTATGCTTAAATTCTTTTGTACAGGCATAATTTTGAGCGTATAATTTAAAGTATGGAATACTGTTCAAAATGCGGAAATAAATTAATCTTAAAAGAATCGTTTAATTGCGGAATAAGCGACGGGATGGTACCTTTTTGTACAAAATGTAATGAATTCCGCTTTCCTGTTTTTAATACGGCTGTAAGCAGCGTAATTTATAACAAAGATTTTTCAAAAACCCTTCTTGTACAGCAATACGGAAGGGGGATAAATATTCTCGTTGCAGGATATGTAAATAAAGGTGAAACTCTTGAAAATGCACTGGTACGTGAGATTAAAGAAGAAACGGGGCTTTGCGTTATATCTTATACATTTAATGCAAGCAGATATTTTGAAAAATCAAACAGTTTAATATGCAATTTTATTGTAAATGTTGAAGATGAAGCTCTGCACTGTAACAGCGAAATAGACTTTGCAAAATGGTATACGCCAAATGAAGCAAAAGATGAAATTTATAAAAACAGCCTTGCGGAAGAATTTTTCTTAAAATCGTTGGAGAAGGTATCATTAGGAGTAAAATAAGCAGGTTGTTGGACAAGTATCCCACGGGGATCACGTTGCTTGTAAGGCTCAAGTTTTCGCCAACAATCAAGGCATTACCCAACCTACAGGCTTGCAGACTACCTCCTGTTTTTCAATCTAAATCCATACAGTTTGTTATTTTGGATATATATTAGTATTTTATTACCATTTGCATTGTTTATAGAAAAAGCTCCTGTTAAATCAATATTTGGGCTTATTTTTTTGAGTAATCTGAATCTGTAATCAAAACTACTGCCCTGCTTTGCATTTTGAGTATTTTCAAACAAAACCATTAATTGTTCAACATTATTCTTTAGGATTAAAAGAACGCCATTATTTAATTTTGCGCTATTAATTAAGGAATAATCATTATATTTTTCAGGAATTATAATTTCGTTAATTTTAACCAGATTGTCTATATTATTTGGCATTTCATATTCTGTCAATTGCTTGTTTTTATATTCTATTGCAAGAAAGGATATTCTATCTAAAGAACTTGATAAGGTATTAGCATATATTTTGAAATATTCATGAATTACAAAATTATGATATGCAAAAGGTAAAATGTTTATTTTTATTTCTTTAAACTCAATGTTGTTTTGATTGTTGGTTATATTTTTGGCACCAATTAAATAACATTCATTATCTAATTGAACTATCTTACCGCCTTGAAAATTAATGCTTGCTTTTTCCAGAAGTTTGTCATTTAGTATATCAATTATTTCAATTGTATTTTGTGTTTTTCCTGTTTTGTAGTTAATGCCGCCCCAAATAAGAAGCAGCGGCTTATGAGTTTTAGTATAAATAACATCAAAAGAAGGTAGTGATTCCTTGTTTCTTAAAACAGGAATTGTTTTTAATCTTTGCCATTTATTTGCATTTATATCAAAAATCTCTATACCGCAAATATCATTGTTATTTTCTTTTACTATATTAAAGCTTATAAATTTATCAGGTGTATGCAGAAGTGGTAAATAATTTTGAAAATCACCATTTAAATTACTTTTGGGTAATATATTTATTTTATTGTTTTTTGGATAAAAAATTTCAACGTGACTTTTATTGTCATCATCAATAATTAAGTATTGGCTCTCCATCCATTTGTTGTTTGGATTTTTTGTTTTTATTTCAAGCAAACTAGGATTTGTCATTTTTTGGTTTAAGCTTGCAAGAGATTTGGCATTAAATTGATTGTTAAAATACCAATACAGGAAGAAAAATGCTGCAATTGAAAGAATAATCAATATGTATATTAAATATTTACCAATTTTATTCATTTTTATGCATTCTATCTTGTCTTTAATTTTCATTTAATACTTCTAACCTGTACTTAAATCAGTGTGCAGGTTGGGTTTTCAACCCAGCACAATCTATAACGTTATTTAATTCCATCTTTATAATTTCATATTCTTTTTGTTTTTTAATGTTTCAAAACCTTTCAATTATTTTCAAATACTCTTTCTGTGCTTCATATACCATCTCGAATATAAAATTAATAAACGGCTCAAAGTTATTGTTGTTGGTATCCTGCAAAGCCCTTATATAATCAGCTCTTACAACAAGAGGAATAACCGTTATATTATATCCTGCCTGCAAAAGCGCAAGAT
The DNA here is from genome assembly GCA_910587245.1 of Candidatus Gastranaerophilales bacterium. Classification (GTDB taxonomy): domain Bacteria; phylum Cyanobacteriota; class Vampirovibrionia; order Gastranaerophilales; family Gastranaerophilaceae; genus MGBC122484. Next base: position 22,604 of record CAJULX010000014.1, read on the forward strand.
TCATTAAAAGCCTTGCAACCCTGCCGTTACCGTCAATAAACGGATGGATATTAACAAATAACGCATGCACTATGGCTGCATACTCAACAGGATGCAGTTTCTGTTTCATTTGAGATAAGCTTGAAACAAATTCCTGCATTTTCGTATTAAGTTCATCGGGTAAAGGAAAGTTATAGTTCGTTCCCGTTACAATTACAGGTTTTTTTCTATAAATTCCTGCATTTTCAAAATCGAGTTTTATATAAAAAAGTCTGTGCAAACATTTAATATCTTATTCAGTTATTAAATCTGCTTTAGCAAGTTTTAATAATTCATTAAACGCACAGGCATGCCCCAGAGTTTCAAGGTGGTCTTTTACGGGTTTGCCGCTAATTGTAAGTCCGTCTTCTATAACCACCTTTGTTTCCGCAAGATCAAGGGTATTTCCCTCAAGAGCGTTTGAAGAATATGTAAGACCTATTTTATAATATTCCTGAATTTGTTTTAAAATATCAGGGTTTAGCGGGTGAAAGCCATCGATTTTCGATTTTAATTCATCGATTTCACGCAATCTGTTTTTATACATAAACTATTTTACAATCTCCATCACTTCTTCAAGCGGTTTTTTGGGCGCTCTGTTGGGGTTATTTGCATAGGGTTTTCCTATTGTGAGGATTGTAACGATTTTATCATCTTCCCCTAAATTTAAAATTTTCTTAAATTCACCGTGTGCTAAAACGGGAGCCACCATCCAGCAGCTTGAAAGCCCGAGGGCATGAGCCGATAATGCCATATTTTCAACCGCGCCGCCCATGCTTAAAAGATATGAATCGGGGCGCATATTTGCAATTTCGTTTTGCGTATATTTTGCCATTTCCAATACTCCGCCCATAAAAGACGGCGCTTTTATTTCAATGCAAACTATTATGACAGGAGCTGTTTCAAAAAACGTGGAATGCGCTTTATAGCTTGAAACCGCGCGTGCCGTTTCTTCATCAATTCCGGATGTTATTTCATCATATTTATCAAGCACAGCCTGTGCCATTTTGTGCTTTATATCTTTATTAAACACGGCAAGAAATTTCCAGTTTTGCGTATTCATAGCCGCAGGGGCAAGACGTGCTGAATTTATTATCCTTTTAATCTCATCATCTGTCGGTACATAATCAGAATATTTTCTGATAGTTTTTCTTGTATCGATACATTCAAATATTTCCATAATAGAACTCCTTATAGTAGAATAAACGTATGAATAATTTTAGAATAATAATTCTGATTGTAGCTTTTTTTGTGTGCTTTGTAAATTATACCGCTATGAACGCTTTTGCAGGCGAAAATTTTAATTACAGCGTTTATACGCCTGAAACTTTTAAAAGCCTTAAAGATTTGAGCACTCCAAAGCCTTCGGGTACAGAGGCAAGTACTGCTCCAAAATTTGAAAACGGTTCTTCAGTTTTATTTATTGTTGATTTTTCAAATTCCATGAATGATAAAATGGGCAATAAAACCAAAATGCAGGTGGCGCTTGATACTTTAACCGTTATTCTGCCTAAAATTCCTGCCAATATTAAAACAGGGCTTCGCGTATACGGTTATAAAGCAGGTTTCACTTATCTTCAAGGGTGCATGGCATCAAAAATGGCGGTACCTTTTGCTTCAAAAAATGCCGATAATATTTTAGGGGCATTATATGCAACAAAAGCTGTGGGGTGGACTCCTATAACATATTCGCTAAAACAGGCTGTAAATATGGACTTTAGCGGTGTCACGGGTAAAAAACATATTGTTCTTTTAACCGACGGAGGAGAAAATTGTGATGAAAGCCCCTGCACATATGCTATTGAGCTTATGAAAACCAGAGATGATATTTCAATTGATGTTATAGCCTTTGATATAGATGATTATGAGGCTAATGATCAGCTGAGATGTGCCGCAGTTGCCACGCGAGGGAAATTTTTCAGCGCAAATACTCCATATCAGCTTTTAGACAGCTTATTTGAAAGTTTAAATATTGATAAAAACGTAAAAGGTGTTATAAAAATTAATGAAAACTAAAGAAATTAAGGATTTGGAAGCTATGAAATTATCTGAAAGCCTTGAGGATTACCTTGAAGCTATTTATAACGAGGTAACAAAAAAGGGAGAGGCAAAAGTTACGGATATTTCAAATATTTTAAACGTCAAAAAGGCTTCTGTAACGGGGGCTTTGATTAATTTAAAAAATAAGGGGCTGATAAATTATGAACCTTATTCAAGCATAACGCTTACAAAACTCGGGGAAAAGCATGCGGCTGAAATAATTGAGCGGCATACTGTAATGAGTGAATTTTTGGAAAATATTTTAAATTTATCCAAAGATGAGGCTATTGAAAATGCCTGCAAAATGGAACATATTATGAGCAAAGTTATGTTTGAGAGAATGACGAAATTTTCTGTTTTTATTCATGAGCTTTGTGAAAATTCACCTGAATTAAAGGAAAAAATCCAAAATCTTTATAAGTAAAACGGATAAGCAGTTTAATAAATTGCGCTATGCCGACGGAATATGCTAGTATAAATTTATGGCAAAACGGACAGAGGCGCTGGAGGTTTATTTTTACAAAACAAGCTCAGGGAACGAGCCTGTTCGTGAATGGTTAAAAAGCTTATCAAAAGAGGATATGAAAATAATCGGCTTTGATATTAAAACTGTTCAATACGGTTATCCTATAGGAATGCCTTTAACAAGAATTTTACATAATACAGGCGGTTTGGAAGAAGTCCGCTCAAATATTACAAATGGTATTGCAAGGGTTATTTTCTATGTTGAAAATAATAAAATGATACTTTTGCACGGTTTTATAAAGAAAACTCAAGCCACACCCCAAAAAGAATTAGACCTTGCAATTAAACGATATAAAGATTTATGCAAAAGATAAAATAATCTTTTTTCCTAAATATTTTGCAACTTTTTCAATGGTGTTTAAAGTAATGGATGTATTTTCAGGGTCTAAAATACGACAAACAGCAGTTCTTGAAGTTTCTAATTCCTTTGCAAGGCGGTTAACGGAAATATTTTCTTCTTTCATTTTTTGCTGCAATTCATAAGCTATAACCCTTTTTAAGGCAACGGCTTCTGATTCCTGTAAAATATTTTCTTCTTCAAGGAAACTGTCAAAATCTGAACCTATGTGATTATTATCTAGCATATAATGTTATTCTTTTTTGTTAACATGTTATGTTTTTTTACTAACATTATTATTGTACCAAATTTGGTACAATTTTCAACCCTGCATCACAAATTTAATAACTGAAATCTTACAATTTCCTCAAAATATTTTCAAGTTTTTTGTATTTTTCATCCACAAGGTTTATAGCCTGTAAATAATAGGCGGGGATTGTATCGTCACTTTCCATAAGCTTTATCAGCATATCTAAAACCACTCTTGTTTCAATGGCGTAATCCTGTATGGTATCTGTAGTTTCTTTATCAGACATTAAATTTTCTCCTTTTTTGTATGTGACAATGTCACATACAATGTCAATCTATAAAGGAGTATAGCAATTAACTATTATTTTGTCTAGTACATTGTAAGGGTAATTGTATGGAAAGAAAATTATTTCGCTCCGGAAACGGTTGGGTTTTATTCATTAATTCAACGCTTTTAGAGCTTATGAAAGTTAATCCCGAAACGGATATGGTGGAATACGTTATGGAAAACGACACCTTAAAAATCAAAAAAGCCGCTCCGTCTGCCGAACCGAAAAAAGTTAAAAAAGCTGCAGCTAAAAAATCTTCCGCCAAAAAAACGGAAGATAAATAAATATCCATTGTTAGGGTTGACAAACTTTTTCCTTTAAGATAATAATATCTTATTGTTAGTTAAAGCTAACAAGGCGCAATTGAGCGTCAATATTGTAATGCAGTAAAATATCAAAAAGGAAAATTAATGAACGTATCTGCCATAGGAAAATTTTTAGACCAGCCGATTTTAATTGCGAAATTAAAAAACCAAACACCGAAAATCTTAATCGGGGCGGCTTTAGCCTACGGTGCATACGATACAATGAAAGCTTCGAAAGAGGAGAGGAAAAACAGAGGAATTAAAAATGCAATTGTTTTAGGCACGGTGGCTGCGACCTCTCTTATAAGCGCTTTCGGGCTCAGGGCAGGAAAAAAGCAAATATTTCAAGGGCTTGTAAACGTTAAAAAACCTGAAGATATTATTAAAGACAATGTTTTTGCCGTGGATAAATTTTTAAAAAATAATAACCCTGACGATAATATTAAAAAAGCGCTGAATAAGGCAAAAGACGGAGCTTTAAGCCTTAAAGACACAAAAGAGATTTTGAAGCTGAATGATACTTATAAAGGCAAAGAAGAGCTTTTTGACACGCTTTTTTCCAAAAAAGAAGACTTGAGCGCAAAAGAAATCTTTAAAGAAACGGGAAGACTTTCCGTTTTGGGTTTAATGCCCGTAGCAGGCGGGGTTTTAGGAGGAATAGCCGCGGAAAAAATTACGGGTGAAGATTCTCCAAAATCCACATCAAATAAAATTAAAGAGGGCGCTTATCAGTTTTTAGCCAATATTTTTATGTGCAATGTAGGTGCCGCAGGGGCTTTATTTGCGGCGGAAAGATTGCAAAAAGCTGGGAAAATCAAGGCTTTAAGCCCAATGGGGAAACTCGGGGTAATTACGGGCGGGATTTTTGTAACGGGAATTATGGGCGGAAGCCTTGCTGCAAACTGGATAGGAAAACACGTTTTAGACCCGATTTTTGACGGTAAAAAACAAGGGAAAACAAGGTTTGACAAAAATTTCGAAGACAAAAAAGATTTATACGAAGAAAGAAAACCCGAATTGCTTGATATAGCGCTGCACACGGATGATATAGCAACAGCGGGAGTGCTATCCGGGTTTAAATGGATAGAACCCATGCTCCCTTTAATGTATACGATTTCTGGCTACCGCGCAGGCACAGGCTACCGCAACGGGGAAAAACATCCCCGTCAATCTCAGCTTCATAAATAAACCTGCGGGTTTTAAAATTCTACCTTCGGCGCCTGTTTTTCGGTTTCGGTTATTTCAAAATATTCTCTCTGTTTAACACCTGAAATTGCAGCCACAAGCGCTGTCGGGAAAGTTCTAATCAAGGCATTTATTGATTTTACGCTTTCGTTATAATCCCTTCTTGCAACGGCAATACGGTTTTCTGTACCTGCAAGCTCATCCTGCAGCGCAATAAAAGATTTATCGGCTTTCAATTGAGGATAATTTTCCGCTATAGCAAGAAGCCTTGACAGAGCACTGTTTAATTCGCCCGCATTTTGCTGAACAGCTTTAACATCTTTAGAATTTATGGAGCCTGATAATTTTGCCCTTGCATCCGCAATATTTGTAAACACTTCTTTTTCGTGCGTTGCATATCCTTTAACGGTATTTACAAAATTCGGAATTAAATCATTTCTGCGTTTTAATTGGTTTTCTACCTGTGCCCAGTTTGCACTAACATTTTCATCCATAACCTGCAATTTGTTAAAAGTACCTACAAAAAATGAACCTATAACAAAAATTGCCGCTAAAATAATCAAAATTAAAGTATTTTTCATAAATTTATTCTCCTGTTTTTAAATTGCAAATTTTATTACCATCCTCTGGAAGCGCCGCCGCCGCCAAAGCCTCCGCCGCCGCCGAATTTTATCCCGCCGCCGCCGCCAAAACCGCGCGGCATACCGAAAAATATTAATCCGCCGGGGCCGCCTCTGCTGTTTATAATCATTAAAATAATTATAAACATTATTATAAATAAAATATCCGTATCATCAGATTCAGGCGCGGAGGGTTTTTCAAAAGAAAGCCGCACACCGTATCCTTCCGCCGTTTCATATGCAAAAGCCAGAGTTCCCTGAATAATTCCCGTTTCATAATCTTCTTTTTTAAAATAAGGAATCATATAATCATCAAGGATTCTGCCCGCTTTTGAATCGTTCATTATGCCTTCAAGCCCGTAGCCTGTTTCAATTCTTGCTTTTCTGTCATAAGGCGCAACAAGTATCAAAGCACCGTTATTTAATTGTTTATCCCCTAATTTATATCTTCTTGCTATTTCAAGCGAAACATCTTCTATCGGTCTGCCGTCTAAAGAATTTAGGGTAACAACCGCAACATCGGCTTTTGTTTTTGACTGTAATTCAAGCAGGATTTGATTAAGAGCCGCTTCATTTGAAGATGAAATAATATTTGCATTATCCGCAATAAAACCATTAAAGTTTAATGTTTCAAGACAAACACCTTGAAGAACTATTGAAAAAAATAAACAAATTAAAATCAAAAATTTTTTCATATATAAATTTCATAATAACAGCGAGAAAGCTAAATATGCAATTGCTCTCTTGACTTTAGCTTTATAAATCTATACGATATTCTTTATGAAAGAGATTTTTGTAGTTTCGCCCATAAAGCACCCCGAGGACATTTTAAACTTTACAAAAAAGGTTAAATGCAGAGAATTTTATGTTTATCACCACCGCTTTATGAAGCATATTACAGGCTGCGCGAATGCTGCACCCGGTTCAAAAGGCACTTTTGAATATATAAACGAATACATTAGCGCTGCAAAACAAACGAATTCAAAGATTTATGTAAATTTTAAACATACCATAACCGAAGAAGACGTCACGGTTACAAAGAAATTTATAGAATTTTTAACTACAACTGAAATTGACGGAATTTTTGTAAATTCTTACGGAATTTTAGAAATTATAAAAACCATGGATCTGCCTTTTAAGGTAATAATCGATTCTTATTTTGATATTCATAACCTTTCGGGCGTTGAATTTATGGAGATGTTTCATAAAATTGACGGGCTTATTATAACCGAGGAAGTTTATTTAAAAAATATCGAAAAAATCAGCAAATACGCTAAAATTCCATTATCCGTGGATTCCGATAATCTTCCTTATTTTGCGGATGACCTTATTAAATCAAGAGCGATAAGTTCTGTTGTAATTAAGGGAAAATTTGCAACAAGCGATGAGATTCTTAACGGAATTAAACTTATAGAAAAAATTCTGGATAAACCAAAAATGTTTAAAGAACAAAAACTGCCCTTTAAACATGTAAGAAAAAGTTTTTATAAAACAAGCCACTATTCAGGCGAAATTTTATCCGCCACGGGAGAAGATTTTAAATTTGCAAACTACATTCAAAAATATGACTGGAAAATTAAATGTAAAAGGCTTGATAAAGATTTTAACTATTCAAAATTAAAACTGCCGAAATTAAACCTTCGTCTTTCAAGCTTAGAACAATTTAAAGAGCTTAAAAAATTTATAAAGACAATGGGCTTTAACCCCGTTAATTCGATTGAATACGGCGAAGTAGCCTCAACTGTCGACCTTGCTTCACATCCTTTTGAAGAATTGATTAATAAGGCAAGAAAATTCTGTGCCGAATATAATATGGATTTAAATATTTCAACCCCGAGAATTCTTATCGAAAGGGATTTTGAAAGAGTTTATGAAACTGTAAAAATGCTCTGTTCAATGGAACCAAGACCAAAAACAGTTGTAATAAACAATATAGGCTTTTTCTGGACAAAAATGAATGACCCTGAATTTCAAAATACACCTGTAGAAATAGGGAGCGGAATAAATCTTTTAAACAGTTATTCAATAAAATGTTTATCAAACCTTTATCCTATTGATGCGCTTGATTTTTCAGCATTAGGAGATGAAGAAAACATTATAAAATGTATTAAAAAAAGCAAAAAAATTATAAGAAATAAAAAAATACAGATTGCAGGCGGAAAAAGAGTAGAGAGCCTGGGGCTCTGCCCTTTAAATTGTAATTCCGCAATTGTTTCAAGGCTGACATGCTCTGCCCCGTGTCATAAAGGGCACTGGTCCGTTAAAGACCCTTCATTAAATAAAATTCTGCCTTTTGTTGTAGACGGTTTTTGCAAAATGCATATGTTTGAAGCGGATATTGAACAGGATTTTGATAAAATTCCTTATTATACGGAAATCGGCATTAATGAATTTGTGATTGATTTTCTTGCAATTCATTCAACCCTTCTGCCAAGGATTTTAAGGAATTTTCTCTGCGCTGTTTCAAATTTTAATTCACAACCTTAAATATTTTATTTAAGAGCTCAAATAAACTGTATGCTTCATCTAAAGGAATCATATTAGCGCCGTCGCAAAGCGCCTTATCAGGTTCGGGGTGAATTTCAAAAAATAAACATTTAGCACCTGCCGCTATGGCTGATTTTGCAAGCAAGGGGGCAAATTGTCTTTCTCCGCCTGAAGAATCTCCTGCACCCCCGGGTAATTGAACGGAATGTGTTGCATCGAATACAACAGGATATCCCATATCCTGAATGATTTTAATACTTCTCATATCGGATACAAGGTTATTGTAGCCGAATGTTGTACCGCGTTCGGTTATTAAAATTTTGTCATTGCCTGAATCTATAACTTTTTGTGCGATGGATTTCATCTGCGAAGGCGCCAGAAACTGCCCTTTTTTAATGTTAACAATTTTTCCCGTTCTTGCGGCAGCCACAAGCAAATCCGTCTGACGGCAAAGAAACGCGGGAATTTGCAATACATCGGCAACTTCCGCTGCAGGCTTTGCTTCTTCTTCTTTATGAATATCAGTTACAATCGGCAGATTAAATTCTTTTTTAACCGCCTGCAGAATTTTTAAACCTTCTTCAAGCCCGGGGCCTCTGAATGATTTGATTGAAGAACGGTTTGCTTTATCGTATGAAGCTTTGAAAACATAATTTATGTCTAAATCTTCACAAACTTTTTTTAATTTTTCAGCAGTCTTGAAGACAACATCTTTTGATTCAATTGCGCAAGGACCTGCGAAAATTGTTAATTTGTCTTTTCCTATTTCAAAATTATTAAGCATTATGGTTTTCATAGAATTTATTATATAATGAATTACAATGAAAGTATAGTAAAATTGTTTACACCGGTTTGTAAGAGGAGAGGTTTATAAAATGGCAGCAGAAACCAAAACAAAGGCTGAAAAAGAAGCAAAAGAAACAAAAGAAGAAGCCGCAATAAGAGAGGGGAAAGACAAAGCCCTTAAAATGGCGCTTGATAAAATTGAAAAAGATTTTGGAAAAGGCTCCATTATGCGCCTTGGCGATAAATCATCCGTAAATGTGGATTGTATCCCGACAGGTGCTCTTGCTCTTGATATTGCACTCGGTGTAGGCGGCGTGCCCAGAGGAAGGGTAATTGAAATTTACGGCCCCGAATCAAGCGGTAAAACTACCCTTGCACAGCACATTGTTGCAGAAGCACAGAAAAAAGGCGGCATTGCAGCGTTTGTGGATGCAGAACACGCGCTTGACCCTGAATATGCTAAGAATTTAGGTGTAAATGTTGATGAACTTTTAATTTCTCAGCCTGATACAGGCGAGCAAGCTCTTGAAATTGCGGAAGAACTCGTTCGTTCAGGCGCAATTGATGTTATAGTTATTGACTCTGTTGCTGCTCTTGTTCCGAAAGCCGAAATTGAAAAGGCTATGGATGAACAGCAGATGGGTCTTCAAGCAAGACTTATGTCAAAAGCTTTAAGAAAATTAACGGGTATTGTGGGAAAAACAAATACCACGGTAATTTTCATTAACCAGTTAAGACAAAAAATCGGTGTTATGTACGGCAACCCTGAAACAACAACGGGCGGTAACGCGCTTAAATATTACGCTTCCGTTCGTTTAGACATCCGCCGTTTTGATTCCGTTAAAAATAAAGACGGTGAAGATATAGGAAACAGAGTACGTGTTAAAGTAGTTAAAAACAAGGTAGCACCTCCTTTTAGAACCGCTGAATTTGACATCGTTTACGGTAAAGGCATCTGCGCTCTGGGAAATACTCTGGATGTTGCCGTTAATATGGAAATTGTTAAAAAAGCAGGTGCATGGTTCAGCTATAATGATGAAAAACTCGGTCAGGGCCGTGATAAATCAAAAGAATTTTTGGATGAACACCCCGAAATTTTAAAAGAAATCGAACAAAAAGTAAGAGAGAAACTTGCAAGCAAAGAATAAAGCTAAAATAAGGATTTTGAAACATGATACTTATTACGGGCGGCGCAGGATATATCGGTTCACATTGTGCCATAGATTTTATGAAACAAGGTTATGAAGTTATAATTCTTGATAATCTTTCAACAGGTCATATGGAAATTATTGAAAGATTACGGGATTTTTCTTTCAAGGAAGATGTAAAAGGAAGTTTCGTTGATTTCATAAATGCTGATATAAGAGATACTTACGCTTTAAATGTGCTTTTTAATACGTATAAAATCGACTGTGTTGTTCACTTTGCGGCAGATGCACTTGTAAACGAAAGTGTTATTGACCCTAAAAAGTATTATAACAATAACGTTATAGGTTCAATTAATCTTTTAAACGCAATGGTTGAAAATAATGTTAAAAAGATAGTATTTTCTTCAACCTGCGCTACATACGGAGAACCGGAGTATATTCCGATTGATGAAAAACACCCGCAAAAACCTGTAAACCCGTACGGCAACACAAAACTTGCGATGGAATTTGCAATTAAAGATTATGCTAAAGCATACGGCTTAAAATATACAATTTTCAGATATTTTAACGTTATAGGTGCAGACAGCGAAGGTATTTCGGGCGAATGGCACGATATTGAAACCCATCTTGTACCGAATATTTTAAAAGCTGATGAAAGCAGAGTATTTAAACTTTTCGGGGAAGATTACGATACAAAAGACGGCACATGTATCAGAGATTACATTGATGTATGTGATTTAGCGCACGCACATACCCTTGCTTATGAATATTTAAAAGAAAATACAAGTACAATAGTGAATTTAGGCACGGGAGAAGGTCAGAGCGTAAAAGAAATATTTGCTGCAGTTGAAAAGGCGCTTGATAAAAAAATTCCTTTGGAAAATTGTCCGCGCCGAGAAGGTGACCCTGCAAAATTAATTGCAAATCCTGAACTTTCAAAGAATATTTTAGGCTGGGAAGCAAAAACTCCGCTTGAAGATTCCGTTAAAAATGCAAATGAATGGGAAAAAACGTTAAAATCGCTTAATAATGTTAAAAATCCTGAACCTCAGGAAAATTTCAGCAGAAAGGCAATATTATGAAGGGCATAATCCTTGCAGGCGGCGCAGGAAGCAGATTATATCCCGCAAGTCTTCCGATTTCAAAAATTCTGCTTCCGGTATACGATAAACCTATGGTTTATTATCCTATCACAACCCTTATGCTTGCAGGAATTAAGGATATTTTAATAATTTCAAACCCGAACGATCTCGGTAATTTTCAAAAAGTTTTAGGGGACGGTTCAGATCTCGGTATTAAATTTTCATATGCTGTTCAAACCGAAACAAGAGGTATTGCAGACAGTTTTTTAATAGCTGAAGATTTTATTCAAAATTCTCCTGTTGCTTTGATTTTAGGAGATAATATTTTCCATGGGTTCGGCTTTTCTTCAATGTTAAAAACTGTAGGCACAAAAACAAAAGGAGCAACCGTTTTCGGATATCAGGTAAACGACCCGCAAAGATTCGGCGTTGTTGAATTTGATAAAGATAATAAAGCGGTTTCAATTGAAGAAAAACCCGAACATCCAAAATCAAACTACGCCGTTACAGGATTGTATTTTTACGACAATCATGTCGTTGAATTTGCAAAAACCCTAAAACCCTCCGCACGCGGCGAATTAGAAATAACGGATTTAAACAATATTTATCTGCAGCATAAAGCACTTGATGTGGAAATACTTGGCAGGGGCTTTGCATGGCTTGATACAGGCACATTTGAAAGTTTGTTGCAGGCAAGCAATTTTGTTCAATCTATGGAAATTAATACAGGAATGAAAATCGCCTGTATTGAAGAAGTGGCCTATAGAATGGGATATATTGACGACATGCAGCTTTTAAAATTAAGCCAAAAATACAAAAATAACGGCTACGGCACTTATATAAGAAAAATTATTGAACAGACAAGTCTTGTTAAAGCATAAACGTAAATAAGGATTTTTGTGGAAGAATTAAAACTGAACACCAATTTTATTGGTTTTAACGGAATTATAGGAAGACGCGATTATTTTATAAATATTCTTTATACAGGTATGATAAGCATACTTGCAACAATACCTGCAACATGGTCTTTATTATCAAACATGGAAACCGCAAAAGATGCCTTTAATTTTGGCAAGCTTTTTTCGGGTATGCCTGTTTTGTTAAAAATCTGGTATATTTTAATTCTGGTCTTTTGTTTATTTGTTTTTATTTCAAATATTATAAGACGTTTAAATGATATAAGCGGAAAAATAAATAAAACTGCTAATATGACGGTATCAGCTCTTTTTATTATAAAATCATTTGCAATATTTCTTCCGCTTCCGCTTTTGTATATATTCGAAATTATAAGTTTTATTGCAGGATTATTTTTACTGATTAAAAAAGGAGCAATAACCGGCAATTATCCTTACAATTTTACAAAAGCTTTTAACTGGGGTGCATTTTTCGGCACATGGATATGGGGATTATTCAATAAATCTTATAAAACACTCTGGATGCTTCTTTTGGGGCTGACTCCCGCAGGTCTTTATTATGCAATAATCTGCGGACTTAAAGGAAATGAATGGGCATATAAAAACAAACAATGGGAAAGTGATGAAAAATTCAAACAATCACAAGATATTCAAACCATTATTTTTGCAATTTTAAAAGTTGTAATTATGCCCCTAATTTATTTTTCAATAATTTTTGCTTTAATATTTTCTTTTATTTCAGTTATAGGCAAAGAAATAAAATCTTCCCCGGAAAAAGCTTCTCAAACGCTTGAAAAAATCGGAGATTTAGTCATAGGATATAATTCTTTATATTTTGAATCTCACAAAATTGAAAAAAATGAAAATAAATTTTATATTCTTCCAAAAGACTGGGCAAGTTACTCTTTTAAAGATAAAAAAGATATATTCGATACTGCGGCAACGGCAGCAGCTCTTGAGCGTATGAAAAAACACCCGGGCAAACCATATTCAAAAAGAACGGAACTGGCCAGAACAAAAATATACAATTCAAAAAACGGAGAGCTTTTAGGAGAGTTTTCCATTGATAATATCGAAAATTTAAACAGTAAAAATGTTGATTTTAAAACACTTATAAAAACAGTAATGACCGCATATAAATTTTATAAACCGACAATTAAGTAGCTTTAAAGAAAGAGGAAGATTATGTCAGATGAAGTGCAAAATTTTGTAAATAATTCAGGCGGGGGTAAAACTGCTCAAGTGCCTGAAGCTATAGCAAAACAATTTAACTGGGGCGTATTTTTACTGCATTGGATATGGGGTATCGGAAATAATACTTATATTACATTTGTTATTTTTGCAGCCTCTTTGCTTGCTTTTATTCCTTTAATCGGCTGGCTTGCGCCTTTGGCATGTTCTATCTGGTTCGGTTTAAAAGGAAACGAATGGGCATGGCAAAACAAAAAATGGGATAGCATTGAACATTTTCAAAATGTACAAAAAACCTGGGCAAAGGCCGGTGTTATTTTAATGATTACAGGCTTTGTTATAGGAATTATTCTGGGTATCTTAATTATTGTAATGGCAGGAATTGCAGCAAGCCTTGCAAAATAAATTGAAGATTATTTGTCTTTTTAATATAATAATTTCAAACGGACACTTTTAAAAGGAGTAAATTTCCAATGAAAAAATCAATTAAAGATTTAGGGGACATTAAAGGCAAAAAAGCTTTAGTGCGCGTTGATATCAACGTACCGCTTGATGAAAACAAAAATGTAACCGATGATACCAGAATTCAGGCTATTATGCCTACTTTAAATTATCTTAAAGACAAAGGCGCAAAAATTATCCTTATGGCTCACTTAGGCAGACCCAAAGGCGAAAAAAATCCTGAATTTACGCTTGCACCCGTTGCAAAATATTTATCAAAAGTATTGGGTGAAGATGTTATGTTCATTCCTGATGTTGCAGATGCTCCAAAAATGGTTGCAGAACTTAAAGAAGGTCAGGTTGCGCTTTTAGAAAACATCAGATACTACAAAGCAGAAGAAGCAAAAGATGATGATATGACTTTTGCAGGTGAACTTGCAAAACTCGGTGATTTTTATGTAAATGACGCTTTCGGCGCAGCACACAGAAACCATACTTCAACCGCTAAACTTGCACGTGTTTTGAAACCTGCTGTTTCAGGTCTTTTAATGGAAAAAGAATTAAGATGCTTATCACAAGCTCTTGATAACCCGACAAGACCTTTCACTGCTGTTGTAGGCGGCGCTAAAGTATCTTCTAAAATCGGTGTTTTAGAAAATTTAATCGATAAAGTTGATAATTTGATTATCGGCGGCGGTATGGCCTATACATTCGTTAAAGCTAACGGCGGTAAAATCGGTAATTCAATCTGTGAAGATGACCAGATTGATGTTGCTAAAGCTATTGAGAAAAAAGCAGCTGAAAAAGGCGTTAAACTTGTTATGGCAACCGACGTTCTTGTAACAGATGATTTTTCAGGAAACGGCACGAATAAATTTGTTAAAATCAACGAAATTCCTGACGGATTTGAAGGTGTTGATGCAGGCGAAGAATCAAGAAAAGCTTTTGCCGATGTTTTAAAATCTTCAAAAACAATTCTTATGAACGGTCCTGTAGGCGCTTTTGAAAACCCGAAATTTGCTGAAGGAACAAAAGCAGTGTTGGCTGCAATCGTTGAAGCTACCAAAAACGGTGCAACAAGTGTAATAGGCGGCGGCGATTCGGTTTCAGCAGCAAAGAAATTTGCTAAAGCGGAAGATTTCACACACGTTTCAACAGGCGGCGGCGCATCTTTAGAATTTATCGAAGGTAAAGTGCTCCCCGGCGTTGCAGCATTGGATGATAAGTAAGATACATCATTAACATTATTTAATAAACTCCCTAAAGTGTTATAATATCGCTTTAGGGAGTTTTTTATGGAAAAATTAATTAAAAAAATCACGGAATGGATTTTCATCTGTCAGGAAAAATTTTATGAAAAAAAATATAAAAAACATCTGGCAAATGTTAAATATTCCGTATCAAATTCCACAACAAAAACTCACACCCAAGCGGGAATCAAGCTTACTTTAAATTCAAAAACCGAACAAAATAAAAAAATCTTAAATAAAGAAGTTAAGGAAATTGTTTCCAAAAATTTACAAACCCCGAGTGCTCTCCTTGATTATATTGAAGAAAACGGCACAAAAGTTTACAGAATTCCGTATGCTAAAAAACTTTTAACACTTGTCGGCGAGCAGGAAGGCTTTATTACTCCTGTTAAAGGCATAAATGCTTTTGTTTTAAATCTTGTTTTAGAAAAGAAATTTGCCCTTAAAACCGCGCCTATGTTTATTTTAAGCACAGGACAGATTAATATTTACAATATGGCGCATCAGTTTCATAAATGGTACGGTTACAGAATGGGACTGCCGGGGTTTGATGATGAAGCACAGGAAAAATTTAAAAAAATATTTGATTATGAAATAGATGCAAATGCGGAATTGTTAAGCTACGAAGAGATTTTATCCTTAAAAGAAGCAATTCACAGAGATGTTGAAGCTATAGATTTTGTAATAAACCTTGCAAAAGAAAGCGAAGGCGCTAAAAAAGCCTTCAAAAACATCAAAAATACCGATAAAGGAACAAATATTTAAATTTTCCTTGATAATGCCTTTACAATATGATATATTGAAATTAGAGAAGTTGTTTATTAGTTGTTTATCGTAAAGGTTAATTTATGAAAGAAAATTTGTTGTGCGCAATCGGCGCAAAAGATTTTCAGCCCTCTAAATTTTCGGCTGAATTTCAAAAACCTGCTTTTTCACTGGTTGAAATGCTTATGGCATTGCTTGTAGCATCATTATTACTTGCCGCTCTTGCTCCCGTTATGACAAGAAAGTTTGGTGAAGATGTTAATGTTCATAACGTAGGACCAAAAGGAACGGAATATGCAAAAATATTTCAAGAAGAAGGAGACTATGAATTTGTTATTCCTCCTCAGGTAGAAACAATAAACGTAACCTCAATAGGAGGAGGCGGAGCAGGAGGAGGAGCTACATTCGGTTCTAAAACAATAACATCAGATCTTAATGAATGGGTGGTACCTGATGGTGTTACAAAAATTAGAGTATTTATGGTAGGAGCAGGAGGAGGCGGTGCTTCAGGGGGAGAGATAAAAGATGTTTATGAAGAAGAAATTTCTGTGGGTTTAATATCTCAATCAGAAAATACCAAATTGGATTTTTTTACCCCGGGTGAGTATCATCTGAGCGATTATATTAAGACACCAAGTGTTGAAGCACCAGATCTTCCTGATAAATGTGCAAATGCAGGGGCAACTAATTGGACATTTAAGGATACATCTAATGTCATAAAACCTGGTGATACACTTAATTCTTCAACAACGAATGTTACTCTCTGGAAGGTGTCCATGTGCGGTGGTGGTGGTGGTGGTGGAGGGGCAGCCCGTGTTCAAAGTGGAGGCGGAGGCGCATCAGGTAATTATCACGCAAATTTAAGTATAAATATAGTAAAACCTCCTTCTGATCTCTATGTAGTCGTAGGTGGCGGAGGCGGTGGTGGTGGAGGTGTGACGCAAGCTGGCATAGCGCAAGATGGTCGTGCAGGTGGATATGATGCAGGTGGTGGTGGCGGTGGACAAGGATACAGTAAATCTGGCAAATATACTACAACGGGTAAAGGTGGTAATGGACCAGGTGGAAGTACCCATGGCGGAAATGGTGGTGGGTATAATGGAAGTTCTGGTTACCTTGATACATTCGCGAATGCTAATTACGCTAAAGGCGGTATTGGTGCCACGGCAGGCGGTTATAAAGCAGGTAACGGGGGCAATGGCGGTCGATGGTCTGGTGGTGGTGGCGGTGGCGGAATAAGCGGAAGAACTGCGTGGCAGATAGCAGGTGCGGGCGGCGGAGGCGGAGGCGGTGCGACCGGCATCTGGAGTGATAATGCAAGCGGCATTTTGACGATGGTTGCAGGCGGTGCGGGCGGCGGAGGCGGTGCAGCAAATGCAGAGGATCTTACTGGTACTAAATACTGTGCGGGCGGCGGAGGCGGTGCGGGCGGCGGTGCAAGTAAGGGAACAAGTTGTGGTGAAAACGCAGGCGGAGGCGGCGGAGGCGGATGCGCTTGGGCTGGGACGAATAACGGAAGCGCTGGAAGTGGGGGTTCACCTAGTTCAGGCGGTGTATACGGAAGTAGCGGCGGCAGATGCAAAGGTGTTAATGGTAAATATTATGGTATAGGCGGTGGCGGTGGACGTGGAACATATGGGTCAAGCGGAGCTACAGGCGGCTGTGGTAATGGTCAGGCTGCAGGCGGTACTATATCTACAGTATTTGGTTCTAATTATTGTAACGGAGGAGCTGCAGGATGGGATGGCGGTAGCAGCACCTCAAACGGAGACCGTACAGGTCAAAACGGTAAACCGGGTGCTATGCGTCTATGGTACAAAAGAGACGGATCATCTACTGTATTAACCTGTAATTACACAAAAACATCAAACTCCGGAGGAGGCGGAGGTGCAGGTGATATTTGGGTAGGTGAGATGACTGTTACTCCCGGTGAAAAACTTGACTTTGTAATAGGGCAAGGCGGAGCCGGTGCAGCCACATATGGTGCTGACGGCGCTGATGGCAGCAGTACAAAAATTAAAAGAAACGGGGTAGTACTTCTTGATATATATGGAGGAGGAGGCGGAAAATATACAGCTAATACCGATACTGCTTCTCTAAATAATACACGCGGCAAAGGCGGTATAGTATGGGCAGGGGCAAATGACTCCGTTGTAAAATCTGTTAACTGGACAGGTGTAAACTATTTAAAAGATGCCCGTTTCGGCGGTGCTGCCAAAACTGCAGCTCAAGGCGGAGGCGGAGGTGAGGGAGGTCAATCTATTGCAATGAACGGAACAATACTGCCGGGCGGTGTTGCAAGCGGTGCTATGGCAAAAGGTAATGATGCTCCATCTGTCAACTATGGTGCGGGCGGATCAGGCGGAGGCGGCGTAACAACCGAAGGAAGAAACCCCGGACTCGGCGGTAATGGTGCCAACGGATACATATATATAGAATGGGGTAAAACAAACGGAGGCGGAGGAGCATCCGGTCAGGTAATAAATGAAAGTACCATATTTGTTATGCCAAGAGACATAATAGAAATACATGTAGGTAAAGGCGGTATAGCTCAACCTATACTGGATAATCCGAACGGTGCGGAAGGACAATACGGACAAAAAGGAGAAGATGGTACTAAATCATATATAAAAAATAAAAATGATAATAAAATATCAGCAGTAGCAGAAGGTGGTAAAGGAGGAGACCCGGGCAGCATGACAAACGGCAAAGGGGGTAATCATGATGAATCCGTTAAACACTCACAAAAAGGGGAAGATGCTACGAATATTAAAGGCGGTACAGGCGGGAGCACCGAAAAACTCTTACCTTTACTTGAAGAACTTACAGGAAAAGGTATAGGCATCGGAGGATGCGGAGGTTCCGGAACACCGATTGACAGTTGTGCCGATGGAGGTTATGCCAATAAATATCAAGGCAAACATGGCAGCTTTGCAGGTGCAGGAGGCGGAGGCGGAGGAGTATCAACCTCAAACAATCAAGCCTTTATGGGAGGCAACGGTGCAGACGGTATGGTAATACTTCAATTTAAAACGATACCAAGATAGCTTTGCTAACTAACTTAATACAATGTTTTACGAAAATTTATTAGATAAAACAACATTTTTGGGGCGCATTATTCATGTAACCGATGCGCCTCTTTTCTTATAAAATTAATCTTTTATAAGGGCTCTTATTTCATTTTGCAGTTTAATTAATTTTTTTTCAAGTTTATCATCTGAAATTTTATTATTAAGTAATATTTCCTCTAAAGTTCTGTTTAAAGTGTCATTTATTGCTTTTTTGTTTTTATAGCCAAAATCTTCCTGCACAAGCGAATTCAACTGGCTTGCACCGATACAGCGGGATTTTTCCGTTAAATCATCAGGACAGTCAACAAAATAATCATCAAGGAGCACTTCAAGATTGGAAGGCAGGGTATTTGTAAGTTTTGCAAATTTAAGCTGATTTTCTTTGTTTGTTAAAAGAAATGCAAATTCCTTTGCAAGCGTTTTATTTTTAGCATTTTTCGGAATTACAAAATTCATAAGCCCGATATCGTATTTACCGTCAGGAGATGTCAGCTGATTTGTAATTTCCGAATCCGCATAAACATCAGGCGCATTTTCTTTTATCATTTTTATAAAATTAGACCCTGCTACAATAAATACGGCATTTGATGCCATATACTGTTCTACCATTTCTCTGTGGTTTAAAGTAAGCGTATCTTTTGGCAGATAACCTTTTTTATACATGTCGTTAAACATATTCACAATATGGCTTAAAGTTGAAAGTTCGGTTTCATCTTCAAAATTTGAAATATAGTATTTATTTAAAATTTTTGCAAAAGTATCGTTTTCATTAAGGTTTAAAACGATGGAAGGTTTATCCGTACAATTTTTAATATCCGCTGAAATATCATAAACATCCTCATAGCTTGAAACAACAGGGTAATTATTTTCAAAACATTTGTTTAAAATTTTTGCATTATAAACAGTTACGGGGCTTGTGGCATAAAAAGGCAGTGCAAAAATATTGCCGTTATACCTTAATTTATCAATAAGTTCAGGATGGTAATCATTTGTTTCTTCTTCCGTGAAATATTCTAAAATTCCTTTTTGTGCAAGAAGGGATGAAAAATCAGGGTTTAAATTAATTAAATCCGGCGGATTACCCGATAAAACGCTTGCAAGCGTACGTTTCTGGGCTTCTGCAATAGGAATATCCACCCATACAACTTCAATATCAGGGTGAAGTTCTTTAAATGTTGCAATGTTATCTTCTATAAATCGTCCTGCAGGGGTTTTTAATTGAATTGTCCAGAAGGTGAATACTGCAGGTTTTTGTTTTGGTGTAAAAATATTTTTAAAATCAGCAAATTTGAAATTTTTAAAAGGATTGCTAAAATGCGTTTGCGGCAGCTTATCCACAACACATCCGCCGGGCAGTATACTCTGCACTTCCGTTGTTTTGTACATATTTTCTTTATAAAAATAATATCCGCCTGCAAAAACGGAAACTGAAAATAAAGTTAAACTGAACGCCGCAATAATTTTTCTAATCATGGTAAAATTATACAATGAATTTATTTGATACACTAGAAGAAAATAATAAACAAACCCCGCTTGCGGCACTTTTAAGACCGAAAAGTCTTGATGAATTTTTGGGTCAGACAAATGTTATAAATGAAAACTCGCCCGTAAATAACCTTTTAAAGGCAAACAGATTATTTTCATTAATTTTATGGGGGCCTCCGGGGTGTGGAAAAACTACCCTTGCAAGGCTTATTGCAAATCATCATAAGGCAAATTTTGTTGAGCTTTCAGCCGTTACATCCGGCGTAAAAGATGTAAAAGACGCTGTTTTAACCGCTAAAGATAATTTAAGAAGCGGGGTAAGAACAATTCTTTTCATAGATGAAATTCACAGATACTCTAAAACTCAGCAGGATGCACTTTTACCGCATATTGAAAACGGAACGTTTCATTTAATAGGCTCTACTACGGAAAATCCATCTTTTCAGGTGGTGCCTGCGCTTTTATCCCGCGCTCAGGTAATTATGCTGAACCGCATTGATGAAGACAGTTTAAGAAAAATTGTTGAAAAAGGGTTTAATTATCTAAAAAAGCACTATACTTCAAGCCCTGTAACCGTTGAAAACGAAGCAGTTGAAGCAATCGTAAATTTGTCATCGGGAGACGCAAGATATGCGCTTAACACTGTTGAAAATTCTTATTTTGCAGCATACGGAGACGGAAAAAATTCTGACATCAAGGTTACAAAAAAATTGATTGAAGATTTGCTTCAAAAAAGCACCGCCCGATATGACAGACAGGGGCATTATGATTGTCTTTCAGCGTATCAAAAATCTTTAAGAGGCTCTGACCCTGATGCTGCAATATATTATCTTGCAAAAATGCTTGTAAACGGTGAAGACCCTAGGATTATTGCAAGAAGATTGATTGTTTGCGCAAGCGAAGATGTGGGCAATGCTGATTTCAGAGCGTTTTTAATAGCGGAAGCAGCTTTAAAAGCAGTAGAAACTCTCGGAATGCCCGAATGCAGAATTGCTCTTGCTCAGGCAACAGAATTTGTTGCGCGCGCTAAAAAATCAAACAGGGCAATTATGGCGGTAGATGAGGCCATGGCAGATATTCAATCAGGGCTTGATTATGCCCCGCCCATGCATTTAAGAGATTGTCATTATAAAGATGCTAAAAAATACGGTTTTGGCGAAGGATATGTTTATACACATGACAATCCCGAATACAAACAGCAGTTTTTGCCTGATGAAATTAAAGATAAAAAATATTTTCATTAAATTTTTGTAAAATTATGCAGGGGTTTACCGTGCAACATTTTGTTGTATAATGATTAAACATCCGCATAATATTTAAAAAACCAATCATGTCAAAAACCATGCCGGATGGGGGTTTTGAGAAAGTAACAATTGTAACAATTTCTTTACAAAACTTCATGAAATTAGCAATATTTAATCTTCACGTGCTTTATTTTCAGTGTGTGAAAGGGATAAAAAAATGTCTTCCATTAATGCAATCGGATCACAAATAAATTCACAGGTAAATTTCACGGGCTCTAAAAAAACCTCCAAAAAAGCCAACGATACCGAAAAACAAGATTTAAGCAAGCTTGGCGGCAGAACTTTTGAAGAAAAATATTCAAAAGACGGAAAGCCTGTAAATATGACTACTGCAAACGCAGGAATTCTTATTGGAGATTACGTTTTAGACCATTTAATCGAATTTGCCGTTGCCGGTGTTACATTTGTTGCCCTGGCTCTTAAAGGCAAAAAAATGTTAAGCGGTGTTGCAGGAAGTTTTGTTGATGCCGCAAAACAAATGACACAAAAAGAAACTGATAAAATCAGCGTATTCCAAAAATTAAAAAATTATGCAAGCACGGTAAAAACAAATATTAAAAGCTTAAAAACCGCAAATGCGGATAATATCACCAAAAATATAAAAGAAACCGCAAAAGAAAATGCTTCAAAAACGGTTGTAAAAGAATCAATTATAGATAAGCTGGCTGATAAAGCAGATAATCCCGATTCTTTATTTGCAAAATTTGTTAAAAAAGTTTCAAAAAATCCTGAAGCAGGTTCCGATGATGTTAGAAACTTCTTTGCTAAGAAATTAGGAATTACAAGAGGTGCCGATATTGTAGATAACGCTGTAAGCCTTGGTATTGCAGGCGGCGGTGCAAAAATTGCAAAAGACGGAACCGATATCGGAACGGATTTAAATGATGAAGAAGTAACAAATAAAGCAGCAGCTGCAAATCATCACAGTCTGGAAAAAGCCAAGAAAGCTGCAAATGTGGTATTAAATGCTCTGTAAAGGAGAATTATTATGATTACCCCCATTTCAAACAACATGAATTCAAACAGCCTCTCTGCCATTGAAAGACCGAGAGTACCGAGAAGAATGAATTCTGCTGACAGCGTAAGCTTCACAGGCAAGGGCGGTGCAAAAGCCGCGTCAGGAATAAGAGGGTTTTTCGGCAAAACCTTCGGTGCCGTTAAAAACGGTATTCATAATTTAATTCATTCAAAAGCTGTACAGACCGTGAAAAATGGTGTTGTAAAAGGGTTTCATAAAACAGTAGATGTAGTAAAAAATATCCCTAAAACAATCAGCGGATTTTTCAAAAGCATCGGAAATAAATTTTCAAAAAAAGCATAATTTTGGATTGAAAGAAATAATCATAAAAAAGCTCCTCATAAAAAGGGGCTTTTAATTTATAAAACCGCATTAACAAAAGATGGTAAAAATATGATATAATGCTTCTAAAGCGAAGAACTGTATGGTAAAAAAATTAAACATAGCTTTTATATGGCACTTTCACCAGCCTGTTTATCAGGAAAATTATAATGAAGATTTTCTTATGCCGTGGGTTCGTCTCCACAGTTCCAAAGATTATTACGATATGCTGTGGCGTATTGAAGATTTTAAAAATATTAAATTAAATTTTAATATTTCTCCCATTCTGGTTGAATCTGTCGAAAGATATATACAAGGCGCGCATGATGTTCATTCAAGGCTTCTTGTAAGTGATGTTGACGCTTTAAATAATGAAGATAAAAACTTTATTCTTCAACATTTTTTTGATGCAAATTATGCAAATATGATTTTAAAAAGAGGCTACTATGCAAGTCTTTACAATAAAAGATACTCTAAAGACAACATAAGCACAGACGCCTTTACTAATCAGGAATATGCCGATATTATGGCAAATTTCACGCTCTGCTGGATAGATAAAAGATTTATTGAGATTTTCCCAAATCTCAAACATTTAATGGAAAAAGAAGAAAATTATACACTGGAAGACAGACGGGAAATTTTTAACATTCAGCTTGAAATTTTAAAGAAACTTGCAGATTTATATAAAAAACACCAGAAGCAAAACAGGATTGAAATTTCAACAAATCCCTTTTATCATCCGATATTGCCTTTGTTGTTAAATATTCGGGAAGATAAATATCAATATTGCGAAAATTTACCCGAAAAATCAAAGCTGATGACAGAAGATGCGGAAGAGCAGATTTTAAAAAGCCTTGATACTTTTGAAAAATACTTCGGCAAAAGACCAAAGGGGCTCTGGCTTCCGGAACAATGTATAAGCAAAAGCGCTGTTAGGCTGCTTTCAAACCTCGGTATAAAATGGACGGTTGCAGATGAAGGAATTCTTGCTAATTCAATTCAAAAAGAATTTACAAGGGATTTTGAAGGAAATCTTGAAGACCCTTATGATTTATGCGTCAATTATAAACTTCCAAGTACAAAAACAAATATTATCTTTGCCGATTCATTCTTTGCAAACCTTGTAGGTTTCGGCTACGGAAATTATGAAGGCGAAATTGCCGCAAACGATTTTTATGAAAAAATTAAAACCATCCAAAATAAACTTGAAAATTCGCCCAGAGAAGAACACCTTTTAACAATTGCAATGGATGGTGAAAATTGTTGGGAAAGCTATGCAAATGACGGGGATGAATTTTTGAATACACTCTACTCTTTAATAGAAAATGACCCGAGTCTTGAAACGGTTCTTATGAGTGAATTTTTGGAAAAATCCGAACCTATTATTCTTGATGAATTATCGTCAGGAAGCTGGATAAACAGAAACTTTGATCTGTGGATAGGCGAGCCCACAAAAAATGTAGCGTGGCTTTATCTTGATAAAACCAGAATAGCACTTGAAAACGCTAAAAATCAGCTTTTGGAAGAAGCCAAAAACGGAAAAGAAAAACAGCAGGCGCTTGATATAATAAATAAAGCAAAACAGGAAATATTTATAGCGCAAGGCTCAGACTGGTTCTGGTGGTACGGCGAACCGAACGAATCAGGAAATGACCACATTTTTGATTATCTTTTCAGGGCACATTTAAAAAATGTTTACAAAATTTTACAAAAACCGCACCCCGGGTATCTTGATGTACCTTTAATTTCAATAGTGGGAAAACCTGTAAGAGAGCCTAAAAAAATGATTTCACCCGTTATTGACGGCACCGTACATGAAAATATTGACAACTGGGCAGATGCAGGATATATTTTTCTGCCTGACAGTCCGACATTTTCTGCCGGAAAAACCATTAAAGGCATATACTTCGGTAATGATGAAACAAATATTTACTTTAAATTTGAATTAAATAAAAAAAATATTACAAATTCTAAATATTTTTTAAGAAACCAGATATTTTTATATTTCAGAAACGAATCACAAAATATTTTAAGCCCTGCAAGGACTACAATCCGCACAGAGAATATTTATCCGATTATTGAAAACCAATTTACGCATGAAGTTCATTTTTCATTTAATGATACCGAAATGCTGCCTTTAAACATTGCAAAATCCACATATGGCGGTTTATGGGCATCTCAATTATTGAAAAAAGCAAACTATGCGTATAAAGATACTATTGAAATTGCAATTTCTTTTGAAGATTTGGGCGTAAATATCGGCGAAAATGTTGAATTTTGCATTATTGCAGCCACAAATACAAATCTTAACGAGGTTTATCCGCAGGATATTCTTTTATCCTTAAAAAGATGATTTCTTGAAATCGTGAAAAATATATGTTATCTTAATCTTAGAAATTGTTTTATCTAAATTTTGAAATTGTTTTATCGTAAAAAAAGGTTACAAAAATGAAAGATTGTTCTATTTTTCGCACATTTTATTGTGCTTTCTGCCGCAGGGCAGGTTTTTCGCTTATTGAAATGCTTTTAGCGCTTCTTGTCGCTTCATTGCTAATGGCAGCATTGGCTCCTGTTATGACAAGGAGAATGGCAGATCATGAATTAAAGGTAATAAGTGAAGCAAGTAATTATGATAAGGATAGTATCATTACAATATTTAATGATAGTTCTGAAACTCAGGAATTTAATATTCCAAATGATACCAATAGAATAACAGTTACCATGATGGGCGGAGGAGGAGCAGGAGGAGATGCATTGTATGAAAACAGAGAAATAACATCTTCTCAAGAATTTATAGTTCCCGATAATGTTACAAAACTCCGTGTGTTTATGATAGGTGCAGGCGGAGGGGGCGCAAGCGGGGGTGTTGGTGTTGGTACAGCATATGGCAATCTCCCTGCTTCAAGTGATAAAAGTTGGACAAATAAAGATTTTGGTGAAGGCGCAAGTGAATTTACTATTCCAAACAGTGCGGCAAATATTGCTCCTGCACTGAATGACAGTTGTAAGGCCAGCGGAGTAACCCAATGGACATTGGTTTCAGATAACACAAAAAAATATTCCCCTGATGATTTTGTAATGGCTGATTTTAAGGTAACCGCATGCGGAGGGGGAGGCGGCGGTTCAGTAACTGCTGCTACAAATAACTACGGCGGTAGCGGAGGATATGTTGCCGATAAACTTATTACCGTTATGCAGCCAACTATTTATATTAAAGTAGGCGGAGGCGGAGGAGGTGGATGTATTTCTCCAGGTCATGGCAATAATGGCGGATATGGTGCAGGCGGAGGAGGCGGATGTGTTTCTAAAGGTAATGGCGGTAATGGCGGTACTTACGGAGGGGGCGGTGCAGGTGCTAATGGCGGAGGAACCGGTGGCGGTGCAGGTGCAGGCAAAGGCGGTGCAAATTTTGGTAATGGCGGTAATGGCGGAGGCAACAGTAACGGTGCCATAGGCGGTGCAGGTGGTCGTTCTGATAATGCCAGTCCTGGAGGCAGAGGCGGTAATGGCGGGATATGGGGTGGGGGTGGAGGGGGAAGTTTATATGGTAGTGGCGGTGGAGGTGGACCTACTACAATTTCAACATCATCCGACACCAATGAAAACGATATAGTGTTTCAGGTTGGCGGTGGGGGCGGAGGAAGTTATGGTTACTCGGGCGGAGGTGCTGGCGGCGGATATGGTGCTGGCGGTGGGGGCGGGGTTACAGGTGGCGCAGGGGGCGGTGTAAGTGCGTACCTTAGTTCGGCTATAGGAATTGGAACAGGAAACAGCGGCGACGTACGTAGTGGCGGTAACGGATACGGTGCGTCTACTTCTACAATATTTGGAAGTACATACTGTAACGGCGGAAATTCAAACAGTATTAATGGTATGCCTGGCAGATTGCGTCTTTATTACGGTGTTTCAACCGTAAAAGAAAATGCTCTCTCCTGTGAATATAAACAACCTGCAAACAGTGGAGGTGGAGGTGGTGCAGGACAAATATGGATAGGGGAATTAAGTGTAACTCCAGGGCAAAAGCTTAACTTTAATATAGGGATTGGGGGAAGTAAGACTACAAGTTATGGAGTTAACGGTAATAACGGAGGAAGTACATCTATTACAAATAATA
>CAJULX010000015.1 GCA_910587245.1 Candidatus Gastranaerophilales bacterium
CCCCCCCCCCTAAAACTCCGCAGCCGCAGTTAACTTATGATAAAGATGTATTTTTTATAAATATGAAAAAATACAAAAAGAATGATGCTTGGGCAGACGGTATGCTCGATTCAGTATACAAACTATCATCACAAATGTCTGAAGGCAAAGATTTTAGCGAAATATTAAATACAGCGGAAAAAACAATTAATGGCTTAAATTCAAGAATGTATGGCAAAAAGAAAATGCTATATTCTCTTTTTGCCCTGAAGAAAAGAGGCAGAGGAGCAGAATATTATACGCAATACAAAGACAAGTTAAAACATAATTTTATCCTGAAACCAAAAGCAAATACTGAGTATGAAAAGGCAAATACCTGTTTTATAAATAATTTTTTCAATTATATTTTAATTAATTACGGCTGGCGAAGAACAAATAAAATTTCAAATCTTGATTTAGTAAAACATGCGTATGAAAAATTAAACACAATTAAAAGCCCGACCATAGATGATGTTAATAAAACCGCAGCAACAATTCACTGGCTGATAGCTCAAGAATGCCCTTATGAAAGAGGAAATGATTCTATGGCAAATCTTTTAACAAAAGCCATTTATCATAAAAACGAGATAAAGGTATCACCCTTCAAAGAATCGGTAAGCGCAGATTTTGAAGCATTTTACAGAGATTTAGATGATTATATAAAAGTATACCCCACACTGTTTGAAAAAATGCCGTATAAAGAAGCATAAAATAAAGCTCCTGCACATATCACGCCATAATTTACACCTGTTTCAAAAATCCTAAAAAGGCAATAAAAAACTCCTCAGGTTGGACTCGAACCAACAACCTACCGGTTAACAGCCGGTTGCTCCGCCATTGAGCTACTGAGGATTATCGTTTTTATTATAATGTCCGCTTGTAATATGCATCACAAATGAACTTCTCTATGAATTTTATTATAACAATAAAACTATTTTTTGCAAGAGATTTTATAGAAATTTATAAATTTATCATTCAAGTTTATTATTTTACAATAATAATTACCCGAGGGGTTTAAAGCAATGGCAAAAAATGCTATAATTATCAAATCTTGATATAAAGGAGAATAAAATGTGCAAAAAAGATAATTCAATATGTTTTGCTTTTGGCATTTTAGCAGGTATTGTTGGCGGAATTGCCGCAGGTCTGCTTTATGCACCAAAGCCGGGTAAGGAATTCAGAGAGGATATTAAAAAAACCGTAATTGATGCGGCAGAAAAATATTCACCCGAAATTCAAAAAGCCAAAAAACAAGCTATAGATATGATTAAAGGCTCAAAATGCAAAATTGAGCTTGAATACAAAAAATTCTTAGACAATGTTAAGGCGGAGAAATTAGCAAACGCTAAAAATATTGAGACAGATGTTTATAATATGTAATTTAATGAGGTGAAATGATGGATTCAACAGTGCAAATCGGTTTAGTGGTTTTAATTTACGTAACGGCAATTTTACTTGTTTTAATTGCAATATTTTTAATAAAACTTATTCATACATCCACTGCGCTTGCTAAAAATTTATCTAAAACCTCAGAAATGATAAATCAGGAACTTGAACCAACACTGATTGAATTAAAAACAACATTAGGTTCCATAAATTCCATTGTAAAAAATGCTGATAATGGGATGGAAAAAGTAAAAGGTGCCATGGATAAAGTTTTATGTGTGCCTTTTATGATAGGACAAAAAATGCGCGGGCTGTTTTCAGGTCTCAAAGAAGGCTTAAGCCTCGGTATTAAACTTTTTAGAAAATAAAGAAAGGAAATATAATTATGTCAGTAGGAAAATTTTTAGTAGGATTCGTTGTAGGCGGAGTTGTAGGTTCTGTTATCGGCGTTTTACTTGCTCCGCAATCAGGCGAAGAAACAAGAGAACAAATTGCAAAAACAACCAAAGATGCATTAAATAAAGCTTCATATGCGGTAAAAGAAATTCAGGAAAAAACAGATGATATGGTTTCCGAAGTTCAGAAAAAAGGTGAAGAAATCATTGATAGAATTCAAGGACTTATAAATAAACAAAAAGAAGCTCAAAACTAGAATATATTTAAAAAAATAAACGCTCTTCCATAAAACGAAGGGCGTTTTATATATTTAAATTTTCCTTATTGTAACGTTTTAAATTTTCTTTAATTTCATCATCCGATATTCCGGCTGAATTTGCCGCATTCTTAATAAATTCAAGCATAAGTTCCGATGCCATTTTATTTTTTTTCAAAAGATGAAGAATTATTTTTACTCCGTTTAAATTAATGGAAAGAGCCCTGGTTAAATATAAAATAAATTTTGCACGTTTGATATCAGCCTCAGTATAGCCTCTTCTGTTAGTTTCACTGCGCTTAGGGGGAAGTAAATTTTCCCTGTCATAAATTCTGAGTGTTTGAATATGTACACCTAATATTTCGGCAGCTTCACCTATTTTATATAATTTTTCTTCCATACCAAATCAGCCTAAATTTCTCCAAATAAGTCATAATCGGAAAAATCCGTTATTTTAACATCCCAAATATCCCCGGGAACAAGCACTTTATCAGTTTTTGCATAAACAAGTCCGTCCACATCAGGCGCATCTTTATAGCTCCTTAAAACAACAAGTCCGTCTTCTCTTATCTGTTCTACAATACAAGGTATGTAAGATCCGACAATGGCTTTATTTATTGAACCGGAGATATTTTTTTGCAGTTTTAAAATTTTATTTTTTCTTGCTTTTTTCACTTTTGAAAGCACCTGCGGCTTTAAATCATAAGCATATGTGCCTTTTTCTTTAGAAAATTCAAATACGCCAAGGCGGTCAAATTTTGCTTCATCCACAAAATTATAAAGATGATTGAAATGTTCATCAGTTTCTGTCGGATATCCCACTATAAGTGTAGTTCTAATGCAAACGCCTTTTATTTTTTTTCTTAATTTTTGAATAAATTTCAGCCCGTCAAGCGGCGGTCTTTTCATAGCGGAAAGAATTTCAGGGTGAGAATGCTGCAGCGGGATATCAACATATTTTACTACTTTATCAAGTTTGGCAAATGCCTCAATCAATTCATCGTTAAAATTGGTGGGATAAGTATACAAAACTCTTATCCAGTTTAAGTTTTCAATTTTGTTTAATTCATCCAGCAGTTTTGCAAGCATTGGTTTTTTATATAAATCAATACCATATCCAGATGTATCCTGAGCAATAAGAATGATTTCCGAAACCCCCTTATTTACAAGGTTTTTAGCCTCCTTAATAATTGTTTCCATCGGTCTTGATACATAAGGACCGCGTAATTTAGGAATTACACAGTAGCCGCAGGAGTAATTACACCCTTCCGCAATTTTTATATATGCGCTTGAACCTACTGTAATATGTACTCTATCTGTATTTTCAGGATATTTACAGACAGGGTTATCAGAAACAAAAAATGTATTTTTTTTGTTCTTATGATTTTCAATCAATTCAACAATTTTATCAACATCCGATGTACCTGCAAAACCTATTGCTTCAGGAATTAATTTCTTTAATTCCGCACCGTGCTTTTGCGGAAGACAGCCTGCAATTATGACTTTTTTGCCTGCGGAAATTACATCAAAAATACTTGAAACACTTTCTTTTTCCGCATCAAAAATAAACGAACAGGTGTTTATAATAACAAAATCCACATCTTTTTCAGTATAATCAAGGGTAATTTTATATCCCTTTTTCTCCAGCGCACCGAGCATAAGTTCTGTATCCACAAGATTTTTTGCACATCCATGGTGAATTATGGCAATTTTTTCAGTCATTATTTTTCCTTTCAAAGATTTTGATAAAACGCCGGTCTTTCGGCAAAGAAAAAGTATTATCGTCTAAAATATCTTTATCATCATATAATTTATTAATTTTTTTACAAAATTTTTGCCCAAAATCCTTGCATATAGAGTTTTTACCGTAATCAGAATAATCTCTCAAGATAAACATTAAATATCTTGGAGCATTTGTAGAAAGCATTTCCGTAAGATAATCTTCACTATACGCATCAAAATCAAGCGGAGTAAAACTCGTATTATAAAAAGGTGATTCTTTTTTAAGAATAAAGTTAACAATAAGTCCTTCAGGAAGAACCAAGACTGTTTCATCTCCCTTTATATTCTCTTTTAAAAATATAAGAGCCTTATTCATTGAAACCGCTGTATATCTATCCGTATAAAGTAAACCTGCAGGAGTTTTCATGGCGGTATCTTTAGATACAAAGGTTAAAAAATTCAAAAATACAAATGCTGTTATAAGGATAACAGCTGTGGTCTTAAAAGTTTCAGCAATGTATGCAGATCTTTTTTTTGAAAGCGAAAAAACAACTATTGCAAAGGATAATAAGATAAACGGCAAATAGTATGCACCATAAAGCTCATGGAATAAACCAAAAAGAGTTTTTAAAGAAAAAAGAAGCGAAAACAGAATAAAAATAAAAAATATCGTATCATCATCCGAAATTTTAAACTCCGGGATTTTAATTTTTTTATAAGTAAAAATTGCAAATTTTACGATAAGAAAAAAAAGCAATAATAACGGAAGATAAAGGAATATGTAGGTTATATTGTTAAACAACAAAAGCATTGAAAAACAAATTATAACAAAAAATGCAATTGCATTAAGAATGGCATTTTTGGTTTTTGAAGCAAGATACCCAAAAAAGCCCATAGCAACAAAAATGAGGGATGAAAATAAAAAATTTAGAACAAACTTGAAAGTTTTTTTGAAATCAAAGAAATAGCCTGTACAAACGGTATAAAAATATTGCAGCGAAGGCGAGTGCGCCATATTGGATATCATTTTAAAATTAAAGAATAAATTTTGCAGAGAGACTTTTTGACAAATTAATATTAAAGCAATAATTAAAAACGGCGTGAAAAATGATGTCAAAATTCTTATTATTGTCTTTAAATTAAGATTTTTACGG
Source organism: Candidatus Gastranaerophilales bacterium (assembly GCA_910587245.1). Classification (GTDB taxonomy): domain Bacteria; phylum Cyanobacteriota; class Vampirovibrionia; order Gastranaerophilales; family Gastranaerophilaceae; genus MGBC122484. The sequence goes on from CAJULX010000015.1 coordinate 4,933, forward strand.
TATTTTAAAAGAGCAATTAAAAACGGCAAAATACACGGGATGAAATCAAACTTTGATAATAAACAAAAAGAAAGTAAAAAAGCTGATATATAAAGATTTTTAGCCTTTTTACCATCAATAAATTTAAATAAGAAAATGAGGTGAAATACGGCAAAAACAAGCGCATAAACTATTGCATAGGAATACGGAAAAATATAATTTGAAATAGAAGGATTTAAAATACAGCAAAATATTATTATGCAGGCATATAAAAAAGCTAAACGTACATTTAAAAAACGTTTTGCAAGATTATAAATTCCAAAAAGAAAAATATATGAAAGCAGAGCACCAATAGAGTACATTGTATTTAAATGAGCGCCAAAAAGTTTAACAAATAATGCATTCAGGTAATATGGAACAGGCCCGTAGATACAAACTATATCTTTAAATAAAACCTTGCCTAAATCTGCCATGGCAAAGGGAATATATGCCTCTCTGCCACAATCAATTACAGGATTACCAAATCTGCCCCAGTATAATGCTAAAAAGACAAAAAATAAGATTGATAAATAAATGAAATATTTATCTTCAAAAAGTGTGTTTTTTAGTGTTGAAATTGTCTTTTTTAATGCTTCCATATGAAAATTTTATGTAAAATTTTTTAAAAAGGCAATTATTGAAACAAAGTTGTTTTTATAAAAATATAAGGAAGGTATAAGGAAAAACCATGCTGCCAAATTCAATCGAAAGAACGACACCGATTTTAGGATACAATCCTTATGCTTTTATAATGGGAAAAAGCGGCAGTGTAAGCCCTGGAAATATGGTCAGAAAAAACGGACAGCTTGATTATTTTGCAAAAAATCCCGACAATATGTATACTGACGGTGAAAAAGCAAATAAAAAATTTAAAATAACATCGAATATGAAGAAAATTGTAGGTGTTGCTGCAGGCATTTTAGGAATAACAGCCCTTTGTAAATTAAAAGGAAGTAAAGGCGCAAAGAGTCTTAAGGGTAAAATTTCGGAACAATTTACAAAATTTAAAGATGCATTTTCCAAAAAACCTTAATTTTATAAAACATGTAGTGGTTGCCAAATAAAAGAAAAACATTATCATATAGATTATGAGAAAGTTTTTAATTTTATTTTTACTTTTACTGACTTCATCAGCTTATGCAGATGACGGGATGATGGATTTAGATTATGAATTTATAGATAATGCTTTTTCAAAGCCAAATCCTGCCACAAATAAGCAGTTTGAAGAAGTTATGAAGCGGTATGAAAACAAAGAACCGCACGGTTTTTTTTATAATATAAGAAAGTTTTTCAATAAAAATAATCCTGCATTTGACAAGGATTTTAAAACAAAATATGAAAATTCAAATAATCAGCCTGCAAGATTGAAAGATGTTCCACAAAGCAAGCCTACAATTACAATAGGAGCAAATTTTTACGATTCAAAAGGCAATATTCTTGAAGCAGGACACTATCAAACCGAATACAAAAAAGAGGGGGAAACATATACTATAGTGCTCTTGCAGGGAAATACGCGAGTGGCTGATATCAAAGCCGCACTATGTGAAGATGATTGGGAAACACCTGCCGTAGTATATGCAAGAACCGTAGGAATACGACAAAATTTAATTAAAGTTGTATATTCCAATTTAGATATCACAATTCAAGGATATATAAGACTTAAATAAAAGGTTTGATATTTTTTTCTACTGAATTTTAAGCTGCTTTGCTTTATTCTTTTGATTAACAGCAGCGCAAATAAGTCCCAAAAACAGCGGATGCGGTTCTTCCGGTCTTGATTTAAATTCAGGATGGAATTGAGAAGCTACAAACCAATCATTTTTAGGATATTCAATCATTTCGGCAAGAAGCCCGTCAGGGGAAGTACCTGAGAATACAAGCCCTGCTTCTTCAATTTGTTTTTTAAATTCGTTGTTTACTTCATATCTGTGACGATGGCGTTCGGATACGACCTTGGCACCATACGCCTTTTGAGCTTTTGAACCTTCTTTTAAATGGCATGGAAAAGCACCCAGCCTCATTGTTCCGCCATATCCCGCAATATCTTTTTGCTCAATCATAAGATCTATTACAGGATACTTTGTGCCTTCCGCAAATTCTGTACTGTTTGCATTTTCTAAACCGAGAACATTTCTTGCATATTCAATAACTGCACATTGCATACCAAGGCACAAGCCCAAAAACGGTAAATTATTTTCTCTGGCATATCTTATAACGTTTAATTTTCCTTCAATACCGCGCACACCAAAGCCGCCGGGTACAACAAGCGCATCAACATCTTTAAGCATTTCGTGTGCATCATTCATATTTAGACATTTTTCTGAAGCAAGCCATTTAATTTCAACCTTATATTCATGGGAAAGTGCAGCATGTTTTAAAGATTCAACAACCGAAATATAGGCATCGTTTAAATCGGTATATTTTCCTGCAACAGCAACTTTTAAAGTATCCTTGGGGTGTTTTATTCTGTATACAAGTTTTTCCCAGTTTGAGATATCAGGCTTTTTGTCATTCATTTGAAGCTGTTTTAATACAACACCTGCCATATTTTGCGCTTCAAGAGCAAGCGGCACCTCGTAAATTGAATCCATATCTTTACATTCAATGACACAATCTTTTTGAACAGAACAGAAGAGTGCTATTTTATCTCTTTCGCCCTTGGGTATTTCCATTTGCGTTCTGCATACAAGAATTTCAGGCTGAATACCGTAGCTTCTTAAGGTATAAACACTATGCTGGGAGGGTTTTGTTTTAAGCTCGCCTGATGTAGGCAGGTAAGGAAGCAAAGTAACATGGATTGAAAGTGAATTTCCAACTCCTTCTTCTGCTCTGAATTGCCTTATAGCCTCAATAAAAGGTAAACTTTCAATGTCACCGATTGTACCGCCGATTTCAGCAATAAGAAAATCAGGGTTAAACTTTTTAGCGCACCCTTGTATTCTTGATTTAATTTCATTTGTAATATGAGGGATGGTCTGCACGGTTGCACCAAGATATTCACCCTGGCGCTCTTTATTTATAACGGTTTGATAAACACTTCCGGATGTAACATTATTTATTTGATGCAAAGATGTGTTTGTAAATCTTTCATAGTGCCCTAAATCAAGGTCAGTTTCGGCACCGTCGTCCGTTACAAAAACCTCGCCATGCTGAAAAGGGCTCATTGTACCGGGGTCAACATTTATATAAGGGTCAAATTTTTGAATCGTAACGGAATAACCTCTTGCTCTTAAAAGTCTGCCCAAACTTGCGGCAACAATACCTTTACCGAGCGAGCTAACAACACCGCCTGTTATAAATATATACTTTGTCATTCTCATCTTCCCCTTATCAAACCTAATAAAATTAATTAATCTTCGGCACTTTAAAGAAATCGCCCTCAATATCAGGTGCATTTGCCATTAATTCTTCTTTTGTTACTTCATAATTTTCAACATCTTCTCTCATAACATTTGAAAAATCAATGGAGTGATTCATAGGTTCAACCCCTGTGGTATCAACCTCATTCATCATTTCAACGTATTTTAAAATATCACCTAATTGACGTGCAAATTTCGGCTTGTCTTCTTCCTCTATTTCAAGCCTAGCAAGCTTTGCAACATGCTCAACATCTTTAATTTCTATCATAATAAAATATCCTACAGGTATCTAATCAAGGTTAAAAACCTTATATCCATTAAACTAAAAGAGCAAAAAATTGTAAATAGAATGTAAAGAATAAATAATCATTTAAAAATTAATATATAATATGGAAATGGAAAAAAAGAATATCTTAATAGTAGAAGACCATGCACTCACAAGATTTGCACTAAGTGCTTCATTGAAAGATGAAGATTTTATAGAGCAAATATTTGAAGCAAAAGATGCATATGAAGCATATGAAATACTTGAAAAAGAAAAAATTAATGTTGTATTGATGGATTTAGGGCTGCCCGGAATAGACGGCATAGCGGCAACAAACGCAATTAAAAAGAAATATTCCGATATAAAGATAATTGTAATAACCTCGCATAATGAAGAAAAAGAGGTGCAAAAATGTATGCAGTCCGGAATCAATGCATATTGTTCAAAAGATATCAAGCCCGATAAATTAATTACCTTAATTAAAGATGTGATAAACGGTGCAATATGGTTTGATTCAAGTGTTTCAAGCTACATTTTAAATATGACAAAAGAACAAAAAGATACAGAGGCAAAGAAAGAAACCATATATAATCTTACAAGCAAGGAATTAATGGTATTAAACCTGCTTGCGGAAGGCAATTCAAATCTTGAAATTGCAAATAAACTTAATATATCAGTGAATACAACAAAAGTTCACGTCTGCAGCATTCTGCAAAAATTATCCGTAGATGACAGAACACAGGCGGCAGTAAAGGCTTTAAAAGAAAATATAACAGGATAAAATTATGCCGGTTTCATCATTAGGAAATATTTTACTTATAGACGATAATCCAAAGCTCATAAAAGATACGCTTCCGATGTACGGATACCATACGGATTGCGAGCAGAACGGAGCCTTGGGGCTTGAATTTTTAGAAAAAAATTACCAAAATATCGATTTGGTTTTACTTGATATTATGATGCCCGAGATGGATGGCTGGGAAACATTAAAAAGAATAAGAGAAAGCAAAAATTTCAGCACTATACCCGTTATTATGCTTACAGCCGTTGATGAAGATTACAAACAAATTTCAGGCTTAAAAATAGGAGCAGATGACTACATTATCAAACCATTTGTTCTCCCTAACCTTTTAGCAAGAATTGAAGCTCTCATAAGACGTTCCAACTGGAATAAAACAAGGGAAAATAAAAATACGGTAAGCACCAAAACAATTGAAAATATAGGTAAATTAACACAAAGGGAGCTTGAAATATTAAAAATGGTAAGCAAGGGTGCTTCAAATGCCGATATAGCCGATAAACTCTTTGTAAAAGAAGTAACAATAAAAACGCATTTAAACAGCATCTATAAAAAACTTAACGTTGAAAACAGGGTTCAAGCCGTACTTTTAGCCATTGAAACAGAAATTGTTAAAGAATAATTTATTTTACCACTTCACATTAGATAAAAAATATGGCAAAATAAAATGTACCCCAAAATATTAAACTGTTATAGAAATTTATAAGGAAAGATAAATGAGCACCACTAAAGAAGAATGGATTGAATTATTATTAAAAAACCCTGCTGAATTTATAGAGCAAAAGCAAGGCAAGGAGCTTGATTTAAGTGAAGTTGAACTTTCGCTTTCGGATTTAGCGGATGTTGATTTATCGGATATTGATTTTTCAGGTGCAAATTTTACTGAATCTTCAATTGTAAATGTTGATTTTTCTAACTGTGATCTTACGAGTGCCGATTTTTCAAGATGCAAAATAGAAGAATGCAATTTTTCAAACTGTATTTTAAACGGCACAAATTTTAGCTATGCTTCTTTAAATTTCTGCAATTTTAACGAAGCGGACATGGCAGGATGTGTACTGTGCGAAGCTGAATTAACGGATTCCGATTTTGCTACAAGTGAAAACTTGAGCGCCTGCCGCTTTGATGAAGGTACAATCTGGCCTGATACGGAAAAACTTCCCGAAGATTTTGATTCGACATATAATTATGACTTATCTTCTCTTCAAGATGAGGAAGAAGGCAATTCAAACAATGATTTTGAATATTAATAATTTAAATCAAATTGGGCGAAGACAATCTTTTGTGATATAACATTATTATGTTAAGAAGACTTGCGGTAATAATGCTTTTGATGGGGGTATTTCTGCCGGAATGTGCTTTTTGTGAAGAAATTTTACTTCAAGATACCAATAAATATGAAGTTGAGCTTGACAATCAGGTAAAAACTTTAAAAGGAAGCTTGTTTGTAAATGATACACAAAATGCACAGATTATTGTAAACAAACAGCAGGAAGCTGACATGGAAGATTTGGAAAAAATCTGGGAGGGGACAATAAACAGTAACCCCCTGATTAAATTTACCCTGCAAAAGCTTGCAATTCCCGAAGAAGAAAGACGCGTACATTCATCTTTGCTTGCAAAAAGCATGAGTGCCATTATAAGCGGTGCTGCTATGCTGCCATCTTTTATGGGAATGAATTATGGTATACAATCAGCTTCATTTGCCTCCGCAAGGCTTGCGCATAACCTTTTGAACAAAAAGAATTCAAAGATATTACAGGAATCACCTTTAACAGATACCGAACTTATTGAACTTGCGGGACTTATTGAAGATTTACAGAGTGAAATAGTTACAACATATTATTGTTATAAGCATACTCTGCAAAGTTTAAAGGATACAAGAGCGGAACTTATTTTACTGAACAAAAATTATTCAGATGCAATTAAGAATAATGATATGCTTGAAATTACCGTAACAAGCGCAAGATGGGAAGAAAAACAAATCGAAGAATATAAGCTTAAGCAAGAAGCAAAAAGATATTATCTAATGCTTCAAAGGCTTGCAGGAAAAGAGGCAATAGACAACCTTAATGTTGCACTTTACGATTTAAGCACAATAAACATAAATCCTAATGATATAGATTTTTCAAAAAAAGAGATAAAAGTAAATACACCATGAAAAAATTAAAAACACTTTTAATAATATATTGTTGCATGGTTTTTGGCATAATTGAAGCCAAAGCTGAAATATCATATGAAAATCTGGCACCTGCACAATTTTCGGGAAGACTTGGCATAGGAAACAACATAGAAAACAAAAAAGAAATTCAAGCAAAATCAAAAAAATCACAAAAGCAAGAGAAAAAAATTGATACGGTTGTAAAAAATGAAGAAAGCAAGGGGCTTACCTATGCCGACCTCAGCTTAAAAATGATATCAAAAGATGTGACGGGAGAAATGGACACAGAATCCCCCGAAATTCTTTCAGATTTGAGCATTTTATACAATGGTGCTGTTCAAAGAAGCGAAACCATAAAATATGCCATTTACAAGCTTTCAAACCCCGATGAAAATAAACCCAATGAAAGTGCCATAAAAAGAGTATTAAAACCTATTGCAAGTTTTTCATCCATTGCAGGAACCGCACTTTCGGCTAATCCGTATATGGCAAGCGGAGCACTTATAGGGGGCGGTCTTTTGAATGCATTTTCAACAGGAGATAAAGAAGCAAACTACAAATTCACAAAAGTAAATGATGCCGATATGGTGCTTCTTGTTAAAAAAATTGATGAATTGCAAAAAAATCTTTTAAATAACTATATGAATTACAGAAGCCAGAAAGAACTTCTCGGGCTTGCAATGCAAAATCTTGAAAACAGAAGAAAAATTTATAATGCCATGCAGGCTGATAATGCAAATACCTCAAGAGAACAGCTGATTGTAGCTGATACCTATTATAGAAATGCACAAAACACCGTAAAAAAAGCACAGGCTGAATATAATTTAAGCAGAGTAATACTTGAAAATCTTGCAGGCAAAGAGGCTCTTGATGAAATAGAAAAAAACAAGTAGCTTATTTTTTAACTGCTTTAATTATCCAGGTTGTTGTATTGCCCGGATTTGCTCCGCCGTTTAAATCAGGAAGCACATCATATCCGCCAAGAGCGGCTCTTAAAGCTTCATATTCAGGTTCTGCAATAGATTGCCCGCTCACAGGAAGCCAGCCTTCAGGATAATTTGTGCCCCACCATGCAACAATAACACCTACGGGAGTTGAATCCATTACTTTAATTTCAGCATTATGATTTGAACTTGAACCGGATGTTGTGATTACGGGCGCCATAACAGCAAGCATAATTGAAACAACAATTAATGCCATCATGACTTCTATCATAGTAAAAGCTTTATTTTTCATATTTTTCTTCCAATAAATAGTAAAATTCAGTACATACAAATGATAGTTTAAAAATAAAATTAAGCAACCCCTATTGTACTTGTATAGCTCGCAGGAGCCGCTGATGCATAAATATTGGAAGCACCGTATGCTCTTATATATTCTAAAATTGCACCGCCCGTTTCTTCTTTTGGGTCAAAATATTTTGAAACAGGATTTGTTATTTGTTTATGAAGCATATTACACAAGGGACCAAAAGCATCTGGAACAAGGGTTTTTCTATAAATACCTGCAAGCATTACCTGAATTTCGGGCGAATTTGTATCATTAAAGCGCGCAAGATAAGGATAAACAGCATAAAGCCGTCTTGCTCCGCCAATTTCAGCGGTATTCATATTATCGGCAATTTTATCAACCGCAAAAAGAGCTTCAAGAATTCCGTTTTCGTCATTTGAGGTTTTTAAATACTCTATAATGGATGGCAGAGTTTCATTGGCATTAGCCGCCAAAAATTCAACCTTATTCTTATCATAAAGGCAGTAGTTTCTGTTTTCATCAGGTTTTTTTATGCCTGAGCCCAGAGTTTTTATATTTATCATAACTTGCGGATTAAAGTTTATTGCCATAATCTACCTTTATGAATATACAAACGGCGGTCCGTTTTTGATTTCAAGCAGAATATTATCTGCCATATTCTTGAGTTCTTCCTTGCTTGCAGCACCTGAATTCAGCTTATCGTTAAATTCATTCATTAAAGGTTCAATTGCACTCTGTTTTTTAGCTTTAAAGTTTTTAATTTCAGTATCAATGAGCCTTTCTTGCAATTGCCTTTCCGTATTTTTATTTTCCTGAATAACTGTCGCTTCTTTTACGCCTTCGATAGCTTTTTTAATTGAATATCCTGCAGCATTTACGGTACCAAGAGCAATAACAAGCAAGCCCGTAAAGGGATTTTCAGGATTCATAATCCAGTTATACACATGTCCCCTTGTTTCATCCAGATAACAGTAATATTGTATTTCGCCAACCTTACCGCCAAGAGTTTCAGGTGCATCGCCGTATATGGATTTAATGCCCGACATAATTTCACCCGAAGCATTTGCTATGTCTTTTTTATCTAAGAATTTAAATTCACTTAAAATTCGTTCGGTTTCAACAGAATCGGCACGTTTTACTTTCAAGAGATTTTTCAGGCTTTCGAAGTCATTTGCAGCTTCATCCTTATTAGAAGCGTTTTTAATTTTGTCTGAAAGAGCTGTGATTTTCTTTTCAATATGCTGTGTTTCATTGTTTACATATTTTCTCACTTCATTATCGGCAGCAACGAAATTTTTAAACATCTTTCTTCCCATAATCACGCCCAATACAAGGGTTACACCCGTAGCAAGCGCAAGAAGAAGCGATGAATTTTTCATATCGGTTTTTTTATCACTTTTATCAGAATTATCAACATTTTCTTTTTGTGCATTTCCTTTAAAATTCAATCCAAAAGCCAAAAATGGATTAGAATTGCCCGTCGTATTATTCAAGGGTGCTGCATGAGATGCCTGTTTTTCTCCTTCAGGTATCGAATCAAGTACATTTTTAAAATAATTAGCCTTATCAACAAGTTCTTCCCTTATTACATCGAGTTTTCCCGCAAAAGCACGGGTTTCAATATTAATAAGCTCCTCTTGAAGTTTCTTACTTGCATCAGCTTCCTTTTTCTTTAGCCAAATTTCCTGCACGCCGTCTACAAGGTTTTTCCCTATAAGAGAGAGTCCGCTTGTGATGAAAATACCAATCATCGCAAGGATTGTCTTTTTATTAGGATTTCTAAGAGCCATATATGTACCAAACTCGTGCTCCTGTTTGATATTCATATTCATACCGAGGTTTGGAAGTCTTTCGTTTCTTAAAAGCATAGGATTATTCAGGGATGATGCAGATTTCTTCATAACTGCGGTAAGCCCGAGAATTCCGCCTGCAAGTGCAAGAGAAGTCGCAATAACCGGAAAAGCGCTTCTTAAAATTGAAGATTTATCTTCCTTTTTCTTCTCAGTCTCGGATACGGGAGTATAATATGAGCTTTTATCAAATGTATCAGGAATAACAAGAGAATTACATATATCATCCATGTTTACCGAAGATATTTTTTCACCGTCTTTTATATAATTATTTACAATTACACCTTCAAGTGTACGATACATTTGCTTCTGCTGGCTTTGCGTCTTATTCTTATTCTGCCTTGTAAGCTCACCTGAATTTAAAGGCGTCTTGGCGGAGCCTGCATTATTATAGTTTGTTTTGGAACCTTTAGCGTTTTTCGGAGCCTTTCTGCCGTCGCTTGCAAAACTAATATTGTTTGTCCTTACCATCTTTTTCTTTCTTTGCCGTTCTTGTTAAACTTATTAAAAATTCCTTGATTGAGACTACATCCTTTGCTTTAAATGCTGCAATTTCAGCATTTATCTTTTCATCATCTTCAAGTTCTTCTTCTCCTTCTTTTAAGCCGAAAAGATTTAAAATTTTATAAACCTTCTTTGTAAACTTTTTGAAATTATCGGATACCTGTTTTTGAATAAAATTCTTAATTTCGCCGAATACACTTGCCAGCTTTTCGGCAACTACATACACTTCTCTTTGAATATTTTTCATAAACTCGACTGCATTTTTGATAAAATCAGGAAATTTTTGAATAATATTCATTAAAGGTTTCAAAATATTATTTACGGTAGCGTTAAAAAGTGCTGCAACAGGCTTTGGTAGAATATTTTCAATTTTATTTAAGACATTTATAAGCTTATCTGCCATTTTTGACAATGCTTCCTTTGTCTTTTGGATATTCTCCGCTTCGCGCCTTATATTGTTTTCAGTTTCAAGTTTTCTTCTGTCTGCCGCCTTCATTCGCATCCAAATAGCGTACATCTCCCCATACGACATTTCATTTTTAGGAGCAGCGTTTGTTTTTTTCATACCGCCGCCTCCGCCCATGGGGTTACAGATAGGACACGCTCCCGGGGATGAGCCATGCGGACATGTGTGCACATTTGTTGTTGTTATAGGAGTTACAGACATAAAAACTGTTTAATACTTTCTCTTAATCTTTTATTAAGGAAAGCCGCAAACAGAAAAAGCAGTGATTAATTCTTAAAATTTCCGTAAGAAGAAATCAAAAAGTTTTCCGACTTTAACGGCTGCGGCTCAGTTAAGGAATTGCACCTTATTTCCTTATTTTTAAAATTTTATATCATACACAATAAAACCCGTCAATTTTAAAACTTGCGCGGAAAGATAAATTGTAATATTTGTAAAGATTACTACAAGGGGTAATTTTTAAGCTAAAATATTATTGATATTATTTAAACATAATGAACAATTTTAAACAAAAATCGTTATAGATGGTGTAATAATTTTTGGAGCAGTGTAAAAATTTTTAAACAGATAGTAACAATTTTAATATTAGCAGGATTCTGTATATCAGAGGGATTAAATCCGGTATTTGCGCTTGGAGAAATTAAAGAAGGTGAAATTTTAAGCTTAAAGGAATGCATTGAAATTGCACTTAAAAACAACCCTAATGTTCAAATTTCAAAAAATAACGTGAAACTTGTTCAAACAAGAGTAGGACAGGCAAAATCAGATTTTTTTCCGACAATCAGCGCAAGCGGAGGATATTCTGCAAGCAATTTATGGAACAATGACGGAATATCCGGCGGAAACGATTATTACTATGCGGCAGGAATAAGTCTAAAACAATTAATTTTTAATTTCGGCAAAACAAATACACAGATTAAAATGCAAAAGTTTAATAAAATCTCGGCGGAATTTGATTTGGAATATACAAATTTAAAGACGGCGTATGATGTTAAAAGTGCATATTACGGTGTTTTGGCCGCTAAAGCGCTTGTAGATGTTGCAAAATCAAACCTTGAAATAAACAAAAGACAATATGCGCAGATTAAGGCTTATTTTGAAGAAGGATTAAAATCCAGAATTGATTTTGTAAACGCCGAAGTAAATTTAAGCAACTCGCAGATTGAACTTATAGCGGCACAAACCGCCTATGAAAATACTCTTGTTAAATTAAATAACTCGATGTATATAGCTTATGCACCAAGTTATTCGATAAAAAACACGGAAAGTTTTAATTTGAAAGAAGATTGGACTGATGTTAAATTTTTAAACATCGGAAACTACAAAAAACTTGAAGAAGAGGTAAATAAACCCGCAGAAAAAGATGTAGAACCCTTAAACTATACGACCTCAGATGCACCCACCCTTTCAAGCAAAGTTGAAAAAAACGACATACTTGAAAATTATGTATTTAAACCTTTAGGTTTAAGTTTTGAAGAAGCATTAGACGGTGCAAGAGAGCAGCGCCCAGATTTTAAATCTTACCTTGCCGCAAAAGAAGCTATGGCAGAGGCTTTAAAATACGCTAAAAAAGAATATCTTCCAAATATAACAGCGCAGGCGGGATACACATTAAGGGAATCCGATGCGCCGACATCAAACAGCTTTAACTATGGCGCAACACTTGATTTATCAAGCATAAATATTATGAAAACAAAATACAAAGTAGATGAAGCAAAAACCCAGCTTGATATTGCGGAGGAAAACCTGAATTTAATTGAAAAAAATATATTCTTTGAAGTGCAGGATGCTTATATAAATATGGTACAGCTTGAAAAGCAAATTCCGCTATATCAAAAAAGGGTTCAGCAGGCTTTAGAGAATTTTGAACTGGCCGACGGCAGATACGGTGTCGGGTTATCCGATTTTATAGAACTGCAGGATTCAAGAAGCCAGTATTTAAACGCACAGCAGGAATATGTGCAGACAATTTATAACTACAATATTGCAAAATCAAAACTTGAAGCTGCAATGGGGGTAATATGAAGAAAATAATCGGCATAATATTTATATGCCTTGCACTTATATGTTTATTAGGATTTTTGTTTAAAAATAAAAAAGAAGCAAAGAGTTATGTTACGGAACCGCTTGAAAAAAGAACCATAACTCAAATTGTAGAAGCCTCCGGAACAATTAATCCCGTACAAACGGTAAGCATAGGTTCGCAGGTTTCAGGCCAAATAAGCGCCATTTATGTGGATTATAATTCAGAGGTTAAAAAGGGACAGCTTCTTGCGGAAATTGATACATCTCTTTTTGAAGCACAGGTTAATCAGGCAAAAGCTTCAATAGATAATGCAAGAGCAAACCTTGCCAAAATTCAGGCAACAACAGCAAACGACAAATTGACCCTCACACGGTATCGAAACCTTTATAAAAAAGGATTTATTGCAAAAAGCGAACTTGATTTAGCGGAGAGTACATATTCGGCTGATTTGGCACAGGTGCGTGCCGCGCAGGCGCAGATTAATCAAGCGCTTGCAAGTTATTCCACAGCAGAATCAAATTTAAGATATACAAAAATCGTTTCTCCTGTAGACGGTGTGGTTGTTTCGCGTGCGGTTGACGTTGGGCAGACTGTAGCAGCAAGCTTCCAGACTCCAGAATTATTTTCCGTAGCACAGGATTTAACCAAAATGCAGATTGAAGCAAGCGTATCCGAAGCGGATATCGGCAAAGTTAAAAAAGAACAAAGCGTTGAATACACTCTTGACGGGTATCCCGATGAAACTTTTACAGGAAAAGTAACACAGGTTAGAATTTCACCCACAACCGTTTCTAATGTTGTAACATACAGCGTCATAATAGATGTTGAGAATGAAGAAATGAAGCTGATACCCGGCATGACAGCCAATGTTTCTATTATCACATCCAAAAAAGAAGATATTTTATGCGCAAAAAATGCCGCGCTTAAATTTACTCCGAATACTGACGGAAAAGGCGAAAAATTTGATAGACAGGGAATATGGCTTTTAGCTGACGACAAACCAAAAAGGGTTGAAATTGAAACAGGAGTGAATGATGACAGCTACACGGAAATCATTTCAACCGGCCTGAAAGGCCTGAAAGACGGTGACAGAGTAATTATTTCAATCGAAGACAAAAACAAAAAGAAAACTTCACAAGGACGAGGCCCCGGCCCTAGAATGTTTTAAGGGATAAAATGGACGAAAAAATTTTAAAAACAGCCGATAAGCCTTTAATTTGCGCTAAAAATATAGTTAAAACCTATACAACAGGTACAGGTGAAGACTGTACATTTTATGCACTGAAAGGAGTATCCCTAACCATTCAAAACGGCGAATTTGTAGCCATAATGGGGGCTTCCGGTTCAGGAAAATCAACATTTATGAACATTATAGGCTGTCTTGATAAGCCGACATCCGGTGATTATTTTTTAGACGGCAATAACATTGTAAACACAAGGCTCGACAAGCTTTCAGAAGTAAGAAATGCAAAGCTCGGTTTTGTTTTTCAGGGCTTTAACCTGATTTCAAGAACATCTGCAGTTGAAAATGTTGAATTACCAATGATTTATAAAGGAATTCCTGCAAAAGAACGCAGAGAGCGTGCCATGGAAGCTTTAAAAATTGTAGGCTTATCAGGCAAAGAACAAAATATGCCAAACCAGCTTTCGGGCGGTCAGCAGCAGAGAGTTGCAATAGCCCGTGCCATTGTAAATGATGCACCGGTAATTCTTGCTGATGAACCTACGGGAAACCTTGACACAAAAACCAGTTACGAGGTTATGGATTTTTTTGTGAATTTAAACGAAAAAATGCATAAAACCATTGTGCTTGTAACTCATGAAGATGATATTGCAGGATACTGTAAAAGAATTGTACGCTTTAAAGACGGTAACATAGTAAACAATACGGCAAATAAGCCTGTATATAGTTTGGAGGGCAGACAATGATAGATTTTTCATCCACCTTCAAAATGGCATTATTATCTCTAAAAGTTAATAAAATGCGCTCGATTCTAACAAGCCTCGGCATAATAATAGGTGTAAGTGCCGTTATAATTATGCTTGCCGTGGGTCAGGGAGCAAGCGTTAAAATTCAAAAAGATATGGCTTCAATGGGAAGTAATCTTTTGATGGTATCAAGCGCATCCGTCACATCCGGCGGGGTGCGAATGGGACGCGGGACAAAACCCACGCTTACATTAAAAGATTCTAAAGCAATTGCAAAGAATTGTCCTTCCGTCGGTTTTGTAGCACCGTATTCAAGTGAAGCAAAACAGGTGACATACGGAAACCAGAATTGGTCTACAAGCATAGCAGGCACTACGCCTGAATATATGGCTATAAGAGATTGGAAAATCAATCTCGGCAGAAACCTGATTGAAGAAGATATATCGAACATGTCAAAAGTTGCAATTCTTGGAAATACTGTTGCAAACGAGCTTTTTGGCGATCTTGATCCTATCGGGCGTACGGTAAGAATCGGCGGGGTGCCTTTTAAGGTTATAGGGCTTCTTGAATCAAAAGGGCAAAATTCCATGGGACATGATCAGGATGACTTTGTTATGATTCCTATCACCACAGGGCAAAAGAAGGTTTTTGGGACAAGTTTCCCCGGAACCGTAAGTATGATAAACATTAAGGCAAAAGATTCGGATTCCGTAAATTCAGCCGAAACCGAAGTAACGGAACTATTAAAAACAAGACACAAAATAGGCAAAAAACAGGAAAATGATTTTCAGGTAAGAAATTTGACCCAGATGATGGAAACAATGCAATCTGCGGTTAAGACAATGTCATTATTATTAGGCTCAATTGCAGGAGTATCACTGCTTGTAGGCGGAATAGGCATAATGAACATTATGCTTGTATCCGTAACCGAGCGTACAAAAGAAATCGGCATAAGAATGGCAATAGGTGCAAAATCAACAGATATTCAGATACAATTTTTAATAGAAAGTCTTTTGCTATCTATAATAGGCGGAATAATGGGGCTTATTTTCGGAGCCTTCGGCGCAAAAATGATTGAACTATTCGGCTCAATGACTGTCTATATAAGCGGTTTTTCAATAGCACTTTCGCTTGGTTTTTCAGGAGTTATCGGAGTTGTTTTCGGATATTATCCTGCCTATAAAGCTTCTCTTTTAAATCCCATTGATGCATTAAGGTATGAGTAACTGCTTTCTGTCGGAGGATTTAAGCCTGCATGTAAAGTTATGTAAAAATAATTACAAATGACTTGCAATTAAAACTTGATTTGCAATAATGGAGTTCCAGTCTGAGGTTTAGAGAACATTTAAAAGCACGAGTGACTGATAAGAATAGCTTTTCAAGCCTTTAAGTTTAAAATTAAATTTAAAAGCTTGTGTACAATTTTCACCCTTTTTGACCTTAAGGTCCTGTATAATCCTTTTATACAGGGCTTTATTTTATTCAAATTTTAACAAAATAATTTTATATAAGCAAACTCTAATGTTATAAAAATAAATTAAGGCAAATATATTTTTTCACATGCATTAACTAGATATGAAAACAAATTCGTGCAAATATATTTTTTCACATGTGTTAACTAAATATGAAAATAATTCTCCCCCCCCCGCTACATAATTACTCAAAGAGAATTGCTTATAATTCTTCGCATAATACACAACAGAATAGTATTGCGCAAACGCCGCAGTTACTTTCAAATGCAGAAAATTCCTTTTTAGATGAACTTAACGCCTTACAAAATTATAATTTATCATTCTTAGGGAAAACAACAGCAAGACCTGTACTTGCAATAGACAGAGAAATGAACTATGAACCTTATTCTTCAGCAAATAAGGCAGGCACTGTTTTAGGCATCGCTACCCCGCGCATTTCAAAATGCATAAAAGAAGATAAAGAGCAAAGAGCAAAATATGCGGGTGATTATTATTTTGTACCTCTTTGTGAAGTGCAGACGGTAAAAGAGGACGGCACGCTCGGAATAGACGAGGATAAGGTTAGAGAAGTATACGAAGCAGGAGAAATCGCCCGTATTGAAGGCGAAAATGTTAAAAAACACAGATTCTACGGAATGGATAAAAATAAAAAACTCATACCGTTTACCTGTTATTCTGAAGCTGAAAAAGTTACTCCCGCAAAACGCCCGAATATTATTAAATGTTTAAACGGGGATAATAAAACAGCAGGGGGCTACATATTTTTTGAACCTGAAGAAATTGAAATTATAGATGAAACAGGCAAAATAGATATTGATAAAGAAAAACTTGATTCAATTATGAAAAGAGCGGATGAGTATCTGTCAAACCCGTATATTGGAGAAAAAACACCTGTTTACGCCTTTTACATAGGTACAAAGAAAAAGAAAGATATAAGATTTGATACAATTACAGAAGCTAAGAAGAAATTAGAAACTTCATATGAAAGCATTGCCGCCTGTCTTGCCGGAGATAAAAATTTTGCAGGTGATTATTGTTATGCACTTGCAAGCGAAATTGAAACAATAAAAGAAGACGGCACGGTTGATATAGATATAGAAAAGATTGACAAATTAAAAGAAGAAGCAAAAATTGCGAAAGAAAATGATAAAAGTATGAAGGGCAAAGCAATTTATGCGTACAAGATAAAAGACAAATCTCTTAAAAGATATAATATAAGCGCCGATGCAGCACACCTGCTTAAAATTTCACCTGCAAATATTTCGGCTTGCCTGGCTGATAAAAACGAAGTAACGAGCGGTTTTATTTTTCTTCCGGCATACAAGATTGAGGTTGAAAACGAGGACGGCGTATTAGTGCCTGATGAAGAAAAACTAAAAACAGCACTAAGAGAACACCATGAAAAGGCAGCCGCTTGTCAAGCAGAAAGAGCAGCAAAACGCAGAGAATTAAAAAAGACAAAAACAACCAAAAAGAAAATAAAAACCACCAATACCACTGTTAAGAAAAACAATAAAACTGATAAAAAGAAACCTCTGCTTGATTATACGGTAACCCCCGTTGCTGTATCAACACCTGCTTTTATAACTATACCTGAATCTAAAGCTGCATCTAATGAGAGCAAAAAATCAATTTCAAAATCCGCTAAAACAGCAAAGCCAAAAACAGCTAAAGCCAAAGACCCTGCAAAATCAATGAGAAAATATATAAAATTGGGCAGAATATATGCTTATAAATATGGAAACTATTTTGAATATGCAGATATATTTGAAGCTTGCACAAAATTAAACACAGATCTTGATACATTATATAATGCCATTAAAATCAATTCAAACAAGATTAACGGATTAGTGTTTACAACCGATGCAGATTATTAATTCAAATAAAAAACCTCTCAAATGAGAGGTTTAAAGTTTGCTCCAGACCAGACTTGAACTGGTACGAGGTTTGACCCTCATTGGATTTTAAGTCCAACGTGTCTACCGATTCCACCACTGGAGCGGAATTAATTCTATAAATTAATTTTATTATAAAAAAGCTTTCTGTCCAGTGCTTTTTTATTATTTCATACAAAATAATGATTTTGTCTTAAATTCGCCTTAAATAAGGCAGATAAGCTATTTGCTTTCAATAAGCGCGTTAATTTCGCCAACCATAACTTCAGGGTCAACACCATGCACTTTTGCACCCGCTTCAAGATTTTCAAATCTTGCAGCAGCACAGCCGATACAGCCGAGACCGTATTTTGCAAATACTTCTAAACTTTCAGGATATTGCTGTACAATATCAATAATTCCCATATCTTTTGTTACTTTTCCCATATTCTCTTGCCTTCTTAATATTTAACATTAAACATTATACTATGAAATTTTTAAAACTGACAAATAATGAACCTGTTGGCATTTATAATAATCTAAAAATCCTGAGACGGGCTGAATTCAGCTTTGAAATAACAAAAGCAAACCCGTTTATAGTTTTTATTGATCAGATTCAAAGTTTTTATTTATTAATTTTTCAAAATCGGAAGGTTTAATATCTTTAATAAAATTCTTAAATTCCATTGCTTCTTCTTCATCTTTTTGAGAATCAACGGAAACCGCACCGTTTAAGAGCACATTTGATGTTACAAATATTGAAACCTCCGCTCTTATAGCAATAGCAATCGCATCTGAGGGTCTTGCATCAAGCTCGATTTTGCTTCCGTCTTCTTTTTCAAGATAAATGGTTGAAAAATAAGTCTGATCATCAACATCGTTTATTTCAACTCTGGCAATTTCAAAACCCGTTGCCTCTATTAAATTTAAAAATAAATCATGCGTCATGGGGCGGGAAGAGGGTATATTTTCAATTTTTCTTATAATTGAACTTGCCTCAGCCGAACCTATCCAGATAGGAAGAGCTTTTCTATTTTCTAAATCATTTAAAACAACAATAGGAGAGCCGCTTCTTGTATCAAGAGCAATACCCATAACTCTCATTTCTATCATAATTACTCCAAATTTTTATATCAATTAAAAATATTATACAATAAAAAATACTCCTTGCTACTTATCACAAGGAGTATTTTTAAATCTTTGTTTTCTCTAAGCTTCAAATGAGACTTCGGATCCTGAATCTAACCCGTCCAGATAGGTTTCAAGCTCTGCACTTGCCTGAATATACATTTGAGCAAGTTCATCCGCCGTTTTTGTTTTACCGTTTATTTCAACCGAACCGCCGTTTTGAAGAGCAGCTTGCCAATATTGTTTATAGAGGCTGGCATTCTGCTGAAGAACTTCAATTTGAGCTGCCTGAGAATATGTTATTTCTTTTGTATTAGAGCTTGATACTGCGGTATCAACCGTTTCATCGGGTTTTAAAGCTGCATTGGCATCATCAATTTCTGAAAATACACCGCTTAAATATCCGCTATCAAAGCCTGCACCTTGCGCGATGCTTGAAGAATCGCTGTCAGTTTCAAGAAGTTTAAGATCGTCTGTTACCTTGCGGCCATTTGTCTGATAATAGTATCTTTGGAATGCAATTAATTCTTCTTCGCTTAAGCCTTCGAGCGCTTCTTTTAATTCATCCCCTGCAGCTTGAGCTTCTTGAGCAGCTTCATTATTTGCTTTATCTGCCTTGGATTCATCGACCGCTTTAATGGCTTTGCCAACACCCCAGCCGATAAGCGCACCGGCTGCCGCGCCAACTGCAGTACCAATAAATGGTACAGGTATAACACTACCAATTGCGGCTCCTATTTTTGCACCTGCACCAATTGTTAGAGCTGTACCGCCTATTACTGCACCTGCTGCTGCAATAGTGTTACTGTTATCTACAGCTTCAAGCTCGACTTTACTTTGCTTTTCAGCTACTTTTTTCATTAATTTTTCAATATTGTCAAATTTATGCTTTGTAGCTTCGGACATATTTAATTCATCAATGGCGGCGCTTTTTTCTTTATCGACTACTGCACGTGTAACGGGGTCAATGGTTTCATCCGTGTCTAATCCGTAAGTTGAAGCATAGCTTATGCCTGCCGTGTTTGAAGCATTTAATCTGTTTAATGAATTTTGAGTATTCAATGCAAAAGAATTTCTTGCACTATTAGTATATGAGGAGTAATCAAAATTTCCCGCAGATGTAACAAGTCCAAATGATGAACCGCCGGTAGTACCTTTGTCGGTCTGTCCGTCGACCTTACCCGAACCGTCAGCACCGTCAGCACCATCCGCACCATCTGCACCATCAGTGTCGTCAGCATCATCTGCATCTTTATCTTTTTTCTCGTTTAAACCTGTTATTTGGAGAGTATCACCCGTACAGTCAAATGTAACGCCCATAGACTGGCTATCCCAGATGCTGCTGTTTTCAGGGTGGTTTTCGTATTTTAACATAAAATGTCCCGTATCAGCATCCTGATAAACCTTATAACCATTCTGATTGAGCACTTCTGTAGATGCCGCAGCAATATTTGCCATACCCGGAAGGCTGTATGCACCTGCAATAAAACCTGTCAATTGTCCTTGAAAGTTGCCGATTTGACCCGCTTTACCGGGGTCCCAAGATACGTAAGACATTTTCTCTCCTAATATTTTTTATTATCCTCGTACAATAATAAAGTTTTTTTGATTATAAAAATTGCTTAAAAAGTATATACATTTTACACAAGTCAGATAAAACAAGGGTTTTCAAGATTAACATTTCTTAATATAGTTTTATGATAACATTAGACAATGAATAAAAATATTTTAAACGGACCGTTTCTAAGCAAAGATTTTATCGGCGCAAATGAAAAATTTGAAACTTCAAAAATCATTATGATGGGAATGCCCTATGACGGCACAACCACAAACCGCCCGGGGACAAGATTTGCACCCCAGCAGATAAGACTTGAAAGCATTGGAATTGAAACCTATTCACCGATTTTTGATAAAGATTTAGAGGACTGCAGATTTTTTGATGCGGGAGATTTAGAATTACCCTTCGGCAACGCACAAAAGGTTCTTGATATTATAAAAGAAAATACGGAGTGCATTTATAAAAACGGTAAGAAAATTTTAGGAATCGGCGGAGAACACCTTGTAACACTGGCTGAAATTCAAGCATTAAAAGAATTCTATGACAATATTGCGGTTATTCAGTTTGATGCACATACCGACCTCAGGGAAGAATATTTGGGCGAAAATTTGACCCATTCAGGCGTTATGAAGCAGATTGGAAAAATTACAGGTTTTGAAAATATCGCGCAAATCGGCATACGCTCGGGCGAAAAAGAAGAGTTTGAAATTATGAAAAAATACTCGACTCAAAAATTTTCTCATAGCGAGCTCGATAAATTTAAAAATAAAAACATCTTTATTACAATTGATTTGGATGTTTTAGACCCATCCGTTATGAGCGGTGTAGGCACCCCTGAAGCTGGCGGTTTAAGCTATATGGAATTAATAGGCTGGCTTAAATATTTAAAAGATTTTAATATAATCGGGATGGATGTTGTAGAATTAGCGCCCGATATTGATACAAGCAAAAATTCAACAGCACTTGCCTGCAAGCTTATAAGAGAGTGCTTAATGATTTTATAAAATTATTGGCAACAGTTTGCAGAGCTTCTTTTGAACCTGAATTATCAATAATAAAATCACATTTTGGAATTTTTTGGGTTTCCGTGATTTGAGATTTTATTCTTAAATCCGCCTCCTCGCTTGATAGATTATTGCGCTCCATAAGGCGTTTTTGTCTTATTTTCTCATCAGCTTTTATAAAAATAATTTTATCAAAATATTTATTAAATCCTGATTCAAAAAGAAGGGCAGCAGAAACAAAAAGGACGGATTCCAAAGCATTTTTAACAAAAAATTTATTCATTTCATCTAAAATCAAAGGATAAATAAAATTTTCAAGCTCTTTTTTTAGCAAAGGGTCTTTAAAAACAATTTTTGAAATTTCTTTACGCGAGATTGTATTAAATTTCTTTAACAAAAATTCTTGCAGAACGGAAGAATTTTCATACAAAAAAGCGGTAACGTAATCAAGGCATAAAACCTTATAGCCAAAGCTTTTGAGGTATTTTTCAAATAAACTTTTGCCTGATGCAATATTACCCGTTATCCCGATTTTTAGCATAACTTTATTTTACATAAAAAACGTAGTATAATTCAACAATAATACGACATTTTTAGGGGAGAAATAAATATGACATCAAATCCTATGACGAATACAAAGGTTTACGAGGGCTGTGTTGTAACCGATGCACCCATGACGATAGCAGGAACGGTTAATAAATCTATAGGTCTGCTAGCAATTGTTATACTTACAGCTTGCGTTACCTGGTTTTTAGCATATTCAGGTTTTGGCGATAAAACCTATGCTCTTATGGTAGGCGGAGCAATCGGTGCATTTATTCTTGCAATAATTACAGCCTTTAAACCCCAGCATTCAAAACCTTTAAGTATAGGATATGCAGCATTGGAAGGATTATTTTTGGGCGGTATTTCAGCGGTTTTCAATATGCAGTACCCCGGAATAGTTTCTCAGGCTGTTGTTGCAACATTCTGCAGCATGTTTGTTGTTCTATTGCTTTTTAAATCAAAAGTTATACGTGCAACAGAAGGTTTTAAATCAACCATAATAGCTGCAACCGTTGCTATTGCCGTTATTTACGGTATATCAATTTTATTAAGTTTATTTCATAACCATGTACTATCAGGTGCACTTGCTTCAAACAGCCTGGTTTCAATAGGATTTAACGCCATCGTAGTAATTATTGCATGCTTAAATTTTATACTTGATTTTGATTTTATTGAAAAAGGAGCCGAAATGGGCGCGCCTAAATATCTTGAATGGTACGGCGCATTTTCAATGCTTGTTACACTGATATGGCTTTATATTGAAATCTTAAAGCTTCTTGCAAAGCTAAACAGCAGAAGAAACTAAGATGAAATTTTGGAATATTAAAACAGAAAATGAAAACAAAGCAGGCAATTCTTTACAAACAAAGGACAGCCTGCTTTGTTCCGTTTTAAAATCAAGAGGGCTTGAAGAATCAGAATTTGAAGATTTTTTAAATCCTCTTAATGTTTCTTTATCTTCACCTTATATTTTTGCCGATATGCAAAATGCCGTAAAAAGGATAGAAGACGCGATTTCAAAAGATGAATTAATTCTCATCTGGGGTGATTTTGACGCTGACGGCGTAACCTCAACCGCTATATTATACAAAACACTGTCGGCACTCGGTGCAAAATTTGATTATATTATCCCGGACAGGGAAAAAATGGGACATGGAATAAATACAAAAGTACTTTTGCCATATATTGCAAAGAAAAAGCCCAAAGTATTAATAACTGTAGATTGCGGAATATCAAACGAAAAAGAAATAGGTGTGATAAAGGCTTTAGGAGTGGATACAATTCTTACAGACCACCACAAGGCGCCTGAAAATCTGCCTAAGGCATATGCAATTATAAACCCGAAAGCTCCGAATTCTCTTGATGAAAAATTAAGTATTACTCAAATTAAAAATGTATCGGAACTTGCAGGAGCAGGAGTAGCTTATAAATTAGCCTGCGCCTTGCTTGAAAAAACTGATAATAAAAAATTAAAAGATGAAATTTTAATATTGGCTGCAGCAGGCACCATAGCTGATGTCGTACCGCTTTTATACGAAAACAGGGTGCTTGTATCAAAAGGGCTTGAGCTTGTAAACAAAGGGCTTCACAAAGGGATTAACCTTTTATTTAAGGCAAATAATAAAGATAAAATCACAAGTTATGATATGGCATTCATCCTTGCACCAAGAATAAATGCAGCAGGCAGATTAAAAACAGCAGAGCCCGCTTTCAGGCTTTTAATTGAAGATGATGAAAAAAAGCTGAAAGATTCTTTAAAGGAGCTTGACGGGTACAATAAAATACGCCAGAATTTGTGCGATAAAATTTATGAAGAAGCTATTAAGCTGATTGAACATGATAAGAATTTTAAAAATCAAAAAGCTGTTATTCTTTTTAATGAAAACTGGCATATAGGCGTAATCGGCATTGTGGCTTCAAAACTCGTTGAAAAATATTATAAACCCGCATTTTTAATTACAAAAGATGATGAAAACAAGGCAAGATGTTCAATCCGCGGCATAAAAGAGTA
Source organism: Candidatus Gastranaerophilales bacterium (assembly GCA_910587245.1). GTDB lineage: Bacteria > Cyanobacteriota > Vampirovibrionia > Gastranaerophilales > Gastranaerophilaceae > MGBC122484. The sequence continues at coordinate 29,154 of CAJULX010000015.1, forward strand.
CAATATCGCAGAAATTTTAGATGAAAATAAAGAGCTTTTTACGGATGGGTACGGCGGACACAGCCTTGCCGGAGGTTTTTCATTTGATTTAGAAAAAATTACATTTGAAACAGTTAAAAATGCCCTTTTAAATACTTTTAATTCAAAAGAAGACATTAAGCCGAAAGGCGCAACGCTTGATATAGATGCCGTTTTAGAGCCTGCTGATATTAATGACGATTTAATGGATATAATTCAAAAACTGGAACCCACGGGGCAGGACAACCCCTCACCGGTTTTTTGCATGAATAATATTTCCCTTATTACAAAAAAAGCAATGGGGAAAGAAGGGAACCACTTAAGTTTCAAAGGAACGAAAGACGGCGCGGAGCTAAACTGTATCTGGTGGCGCCATAATGACATCCCCGTTAATATAAATGAAAATTTTGACCTTGCATTTGAACCGAAAACAAACGAATTTAACGGCGAAAAATCAATCAGGCTTTATACTGTGGATTTAAGGTGTGAAGGAATGCAAAAAAATTCCGATGACGGGATAATAAAATTTTATGACCACAGACAAAAAACAGGAATTTTAGAACAGATTGAAGAATACGTTAAAAGGCCGAATGTAGATATTCAAATATTTGCAAAAAAAATTAAAACAAAAACACTTTTAAAAGATTATCCCGCTCTAAATTCAAAAATAGCAGAAGAATTTAACGGGTGCGATTTAATGTTTTTTGATTACCCCTGTTCAATGGAAGAATTTATTGAAATATTAAAGCGTAAACAAGCTTCGGGCGATTGCAAAATTCATTTAATGAAGGAAGAGTCTGAGGGAATAGAAAACTGTATAAAACAGCTTATCGGTATGTTAAAATATGCAACAAATAACAAGGAAGGCGAGGTTTCAATTTCGAAATTAGCCTGCATGACAGGAGTGAGTGAAGAATTTATTCAAAAATCATTAGATATTCTTGAAGAATTAAATTCAATTGAAATTTTAGATATTGATAAGATTAAATTTCTGGCTCCGCCATCTATGGATAATTTTTACAAGCACCCTGAATTTGCCCTGCTTGAAGAAGAATTTAAAAAGGTTGAAAAATTTAAAAAATATATCGCCCAAGCACCCTTGAGCGATATAGAAAATTTAATTTAATTTAATTTTTTTATTTATTGGTCAATATTGCTGTTTAAAAGCTTTTTCATTTTTTCAATATTATCCATTTTCTTTTGAAGAGCGCTGTATTCTTTTTTAAGCTTTGATAATTCAGCTTTTTTGTTTGCAACTTCAACTTCTTTATCGGCTACAAGAGTTTTATAGGTTGCAAGCTGTTCTCTTACATCAACTTGAGCTGATTCAAGATTGTTAACAGCACTTTTGAATTTTTCATTTGAAAGGCTTTCCGTTGCAGTTTCGGTATTTACGGCTTCTACGACTTTAGCTTCAACAGAAGTATCCGCTGCAGGCTGAATATTAACATTTTGAACCGGAGCTTCGGAAAAAACCGCATCCTCTGCCATTGCAGCACCCGCAGTTAACATTGCAAATAAAGTCAGTACAAAAAATCTCTTTATTGTATACATCTTTCACATCCTCCATAATTTATAACTATATCGTACAGTTAAAAAAAGGGGTCTGTCAAATCTGTTAATACAAATATACTATTTTAAATCTATACCGGCTTATAGTTTTAGATATCTTCTATCCATATAGCGTTAACAGGACACACAAGTGCCGCATCAATACAATCCTGCTCATTTCCTTCAACAGATGTATCATTAACATGCGCCACAACGTCTACAAAGAAAACATCCGAATTGATAGCTTCACATGCTCCGCAGCCCACGCAGCCCTCCATTATGCAAACATTCATAAATTATCTCCTTTAAACATTTTGAATAAATTTTATTAAAAATGTTTAAAAATTATATCCCGCAAGGATATTCGCCATACGGGGAATTATTAAAAAGATAAAAATTTTATTTATAAAACTTTATTTCTTTCTAAGAGTCTTTTGCATTGCAGTTTTACATCATAACCGAGTATGGTGCCCAAAATAAAGTCTTCAAGAGAAGATAGGCTGTACATCGGCTTATCCAAAAACTTTTTAATTACATCGATACACTCTTTGTTTCCAAAAAACAGGTTTACCTTCCCCTTGTCTAAATTCTGCACAAAATAGGATAAATCTTTATGTTCAAGTTTCGGCAGAATTTTATCAAGAAGCACAGCTTCACATGTAACAAGCGCTGCAGGTTTTGTACCTTTAGAAACTTCATACAAATAAGTATCAAAAATCCTCATCATAAAATTTTCCGTCTCTTCCTATTCAGAATTAAAAGACGGAAAATAAAGAGTTCTTGTTCCAAAAAATTAATGCTCTTTTTTTCTAAATAAAATTCTTAAGCCCGCTTTAAAATAATTTTTAAATTCAGCAAGGCTTTCTATCTGCAATAACATCATTAAAATATACCTCGGGCGCAGATAATAACTTTTAACGGCATATTTATGAAGCTCAAATACTCTCTCTTTTGTTAAGTGATGAGTATTTACGCTCGGGTAAAAATAAGGCATATCGTAATTTAATTTACCCAGTTTATGCTCTTTAACATAATCGTAAAATCTTGAACCGCAAAGAGCAGTTGCCGTGTAATAACTTACAAAATGAGTGTTTAATTTTTGAGAAAATTCAATAGTCTCATTTGCAGTTTTTTCATTTTCCCACGGAAGCCCGAGAACATAATAAGCATAAACTTTCATTCCGGTTCTTTTAAAAAGAGATACCGTTTTTTTAATGTCCTCAAGCGTGATTTTTTTACCCATTTTATCAAGCATATACTGTGAGCCGCTCTCAATCCCAATTGAGACAAGCTTGCAGCCTGCTTTTTTCATTAATTTTACAGTCTCAATGTCAGCGGTATCTGCTCTTGAATTAGTAGAAAATGTAATTTTTAAACCTGAATCAATTATTGCATTGCATAAATTGTGTACCCATTCTTTATTCAGATTAAAAATATCAGACCAGAATATAAAGTTTTTAATGCCGTATTTTTCATAGCATTCTCTTATTTCACCCAAAATATTTTCAGGGCTTCTGTAGCGCACCTTTGCGCCTGAAACGGGGGTTGCAAGACAGAAGAAACAGTGAAAAGGACAGCCCCTTGAAACTTTAATAACAGCTTGTAATTCACCGGTATCAGGACGTCTGTAAATATTATTATCAATCAAATCTCGCGCAGGATAGGGCAATTTATCAAGTTCATCATTAAACGGGCGTTTTTCGTTAGATAAAATTTCATTTCCGTTTCTGTAAGTTATTCCTAAAATTTCAGCATAAGGCTTGCCCGATAAAATTTCTTTTAAAGTTAATTCCGCTTCACCCATTATTGCAATGTCAAGCGCGGTATACTTTTCAAGAGCTTCGCGCGCCAGCATGTTAAAATGGGCGCCTTTTGCAATTGTTGTAATATTTGGAAATTTTTCTTTAATTTTTGATAAAATCCCTAAATCATTATCCAGCGTGGGCGTTGCAGCATTCAAAACAAGATAATCGGGTTTAAATTCTTCAATATCCTTTAGAACATCCGCAAGTACTTCTGCATTTAAACTGTAATCTTTAATTTTGGATTCAAAATTTTCAAGACGGGCAATTGATGCCAGATACATTAAATCAGAAGGCGGAAGCGGCGGAATGACAATTAAATCATCCGTCGGCTGCTGGCATCTGTCTTCTCTGTTCATAACTGGAGAAGGCGGATATATTAAAAATATTTTACCTTTTTGTTTATTTTTCATTTGAAATTTTCCTCACTCTGCGGTTTAATGTCCATCTAATAATTTTATTCAAAATACATTTGGGAATAAATCTTGAAACTGAAGCACAATATGAATCAAGCCCGACAAGATAGCTATGGCGCGGATTTTTTGCTTTAATTGCTTTGAAAACAACTTTTGCAACATCATGAGGACTCACTCCTTTATGTGCATTATTTTTGGCATTTTGCAAAAGAAACCGTCCGATTTTTTCATATTCTCCGTCAAAATTTTTAAAATTATTTTCATTTAAATCTATACAGTATTCCCAGAATTTTGTCTTTACAACCCCGGGTTTTATTGAAATACAGCGAATTCCCGTTTCAAGTTCAAAAGCATTTAATAAAATATCCGCTGCAGCCTTTGCGGCACAATAAGGAGATAAAAACGGAAAAATACCGAATGCCGCCATGGATGAAATATTTATAACCTTAGAATTTGAATTTAAAAAGGGACGGATAAATTTTAAAAGACGGGCAAGCCCTATAGCTGAAACATCAAATTGAAATTTTAGCTCTTTCGAGTCAATTTTTTCAACGGGAGATGTTATTGCAACCCCTGCAAAATTAACAACCGCGTCAAATTTTATTCCTTCGGGTAATGAAATATCCGCAAAAGATTTTTCATCGCACAAATCAAGAATAAACGGGGTAAAGCCATCTTTTTTTTCGGGCAGATTTTTCCTGAATGAAGCAAAAATATTGAAACCGCCGCATGTATTATCATCTGACAAAATATCAGCCAGACTCTTTGCTATATCAGAATTTGCAGCTATTAACAAAATATTTTTCATAAAACAATATATAGCACTAAAACAACCGTCATGGCTAAAGATTTTACAATTTGACACACAAACGGTAAATATGGTAAAGATAAGGTATGCAACAAACATTAGACATAATTACCGTTGGGGAGAGTTTAATAGAATTATCAAGCGCGTCCTCGCTTAAAAGCAGTGAATGCTTTAACAAAAACTACGGGGGTGACAGCCTTGTTACTGCAATTGCTGCACTTCGAAGCGGTTCAAAAGTAGGATATATTACAAAAGTAGGCGATGATACCTTTGGTGAATATCTTCTTTCTGCATGGAAATCCGAAGGATTGGATTCAGCCAGTGTAAAACTCACAAAAGGCCAGAACGGGGTCTATTTTGTAGGGCATAATAACAATACGAGAGAATACCAGTATTACAGACAAAAAACCGCGGCAAGCACACTTAATATTGATGATATTGATTTTGATTATATAAAATGCGCAAAATCCGTTTATGCCACAGGCTTTGTACAGAGTCTTTCTCTAAGTGTCAGAGAAAGCATACTTGAAATTTTTAAATTTGCAAAAGAAAACGGTATACTTACGGCATATGATCCTAATTGCCAAAAATATGATACAGGGCGTGATGAAGCACTTGAAAATTTTAATTTAATAAGCGAGTATCTAGATATATTGTTTATAGAATCAAAAGATGCGGAACAGTTATTTGAAACAACAAGCATAAATATGCTCATTACAAGGCTTTGCGACCTTGGAATAAAAACCGTTGTCATAAAAGATAAAGATACGGGCATAACGATATATGAAAACAACGACACTGTAAATATTCCGCCGATTTTAACGGAAATGATAGATGCAACGGGAGTTTCAAATGCTTTCAACGGTGCATTTTTGAGTAAATATTTAAATGGGATAAACGCTCTAAATTCAGGAAAATTTGCAAACGCGCTCTGTCTTTTGCAAATGCAGAATGTAGGAGCGGTAAAATCCATCCCTTATAAAAAAGATGTAGAAGAATATTGTGAGAAAATTTATGGGTAAAAGAGTATTAATTTCAGGATATATAGGTTTTCAAAACTTTGGCGACGATGCCATTTTGGGATTACTTGTAAAATATTTAAAGCGAAATAATTGCAATGTAACGGCACTTTCAAGCGACCCTGCGGGCACGCAAAGAACATTTAAGATAAACGCACTTCATTATACAAATATCTTCCAGATTATATGGGGAATTATCGATTCAAATGTTTTAATAAGCGGCGGAGGCAGCCTGATACAAAACGGAACAAGCTCTCTAAGCCTGTTATATTATCTTGGAATAATATTTTTAGCAAAACTTTTAGGAACAAAGGTTATAATTTTTGCACAGGGCATAGGTCCTATTTACGGCAAAGGCTGGCAGCGCCTGAGCAGAATGATATTAAAAATGTGCGATTTAATTCTTGTAAGAGATATTTACTCACAGAGAATTTTAAAGAAATGGAAAATATCTTCAAGATATGTAACAGACCCCGTCTGGGATTTAAACTGCCCGCCGCTTGATGATGAAAAATGCGTAGGGGTTCAGTTAAGACATTACCGCTTCCTGCATCCGACACTTCTGCAAGAGCTTGCAAAATATATAGGTATCTATTTTGGAGACAGAAAAATTAAAATTTTCTCATTCCAGAACGAACAGGATACAGATCTTGCGTATAAATTTGAATACTGGTTAAAGGCTCAATGTGCAAATATTAAAACAGAAGTTGTACTGCCGACTTCACACAGGCATTTAATTGAAGAATTTTCACATCTTGAATATCTGTTTGCAATGAGATACCATGCGGTTCTATTAGCTTTAAAGATGGGAATAAAAGTTCTGCCCATATCTTATGATGTTAAGGTAAAAAATCTTGCGGATGAATTCAATATCCCGTATCTTGAAGCCGCAGAAGAAAGCGATTATTACTCCTACATCAGAGATTTAAAAAGCTACAGAGAGGATGAATACTTCAAAAGAAGAAGAGAAGAACGCTTTAACTGGGAAGTATTAAACAAATATATAAAATAGCTCTTTTTAAGAGCCTCTGTAAAAATATAAGGAAGGCAATTTTAAATGATAATTCCAAGCATTGACCTTATGGATGGAAAAGCTGTCCAATTAAGACAAGGAAAAGAAAAAGTTTTAGAAAAAGAAAATGTTATAGAACTTGCGAAATACTACGCAAGATTTGGCGAAATTGCGGTAATTGACCTTGATGCCGCAATGAATAAAGGCAAAGATAACGAAGAAACCATAAAAGAACTCTGTAAAATAGCAGAATGCAGAGTAGGCGGCGGCATCAGAGATGTTGAAAAAGCCAAAAGAATTTTATCATACGGTGCAAGAAAAATTATAATAGGCACCGCAGCAAATGAAAATTTCTTATCAAAACTGCCAAAAGATAAAGTAATCGTTGCAATTGATTCAAGAAACGGCAAAATTACGGTAGACGGCTGGCAAACAGATACGGATGTTTCAACGGCAACACATGTTCAAAGATTCGGCGATTTTTGCTCCGGTTTTTTATACACAATAGTTGAAAAAGAAGGAATGCTTCAAGGTACAAATATCGAAGCATTTAAAGCAATAAGAAAAATTACAAATAAACCGATAGTAGCCGCAGGCGGTATTACAACCGTAAATGAAATTCTTGAGCTTGAAAAAAGCAATATATCCTGCCAGCTGGGTATGTCTATTTATACGGGAAAAATTAACCTTGAAGAAGCTTTCTGCTCCTGCCTTGATTTTGATAAATCAAAAGACGGTTTAATTCCCACAATAGTTCAGGATAAAAATACAAAACAGGTGCTCATGCTTGCTTATTCAAACAAAGAATCTGTTTTAAAATCCCTCTCAACAGGCAAGGCAACTTATTTTAGCCGTTCAAGAAATAAACTCTGGACAAAAGGTGAAACTTCGGGCAATGTGCAGGAATTAATATCCGCAAAATTTGACTGTGACAGAGATACAATTTTATTTAAAGTAAATCAAACCGGAAATGCCTGTCATCTTGACAGATACAGCTGTTTTGAAGATAAAGATTTCTGCGTATATGACCTTTATAAATTAATTCTGGACAGAAAGGCAAAAATGCCCGAAGGTTCTTATACTACAAAGCTTTTCAATAATGAGTTTTATCTGAAAAGAAAAATTATGGAAGAAGCTTTTGAATCCGTCAATTTTGAATTCGGCGACGGTCTTGGATGGGAAGCTGCGGATTTAATCTATCATCTGCTTGTATTTATGGCAAAACACGATATCACACCGAATGATATTATAAATAATCTGGCATCCCGCGCAAAATAGGTATTTTGAAAGCATGAAAATTTATACAAAAAAAGACTTAGACAACAAAGAAATAAGCAACGCCTTTTATTCTGTTATTGAATTTGAAACTCTAAGCGGGGTTGATGATATTATTAAAGATGTTAAAAAAAATAAAAATAAGGCGTTAATTGAATATTCAAAAAAATTTAATGACGGCAATTTTCAAAGTGAAAAAGATTTTGTCGTATCTGAAAATGAAATCGAAAAAGCATATGATGAAACGCCCGAAGATGTTATCAAAACAATAAAAGAAGCGCACAAGAATATTTTTGAATTTGCAGAAAAACAACTTAATTGCATAAAAGAATTCCAAATTAATATTGAAAATTCCGTTCTCGGACATAGGATTGTACCTTTAGAAAGGATTTTATGCTATGTTCCGGGCGGAAATTATCCGCTCCCGAGCTCCGCTTTAATGACGGTAACACCCGCCAAAGCCGCAGGGGTAAAAGAAATATATTTAACATCTCCAAAAATCCGCCCGCAGACAATAGTTGCAGCACATATTGCAGGCGCCGATAAAATTTATAAACTGGGCGGAGCACAGGCAATATCCGCTTTTGCATACGGAACGGAAAACATCTTGCCTGTGGATAAAATCGTGGGCCCCGGAAATAAATATGTGACTTATGCAAAAAAATACGTTTACGGAACCTGCGATATAGATTTTCTTGCAGGGCCGTCAGAAGTTTTAATAGTGGCAGATGATACGGCAAACCCTGAGCTTATAAGTGCCGATATGCTGGCTCAATCCGAACATGATAAAGATGCAAGAAGCTACCTTGTAACAACAAGTAAAGATTTAGCAATAAAAGTTCAAAAATTTGCCGAAAAACAGCTTGAAAATCTTAAAACAAAAGAAATTGCTCAAATTGCGTTCGATAAATCCGTCTGCATTATTGTTGATGATATGGATGAAGCTGTTGAAATTTCAAACAAAAGGGTACCCGAACATTTAGAATTAATGTTTGATGGGGCGGATAGTATAAAAGAAAAATTTACAAATTACGGCTCATTATTTGTGGGCGAAAATTGCGCGGAAGTTTTTGGGGATTACTGTTCCGGCACAAACCACGTTTTGCCTACAAACATGGCGGCAAGATATACGGGGGGCTTGAGCGTTTTTGATTTTATCAAAATTTTAACATGGCAAAATATTGATAAAAAAACAGCGAAAAACCTTGCAAAAACAGCTTCAAAGCTGGCTGAAGCGGAAGGGCTTTTTGCACATAAACTTGCTTCTGATTTAAGACAGGGATTTTAAAAAGGATAACTTTTTTATGAAAATCGGAATAAAATTTTTAAATAAAGAACAACAGACAAATCTTTTCGGCTTTCTTGTAACCGTAATATTTAAAATTAAAAGACATTTTTACGATTGCAAAGTGATAAACTATCCGAAAAATACAAACTGCCTTTTTGCATTGTGGCACTCAAGGCAATGCGGTGTATACGGAATTCCCGAAAGAGAAAAACTGCACTGCCTTATAAGTAAATCAAAGGACGGTGAAATCATTGCAACCGCAGCAAAGGCTATCGGTATCAAGACCGTAAGGGGCTCGCAAAAAAAAGGAGGAGCACAGGCTTCTCTTGAAATTCTGGATGTTCTAAAAGCAGGAAACAATGTTGCAATCACAATAGACGGCCCGTCAGGCCCGAAAGAAGTTGTAAAAAAAGGAATAGTAGAAATTGCAAAATTATCGGGTGTTCCGATTGTGCCTTTTGCATGGGATAACCCGGGGCGCGGTTTTATAAAATTAAAAACATGGGATGAATTTTGTTTTCCTTTGTTTTGCAAAAAGCTCTGCCTCCTTTGCGGAAACCCGATATACGTAGATAAAGATGCAGATGATGCTGAAATTGAAAGAATAAGAAAACAGGTGGAAGATGACCTTAAAATGCTGCAGGATGAAGTGCATAAGAATTTTAAGCAGTATTTTAAAAACGGCACTCCCTATCAAAATATAAAAAGCAGCTCTTAATGTGCTTTTGGTGCGCCGTTTCAATGACAGCAAATATTTTCATTCAGATGTTTTATTACATCAGAAAAAATGCGAGTTTTATTTAATACAGCAGGAATATTTAACAACAATACAGGGGTAAAAAAGAGAGAATATTTTACCTCTCCCGATAATATGCAAAATGCCCCGCAAAATCTTAAAATCCCTGATTATAAAAGTTTAAAAGCAAATTATCTGCCATTTATAAATTTAAATTTCAACGCAAGAATAAAAGCTAAAAAATTCTTGCTTATGGAATACAGAAATTCCATATCCTGCCCGTGCTGCGGGGAGAAGATGAAGGATTTTGATACGGAACATGCGCAAAGTATTGCTGAAGAAATTGCACCGAAAAAAGGTGAGGAGCTGGCACAGGCGCTTTATTCAAATATGAAAGAATTTCAAGCATCAAAAAGAAAACTTGCAGCCGTAATAGCACGATTTGCCTCAAATAATCCTGATTTAGAATTTTCGGAGATTTTAAATAAAATTTCGGATGATTACAGAGAGCGCCTCAGGATGAAACAAATAGCAGTTGTTATTGATTTAACAAATGATATTATGAAAAGATATCCTAAAAAAGAGGCTCAGATTGAAAAATGGCGTTATCAGCAAATAAAACAGGCTATAAATTCGGAAGACGAAGGGGAGTTTAGAAATAAAGCTTTAACGGATATGTTAATAAAATTTAACAGAGATAATAAAATTAAAATCCCAAGAAGCGAACTGGAGCCTTATTTTAGCAGACTTCCAAATTCCAAAAAGGACAATGATGCCTTTGTTGTAAAATATAAGCGGAGAAGTTCCGAAGAAGGTATATACAGCCTGATTAAACACACAACGGCAACAATTGAACACATTGATCCATACTGTTCATCAAACAATAATGATTTTAATAATCTCTTATTAATGTGCGCGGATTGCAACAACGCAAGAGGAGTTGCTCCATACAGGGATTTTCTGGACGAGCACCCCGAAATGATTAAAAATGTTAAAAAGCATCTTAACGATATTGAAAAACTTCTTGAAAAACCAAATACACCCGAAAATGTCAAAACACAGTATGCTGGGTATATCCAAGAAATTCAAAGAACCTTGCGGCTTGCATCCGGCAATGTACTGTTTGAAGAAAGTTTACAAAAACTACCCCCCCCCCCCCCCCGAAGGTTGAAGATTAGAAAGATAATTTTTAAGCCTGCAGATTATTTGAATTTTTTAAGCTTCTCCTCTTTGAGCCAGAATTTTATCCATAATTTCTTTAAATTCAGTATCATCAAGGGTTTCGCGTTCCAAAAGCTCGCGTGCGATTTTTCTTAACATATCTTCATTTTTCAAAAGAAGATCTTTTGCAATAGCGTATCTTTCATCTACAATTTTTTTCACTTCTTTATCAATTTCAGCTGCAATTTCATCGGAAAAATCACGGCTGTGGCCAAAATCACGCCCCATAAACACATGTTCCTGACTTTTACCGTATTGCAGATTGCCCATTTTATCGCTCATACCGTATACAGTAACCATTTTGCGGGCAATAGCCGTCACTTTTTCAAGGTCATTTGAAGCGCCTGTTGTAATATTTTCAGGCCCGTAAATAATTTCTTCAGCCACCCTTCCGCCAAGAGTCATCGTAATTCTGTCTAAAAGCTGGTTCTTTTTAAGCGTCAGATGGTCTTTTTCAGGAAGAACGGTGGTGATACCAAGCGCCATACCGCGCGGAATAATTGAAACCTTATGAAGAGGATCGCAATTATCTAAAAGCAGCGCCAGAAGGGCATGACCCACCTCATGGTGCGCCGTATTTTCTTTTTCTTCATCTGAAATTATTCTGGATTTTTTCTCAGGCCCTGCCATAACCTTATCTATGGCCTCATCCAGATGTTCCATTGTGATTTCGGTATTGTTATGACGTGCGCTTAAAAGTGCCGCTTCATTAAGCAAATTCTGCAAATCAGCACCTGTAAAACCGGGAGTTCTTTTTGCAAGAACTTTCAAATCAACATTTTTTGCAAGCGGTTTATTTTTGGCATGAACATTCAAAATTTGCTCTCTGCCTAAAATATCGGGTCTGTTAATTATAATCTGACGGTCAAATCTGCCGGGTCTTAAAAGCGCATTATCAAGGATATCCGGTCTATTTGTAGCCGCAAGTACAATAATATTAGTATTTTCATCAAAACCATCCATCTCAACAAGAAGCTGGTTCAGTGTTTGCTCTCTTTCGTCATGTCCGCCGCCCATTCCTGCGCCTCTCTGGCGGCCAACCGCGTCAATCTCATCTATAAATATAATACAGGGCTGGTGTTTTTTTGCCTGTTCAAAAAGGTCGCGGACACGGCTTGCACCAACGCCTACAAACATTTCCACAAAATCAGAACCGGATATAGAGAAGAAAGGAACCCCTGCTTCGCCTGCAACAGCCTTTGCCATAAGGGTTTTACCGGTACCGGGAACACCGACAAGAAGTACGCCTTTCGGGATTTTGGCACCGAGTTTTGTATATTTTTCAGCATTTTTTAAGAAATCAACAATTTCTTCAAGCTCCTGCTTTTCTTCATCAATCCCTGCAACGTCCTTGAATGTTACTTTTACCTTATTTTCCTGCATCATTTTAGCGCGGGATTTGCCGAAATTCATTGCGGCAGAACCGCCTTGTTGAATACCCCTTAAAATCAAAATTATTAAGCCGATAAAAAACAAAGGAAGTAAAAATGAGCCCAAGGCACTGAGTGCAGAACCATCCTGGGGTTTTTTAAGATTAATTTCAACATCTGCAGCCTCTAAAAGCGGATAAAATTTAGGATCATTATCGGGAATCCTTACTTTATACTGCAGCACAGGAGTTTCCTGCCCTACAGGCGCCATAAAGCGCGAAGCCAAGTCATCAGCAGGGGATTTCGCCTGTTCTGACTGTGTTTCAGCATTTTTATCAGATTCGGGTATTGCAAATACAACATCCTTAGCAATAGTCACAGACTTGATTTCACCGTTTTCAACTTTTTGAACAAATTCGGAATACGAAATTTCGCTCGTAGATGTCACAGGCCCTGCAAAAACCATCGCAAGCACAATCAGAGCAATAATTCCAACTATTATATAAACCCCTAAAGATTGATTATTCTTCATTTTTAATCCCTTTTAAATACTAAAATTAAGTAAAATTACTTAGCCTGTTGCCATTATATCAAAAGAATAATAAAATGTTAATTGTTAAAATACATGTAAAAAAGAAGGCAAAATGGCGCTAGTATACCTGTCTTTAGGCTCCAATAAAGGCGATAGACTGTCTCAAATCCAGCAGGCAGTGAATTTTTTAACTGCCGATAATTCAATAAAATTGGCGGCTACCAGTGCTTTTTATGAAACCGAACCATGGGGAAACAAAAAACAAAACTGGTTTGTAAATGCCGTAATAGCTGTGCGCACTGAATTACAGCCGATTGAGCTTTTAAGAGTATGCCAGAGTATTGAAGCAAAAATGGGCAGAAACCGCGATGCAGAGCAGCATTGGGGCGAGCGTGCCGTTGATATTGATATATTATTTTATGACGATTTAATTTTTAAAAACGAAATTCTTGAAATACCCCATAAATATGTGCACCAAAGGGCTTTTGCGCTTGTACCCATGCTTGAAATAACCCCTAATTTTATTCATCCCGTGTTAAAAAAATCCGTAATGCAGCTTCATGAGGAGCTTTCAGACCCTGAGGACGTTTTTTTATACGGCACGATTCTTCCCCAATCAAGTTTTGAGTCAAATTAAAACAAAGATTTGAAAAATTATGTCAGAAAATAAAAAAACCGTAAAAAATATTGATAAGCCCAAAACACACTCAAACAAAGAGATTGCCATAATCGGTTCGGGGCCTGCAGGCGTATTTTGTGCACTTCAGCTTATAGAAGAATTTCAAAAAACAGGTGAAAATGCTTATCATATAACAATTTTTGACCCTCTTGAAACATTATCTACAATTCTTCCTACCGGAAACGGCAGGTGTAATCTCGCATACGGCGAATTTGATTTTAAAAAACTTGCCTCGTTTTACCCGAGGGGCGAAAAGTTTCTCTATTCAATATTTTCAAGGTTCGGAACATCTGAAACTCTTGAATACTTTGAAAAAATAGGTATAAAAACCTATAAACAGCCCGATAGACGTATATTTCCCGTATCAAACAGTTCTAAAATCCTTCGTACACAAATGATTTCAGAACTTTTAAAATCAAAAAACGTAAAAATTGTCAAAAAAGAGATAAAAAACATTGAAGAAGTGCAGAAATACGACATCGTAGTTTTAGCAACAGGTTCAAAAGACCGTAATCAGCTTGTCAGCAGTTTCAAGCACAGTATAATTCCGCTAAAACCGGCTCTTTGCGGACTAAAAATAAAAGAAAAAGGTGAAAATTTCCCTACAGGAGTGAGTTTAAACACTGATGACGGCGGTGTAATTTTTACCCATCAAGGGGTTTCAGGCCCATATATTTTTAAAATTTCATCCATAAATGCATATAAGCCGTTTCCTTATGAAATAAATATCCCGATACTCAATCCCGATAGGCTTTTTCAACTTATCAAAGAAAATTCAACAAAAAGCTTTGGAAATGTTGTAAGTCAAATGATACCAAAAGCTTTGACCCAATATATATTTAAAAAATACGGGATAGACTTCAATAAACAGGCAGCACATGCTAAAAAAATCGAGATTGAAAAATTAAAAAATTTAACATTAATTGCCGAAAATATAGATGGCAAAGGCGAAATAGTACATGCAGGCGGAGTAAATCTTAATGAAATTGATAAAAATTGCCGCTCGAAAATTGTGCCAAATTTGTGGATTATAGGCGAAACCCTTAATATAGACGGTTTTTGCGGAGGATTTAATTTACAAAACTGCTGGAGCACAGCCGCTATTGCTGCTTCTGATATTGTAAAATTATGTGAAGCTTCTAAAACACAAGACTAAACTGTTAACATAAATATTATAAAGTTTTGTAACCGGCCAACACGACCTAAAATTATAAATACAGCCTTAAAATAAAAAACGATGAAAACAATCAAATAAAAGGGGTTACAGCACGGTGCGGAAAAATTTATATATTAAATCCGCAAGCTTTTTATCCCTATACATCGCGGTAGACATCTCCTTGATAATATCCTGCACAGGGATTTCAGGCTTTACCGTGTAAAATTGATAGGGCTGCACCTCAAGCGCAACGGCAAGCCTGTAGAGTGTTTCAGCCGAAGGGTATACTCTGCCGCGCTCAATGTTAGACAGGCTGGATTGTTCAATATCAGCCAATTCTGCCAGATATTCCTGTGTAAAATTTTTAAGTTCCCTAAAATACTTAACTCTTTTTCCAAATAAAATTTTAAAGCTGGCTAAATTCTCTTCAAACTCTTTTTCAGAAATGTTTTCCGCCTTTTTTATCAGCATACCCACCTGCATTCTAAAATATCCTCATTTATGATTTTGCATTGTTTTTTAAAAAATATTATGACTTTTTAAGAATTTTTTCGCTTGATTTATTCCTTAAAAAGATATAATATAGTTAATAGGTTATATTTTATAAAAAATATTCGTAATAACATATAGACAAGTGGGTAATTAAAATGACAAAAAGTTTTCATCTAAAGCGGCAAAAGCCGTCAATTGAGGCATGCAAATTTATGCCAAAAACCTTTAATAAGGGTTTTTCCCTCGTTGAAATGCTTATGGCATTACTGGTAGCTTCTCTTCTTCTTGCAGCATTAGCTCCCG
>CAJULX010000016.1 GCA_910587245.1 Candidatus Gastranaerophilales bacterium
TGAGATTGAATTTTAGGGTGTTTGAAGTGGATAAAATTATCTAGATCTTAAGATTGATTTATTATTTGAAATCCTTATGTATCAGAGCTTTTAAAACTGTCAATACAACAAACACTCTTTGGATTTAAAATATAGCAAATGAGAGCTATTTTGTTTAAAAAATACTTCTTTTATATTGTTTGTTATATAATTGTTTTAGCAATTGCCAAAAAGAAGGATTATTGATGGACTTTCATATCGGAGAGCATTGGGTAGTAAATATTTTTGGGCTAAATGTGCATATGGATACATTGATTACCATGTGGTGCGTTATGCTTTTCATCCTTCTTTTATCCCTTTTTGCCGTTTTGAATTTAAAATTAATCCCCAATAAATTTCAGGCGGCTTTTGAAAATATCGTAAGTATATTTGCGGGGCTTACAAAAAACCTCGGCGGTGTAAAAAGCGCCAATGCAACGCTTTTAATGAGTATATTTTTATTTATAATTCTTGGAAATATGGCGGGGCAATTGCCGTGGAAATTAATTCATCTGCCGCAAGGCGAATTTGCCTCTCCCACAAACGATATAAACGTAACCGCAGCTCTTGCCGTTACCGTTTTAATTTACTATATTGTGCAGGGTATTATTGAAAAAGGTCCTTCATATTTTAAACATTATTTTAAACCTATGCTTTTTATGACACCTTTTAATATTTTAGAAGATTTTACCCGTCCTTTAACCCTTGCAGTCCGGCTTTTTGCAAATATTCTGGCAGGGGAAATTTTAATTATGGTATTGGGCGGTCTGGTATTTATGCTTTTAACCCCCGAATCAATTATGGCATTTACACAAAATATTCTGCATGGGCTTTTGCCTGAAACTTGGGTATATAATGCGGGTTTATTTATAGGGTCATTATTGCCCCTGCCGATTATGTTTTTTGAATTATTTGTAGCATTTATTCAGGCGCTTGTATTTACGCTTTTAACTGCCGCATATATTGAAACCGCAACGGCGAAAAATCATTAATTTATAAAAATAAGGAGAAAATAAAATGGAAACAGCTGCTGTAAAATTATTATCAATGGGTATTGCAATCGGTCTTGGTGTTCTTGGCCCCGGTATCGGCTTAGCGCTTGCAACAAAAGCGATTATTGAAAGCATTGCAAGACAGCCTGAAGCGGAAGGTCAGATTTCAAAATATTTCTATATCGGCGCGGGCTTGATTGAAGCGTGTGCTATTTATGCGCTTCTTGTTGTAATTTTAATTGCATTTGTAATCAAGTAAGGGTTTTAAATGCTTTTAGAGTTTGACGGAACATTTTTATTTGCGCTTATAAGTTTCATCATTTTTGTTATTTTGATGAACCTTATTCTGTATCGTCCTATTATGAAGATTATGGATGAAAGGCAGAAATTTCTTGATAAAAACAAAGATACCGCCGCTCAATCAAAACAAAAAGCGGCAGAGGTTCTACAGAATATGGAAGATGAAATTTTAAGCGCAAAACTTCAAGCTTCAAATATTCTTTCCGAGACCCAAAATGAAATTAAGGCTGAAAAAAACACCGTGCTTAAAGATAAAAAAGAAGAAATTAAAGAAAAGATTTCATCTTATAATGCGGGTTTACAATCTCAAAAGGATGAAGCGGAAAATGCTCTTAAAAACGAAATTAATGATTTTGTAAAAATGACGGTTTCAAAGGTTCTACAAGCTGATATAAATACGCTTCAATACGATATAAATATTGAGCCTGAAAGAATCAATAAGGTTATGGAGGGTCAAAAAAATGCATGAAATGACTCTTTACGCTAAAATTCTTGAATCAAACCTTATTAATTTTATTATTATGGTGAGCGTTCTTGTTGCCATATTTAAAAAATTCAAACTCGGCACAATATTTGATAAAATGGCTGATGATATAAGAACGTCCGTTATGACAAGCTCAGAAGCGGCGCAGGCAGCTTTGAGAGAATATAAAGAAGCAAAAAGAAACACGAAAAACCTTGAAAATACAAAAAATGAAATTATAAAACGTGCGGATGATACAGTGCAAAATGCCAGAAACGCTGCAGGTGATGCTCTTATAAAAGAAAAAGAAGCGCTTGAAATTCAATTTGAAAATAAGATAAAGGCAGATGCACTAAAGACAAAGGAAAGAGCCTCAAAAGAATTTTTAAATGCGGTTGTTGAACTGTCAAGAGAAGAAATTCAAAACTGTTTAAATTCAAGTGCAGGCGCTGAAATTCAGGTTAAGCTTTTGGACAGGTGCATTGAAAACCTTGATGATATTGATTTTTCGGAGGTGAAAATATAGTTTATGGTATTAATAGCTTCCAAAAATTCAAAATCCGCAAAAAGGTATGCTAAGGCGTTATTAGAGCTTTCACATTCAGAGTTATCTGCGGATAAAATTTATGAAGATATAAAATTTATCTTGGATACAATGGAACAGAACGTTGAATTGAAAGGCTTTTTGGCTTCTCCCGTTGTATCTGTTGAAGATAAAAAAGATGTTCTTCAAAAAATATTTAACGGCAAAATTGATGACTCCGTATTGAATTTTTTACTTTTATTAAATGAAAATTCAAGACTTGAAATTCTTGAAGATATCAAATTATCTTTTAAAGAGTTTCTTGATGAAGAAAGAAACATTTTAAATGTAGCGGTTACAAGTGCAATTGAATTTAATGAAGGGCAAAAAAGCGCATTAAAAACAAAGCTTGAAAATAAATTCAATAAAGCTGTGAATCCTTCCTATGATATCAATACGGATATTCTTGGCGGACTTATTTTAAAAATCAACGATACCGTTATAGATTTAAGTATAAAAAAACGGATTGAAAACTTAGCAAAGAGATAAAATTTGAAAGGTAATAATACTATGCAAGGGCAAACAATTTCAGCGAGTGAAATCTCTAATATAATTAAAGAGAAAATTTCAAATTATAACAATAACCTTGATATTTCAAATACAGGCTCCGTAATTGAAGTAGGGGACGGTATCTGCCGTATCTGGGGCTTAAAAAATGTTATGTCATCAGAACTTGTTGAATTTGAAGACGGTAAAGGAACGCTCGGTATTGCTTTAAACCTTGAAGAAGATAATGTGGGTGTTGTAATCTTGGGAGATTATACGCAGATTAAAGAAGGAATGAGCGTTAAGGCAACGGGAAGAATAGCTTCAACCCCTGTCGGAGATTCTCTTATCGGAAGAATTGTTGACCCTACAGGAAAACCGCTGGATGGCAAAGGGGATATCAGTTTTGATAAAACCCGCCCTATTGAGCGCATTGCACCCGGTATCATTTCTAGAAAATCCGTACATCAACCCTTGCAGACAGGTTTAACCGCCATTGACGCCTTGACGCCTATCGGCAGAGGACAAAGGGAGCTGATTATCGGGGACAGACAGACAGGAAAAACCGCAATTGCCCTTGATACCATAATTAATCAAAAAGGACAGGATGTAATTTGTATTTATGTTGCAATCGGGCAGAAAAAATCCACGATTGCCCAGCTTGCAAAAACCCTTGAAGAAAACGGGGCTATGGATTATACAATTATCGTTTCGGCTTCTGCGGATGATTCCGCGCCGCTTCAATATATCGCACCTTATGCAGGGTGCGCTGTGGCGGAAGAATTTTTGGAACAGGGCCGACACAGCCTTATAATTTATGATGACCTTACAAAACATGCGCAGGCGTATCGTTCAATGAGCTTGCTTCTTAAAAGACCTTCAGGGCGTGAAGCATATCCGGGGGATGTATTTTATCTGCATTCTAGGCTTCTGGAGCGCGCCTGCAAATTATCCGATGAATTAGGCGGAGGCTCAATAACGGCGCTTCCTATTATTGAAACGCAGGCAGGAGACGTATCGGCTTACATTCCGACAAACGTTATCTCAATTACGGACGGGCAGATTTTCTTAGAAACAAACCTTTTTAACGCAGGGCAAAGACCTGCAATTAATGCGGGTATTTCGGTTTCCCGTGTGGGCGGCGCGGCGCAGACAAAAGGCGTGAAACAGGTTGCAGGACAATTAAGACTTGATTTGGCACAGTATCGCGAATTGGAAGCCTTTGCACAGTTTGCATCAGACCTTGATTCTGCAACAAAAGCACAGCTTTTAAAAGGTGAAAAATTAACGCAGATTTTAATACAGCCCCAGTATAAGCCGCTTTCAGCCGCAAAACAAATTTCAATTCTTTATGCCGGGAATGAAGGATTTTTAGATAATATTGAAAATTCTAAAATTCAAGAGTATAAAAATCAATGGTTTGAATATTTTTCAACCAATCTTTCGGATTTGGAAAAAAGATTGAATGACGGTGCGAAACTTGAAGAAGATGATAAAAAGCTTTTGTGCGAGCACCTTGAAACCTTTACAAACAGTGTATTTAAGGCATAATATCCGGTTCATCCGCAAGCGGCGGGAAATATTAAGGATTGTAAAGAAATGGCAAATTTAAGAAACATAAAAAACAGAATTTCAAGCATAAAAAACACGCAGAAAATAACGCGTGCCATGAAGATGGTGGCTGCAGCCAAGGTAAAAAAAGCCGAAGCCGCCGTAAAACTTTCCCGTCCTTTTACGTATGAATTATTCAGAATGTTCATAAAAACTTATGATGAAATAAAAAACAACGGCACAAAACTTGAAGAAATAAAGGTAAAAAATGCTATTGACAATTACCCCGAACTTTTAAGCGCTCGGGAAGTGAATACGGTGGCGCTTGTTGTGATATCATCAAATAAGGGTCTGGCAGGGGCTTACAGTGCAAACATCGTAAGGTTTACTTTAAATAAAATTAAAGAATTAAATGCACGGAATAAAAAAGTATCGCTCTATCTTGTAGGGCAAAAGACTGTTGCGCCTATAAAAAATGCGAAAAGAAACCTTGATTTTGAAATAAAAGAAGTATATACAGGCATTTTGGATGATTTAAACATAAGCTCCGCAAGGATTATAGCGGAAGATTTGGCTATTGATTATGTTGAAAAAAGGGTGGATAGGATTGAACTTATCACAACGCGCTATATCAACACTATGACCTATAAAGTTGAAGAATGGACGCTTTTGCCTGCCATGACCCCGCAGGAAGGGCACGAAAAAGCGCAAAATATGCAATTGAATAAATTCCACCGCGAAGAATTTGATAAGGAACACAATGTGGAATACGAGCACAGTATCAAACTTGATTCTTTAATGGAATTTTTGCCGAATGCAAAGGCTGTGCTTCAAAAAATTGTGCCTATGTATATTACAAATGTTATTTATCAAACTATGCTTGAGGCGCAGGCAAGCGAATTGTCTTCAAGAATGACTGCAATGAGTGCCGCTACAAACAATGCCGAGGATATGATAAAAACCCTTACGGTGCAATATAATAAAGTCCGTCAGGAAGGTATAACACAGGAATTGACCGAAGTTATCGGCGCATCAATGAAGAAATAGCTATTTTTTATAAGATACCAGAATGCCCGTATCAAGCGGGATTAGCTGGCTCTGGTATTCAAGATGGTTTGTAACCGCTTCAACATAAGGCAAAACCTTTTTATAGTGGGATAAAATATTATCGGCGGCGATTATTCCGCCTTTTTTCAGCATAGGGTGTATCAGCTTAAAATATTTAATATATTCCGATTTATTTGCATCGATAAAAACAAAATCAAACACGGGCGGATTATCGCTATATGCCATTTCTTCCAGTATCATAACAGCCTGCCCGAGTTTTGTTTCAATAATATCATTCACTCCTGCATTTTTAAAATTTTCAATTGCAGCATTCAGTCTGTTGTCCCAAAATTCAATGGTAGTAAGCTTTCCGCCTGTTTCTTTAAGCGCCTGAGCAAGCCAGATAGCGCTATAACCGTTTGATGTTCCTATTTCAAGCGCGTTTTTAGCTTCCTTTGTTTTTATTAAGAGGTTTAAAAAATTTGCGCTTTCATTATCCACATTCCAAAAATCCTCCCTTGTTTTATCAAGAGAATTCAAAATTTCGAGCGCATGTACCTCAAATAGTGCCGTATCAGGGCTTTTTTTAATTATTTCAACATTTTCAAGATTTTCTCTATATTTCATTACAGGTCTACATTTTTGGTGCCGACATTTTTATCTTCTTTTGCTGCTTCTGGTTTTGCGGCATCCACTACGATTATATTCGAAACATTCACATCGGCGTTTTGTTTCTTTGTTATCATCATTTTTTCAAGGTTTAAAAGCAGGAATTTTTTGGTTTGAATACCTGTAATGAGCGCATTCGGCTGGTTTGGAATCATTGTAATTTTTGAATAAAAACCAACATTATCAAGCACGATATTTTCAATTATCTGTCCGCTTACGGTATCGTAAACGTTTATTATGCTGTCTTTTGAGCACAATATATAGATTTTATCCCTGAAAAATACCGCATCGGTAGGTTTTTCATTAAGTTTTATTTCATTTGTTAAGATATTTTCTTCTTCATCATAAACGGAGAGTTTATTTTCCGTTCTTGAAACGGTGTAAATTTTCCCTTTTTTGTATAAAATTCTTGATAAATTTTTGCTGTCTGCCATATATTTTGCGGTATAGGCATCATTCTGTTCTTTTAAGCTGTAAAGTTTCTGTGTGTTTCTGTCAACAAAAGCAATAGCTTTACCGTCATCGGATACGGCAATTTTTTCGGGTGATTGCTCAAGCTTTACGGCTTTTGTGAGTTTTGCCGTGTTTAAATCTATCATATAGATAGTGGAAGCATTGGCAGATGCTACATATGCAATATTATTAACGGTGTCTAAATCCGCATCTTTCGGGGTATTATCAAGGTTTATCTGAGATACGGTTCTTTCATTTGTAAGGTCTACAATTTCAACCGTTTTAGACCCGAAATACATTACAAGCGCCAGTTTTGATTTATTTGAAGCCAGAATTTTTGAAGGCAGACCGCTCAATTTTACTTCGTAGAGGGAGTTTTTCTTTTCTCCGTCATAAACAAGCACAAATTTTGACATATCGTTTGAAATCAGTGTTTTTTTATTTCGAAGCTCGGCAAGGGGAATGATTTTACCCTTTTCATCTTTTGCCGCGCCTATTTTTGTATCCGTTGCGGCAATTATTAAATTATCATTTTTTTCCGGAATAATAAGGTTTCCTAAAATTAATTTTAAACTATCCGGCACCTGCAGCCCGACCGGTACAAGCATATCCTGCGGCATAACTCCCAATTTTACCTTAAGGGGCAGGTTTTCATTTTTTGTTATTGAATAATTTCCGCTTTTATCTTTGATAAGTTTTAACAATACAAAATTATTATTAAAAATCATAACTTCGGGTTTTGTTTGTGGAGCGCGGTTTAAGGGGTATGTATATTCAAGTTTTATACCTGTTTCTTCCGTTGTTTGCGCCGGATACAGAGGGACATACATTGTACCGTCCGCTAAAACCACAACGGAATCAAATCTTTGTGTGGAATTCGGGTAAATTTTTTGGATATAAGCCCAAAAATCATCGGGAAGTCTTGATGCCATTGCGCACTGGTTGATTAATGCCATCATAAGGGTAATCAATAACACTTTAATTTTCATCAAAACTCTCCTTTTGCCTTTAAATTCGGGCGGCTATTTTCCGAGCGCCGTTTTCACTTTATCCATTATATTATCTTTGCCGGATTTTTCATCATTCTTTTGAATATCATACAATGCTTTGTATAATTTTTCTTCTTCTTTTGAGATTTTTTTGGGTGTGATAATTTTTATTGTAACGTAGTGGTTTCCTCTTTGTTCGCTTCTGCCCAAAAACGGTACTCCGCGCCCTTTTAAAAGAAGTTTATCAAGGTTTTGAATACCCTCAGGAACACTCATTTCAACCATACCGTCCACGGTTTCCACCGTTACCTTATCGCCTAAAACTGCCTGAGCAGGCGAAATTTCAAGAATAGTATGAATATCGGCGCCGTCTCTTATAAATTTTTCTGATTCTTTTACATGTAAAACAACATATAAATCTCCGGGGTTTCCGCCGTTTTTACCTGCGTTTCCTTCGTTTGAAAGGCGGATTTTTGAGCCCGTATCCACGCCTTTTGGGATTTTTATTTTTATGGTTTTATTCTGTTTTACACCGCCTTCTCCTTTGCATTTTTTACAGAAGGATTCGGGGGATTTGCCCGTGCCGTGGCATTTCGGGCAGGTTGTAACAGATGTAAAACTGCCGAGCATACTCCTTACTTCCTGCTGGACTCTGCCATGGCCGCCGCAGGTTTTGCATACGGTTTCTTTTGCATTTTTATCTGAACCTGTGCCGCCGCATTCCGTGCAGGTTTCGGTATGTTCGATTTTTATTTCTTTTTCAATACCTTTTATGGCATCCATAAAGTCTATTTGAATATCCATTCTAAGGTCTGCGCCGCGTCTTGGGGCGTTCGGGTTTTCTCTGTATCCGCCAAAACCGCCGCCCATACCGCCGAAGAAGGATGCAAAAATATCGTTAATATCTCCGAATCCAAAATCAAACGGGCCCTGGCTTGAATAGCCCGCATTTTTCAGGCCGTCTTCGCCGTATTGATCGTATAATGCGCGTTTTTCATCATCCATTAATGTTTCATAAGCGCGCCCCAGTTCTTTAAATTTTTCTTCCGCATCAGGCTCTTTATTTACGTCAGGGTGCAGTTTCCTGGCTTTTTGTCTGAATGCTTTTTTTATATCGTCCTTTGTGGCGTTTTTTTCAACTTCCAGTATTTGATAATAGTCCATCTATTGTTCTTCCTTGTTCTCCTGTGCGGGTGTTTCGCCTTCGGTTGCAACATTAACAAACACGGGTCTTAACACCTTATCAAAAAGTTTATAGCCTGTCTGCAATTCATCTATAACCGTGTTTGCAGGGTAATCATTAGTAGGGGTCTGCATTACGGCTTCATGAAGATTCGGGTCAAACTCTTCGCCTTTTGCTTCAATTTTTTTCAAACCGATTTTATCAAGAGTGTCGTAAAGCTGCTTTATGCCTACATCGTAGCTTTCTTTTATTTTTTCACATTCCGTCATATCGGCGATGGATTTTTTGGCACGTTCAAAAGTATCCAAAACGGTGATAATTTTTTTCAAAGTGTCTTCCGCGCCATATTTTAAAAGGCTTTCGCGCTCCTGCATCTGGCGTTTTCTGAAATTATCAAAATCGGCTGCAAGCCTTAAATATTTATTGTTTAAGCTGTCTAATTCAGCCTGAAGCTTTTCCGTTTCATTGTTTTCAGGCTCTTTATTTTCTTCCTGCGGTTTATCTTCCGTATTTTCTACAGCTTCTTTTTCTTCTGTAGTTTCCGGTTCAAAATTTTCGTTTTTAAAGGGATTATTTTTTTCTTTATCCTCTTTTTTGAACATGGTTTTCTCCTTTAAAAAGTTAATCGTTAATAATATTGTAGCGTATCAATATCTTATGTCTAATTATATTAACTTTTTATTAATAATTTAAAAATGCGCAAGGCGGGCTAGGTTTTTATGTTTGAAAAATGATAAACGGTGAAAACTCTTGTGCGGTGCTACTTTTGGATACCGTTAGCAAGAATTGTATATTCATTTTCATTTATATCTACAATTGCCCATCGCACAGGTTCAAGCCCTGCTTTAATTATAGCGTTTTCAATCACGTTAATTTCAGGCAGAGAGCCTTTTTTGAGCGGAATTTTTATCTTTTTTTCAATGATAGCCATAGTTTTAAATGTTTTTTCTTTTGTTTTTGCTTTATTTTGCTTGTAATGCTTGCAGGGCAAGACTTTTTAACGTAAATTTATATAAAAACCTTGTTACATCAATATTCCTGCCATACATGCAGAAACATACGAAGCAAATGTACCGCAAATCAGGGCTTTTATACCTAATTGAGCCAGCTCTGCACGTCTTGTAGGCGCAAGTTCGCCTATACCGCCGATTTGAATAGCAATAGAGCCGAAATTTGCAAAGCCGCATAGTGCAAAACTTGCTATAGTCAAAGCTTTTGGTGTTAAGATTTCCTTCAAAGCCGCTAAATCAGTGTATGCGATGAATTCATTCAATACAAGTTTTTCACCCATTAAAGCACCCACCGTTGAAATATCGGGAAGCGGTACGCCCATAACAAGGGCAAATAAGCTGAAAAACGCTCCCAGTATGGTTTTTAGGCTCAGATTATTCAGGTCTAAAAACGGTAGTGAAAGGTGAAGCGTGTTAGAAAGGAAGTGCCCGAAACCCGCTAATACCCAGTCTATCATGGCAATTAACGCAAGGAGTGCTATAAGCATTGCGATAACATTTAATGATACTCTCATACCGTCTGATGCACCATGAGCAATTGCATCTATTAAATTTACGTGGGTTTTTTCAATATTAACGGAAACTTTGTCTTTAGTTTTACTTTCTTCCGTTTCGGGGTAAACAATTTTGGAAATTACAAGCGCCCCTGGAGCTGCCATAATAGAAGCGGCAAGCAGGAATTTAGCAGGAACGCCCATTGCAATATAAATTGCCATCACACCCCCTGCAATACAAGCCATTGAGCCTGTCATACTGGCTAAAAGCTCTGATTTTGTGGCGGTTGCAAGGTAAGGGCGAATCATAATCTGGGCTTCAACCTGTCCTACAAAGGCGCTTGCGATGTTTGAAAGGGCCTCTGCGCCCGATACATCCATTATTTTATACATAATTTTGGCGAAAAATGCCACTATGCGCTGCATTATGCCGAAATAATAAAGTATATTTACGATTGCCATAACAAAAATTATGGTTGCCATTACTTTTATTGCAAATAAAAATGATGCGCCGGGGTAGAAAAGCTCGTCAATCTTGCTTCCTGAGTTATTAAGGAAGCCGAAAACAAAGTCTGCGCCTGAATTTGAGAATTGTAAAATTTTCTCAATTCCTGCGGCCAAAATTTCAATTATTTTTTGCCCCAAAGGCACTTTTAAAATAAAAACTGCAAGGAAAAATTGGAGTAAAAGCCCTGAAATAACTGTTTTTAGGCTGATTTTTCTTTTGTTGTTTGACATCCAGAAACATATGCCGAGTATAACTATTATCCCGAAAATTCCAACAAATCTTTCCAATTTTTTCTTCCTTATTTTACTGTCAATGGGGCTTTTTATGATTTTTTACAAGTTTTCCTAAGACATTTTTATTATATTCTAAAGAGTTTTCACTTTGCAAGAAGTTTTTAAAAAGCCCGTTTTGCCGCTTTAGCGGTGGTTACTCTTCAAATGCAACGGGAGTAGTAGTTTTCAGGGTGCGTACAAGTTCTAAGTCAATATCGGCATAAATTGCCCCGTCTTCTTCCGTGCCTTCCGCTAAGATATCTGCCAGCGGGGATACTATCATAGAATGTCCTATATTGCCCAGAGGGTCTGCATTTCCGCTTTCGTTTGAAGATATAAAATATACAAGATTTTCTGTTGCTCTTGCTATGTTTAAGGCTCTAAATACCCTCATATTCTGCTCTTTTTGACCTTTTATGCTTTTTAAATATGCCCATGCGGCAGGATTTACAATAATTTCAGCCCCTTTTTGTGCAAGTTTTTTATAATGCATCGGATATTTAATATCAAAACATATTGCAAGCCCTGCTTTTGCAAAGTCTAAATCTACCACCACGGGCTCGTTTTCGCCCGCCGTTACTTTAAGATTTTCCGTTCCGCCGAAATATTTAAAAAGGTGGATTTTATCATATTTTGCAATGGTTTTACCTGTTCTATCCAGTACAAACATTGTATTATAAAGGTTTTCGCCTCTTTTTGTTATCAGCGTGCCTGCTATAATATTTGTTCCGTACTTTTTTGCCAGCTCAGAGAGAAATTCTACCGGTTTTCCGCCGTTTTCAGGGTTTGGAAAATCAACATATTTATTTGACACGCCTGTTGTGAAAAATTCGGGTAAAACTATTAAATCAAGCGGTTTTTCGCTGTTTTTTGATATAAAATTTTCAATAATATTTTTTACTTTTTCAAGGTTTTCATCGATTTTATTTAATACGGGTTCAAATTGAATGCTTAAAATTCCTGCCACAGTGCCCTCCTTTTTGCACATAATTATACCAAATAAAGTTCCTTTGTAAACTTTTGTAAAACTTCCGTATAAAATCTTTAAGTTTGTTTTAAATTTTGCCGATATCCATGGTGCAAGCAAGTTTTGCAGCTAATAAAATGACAATAGAGTAAATTAAAAAAAAAGAACAAAGGAGTGCAACAACAATGGGTATGTCTGCAAGCCAGGGCCGTTTCTTAATGTTAACGGCACAAAAAAGCAATAATGAATTTCAAGCCCAATCTATTACGTTTCAGCGTATGATGCTTGCTGATAACGTTGAAAGATGGACTGATGAATATAATGATTCTCTTGCAAATAAAACCCTTTTGTTCGGGCAGACAAATAAAGAGGCTACTGCAGTAAATTATAATGCAAGGCTTACATATGCCGATATTGTAAGAGACAGAGATGAAGGCGGAATGAGTATGTCGCTTGTATCTGCGACATCTAATAAAATTGTTGTGCCTGAATTACCTGAAACATTCCCTGAGGGTAAAACCAGAGATGATTATTTTGTGTGCCCTGATGTAAACGATACGGATTTCTTGGAGAAAAACCTGCGCGAAGGCAATTTCCTTTTTGTAGGGTTTGATATGAATAATATCGCATACTTTGATGAAAGCGAATGGGACCCCGTATTATATAACGATAATAAGATGACGCAGTATATATCCGATGTTTACGATAAAACGGATGATGCCGAGGCTCAGTCTTTATATGACAAACGGACGGCTCAATTCCAAAGAGCGGATAAACTTCTTGAATGCGAGCTTAAGCGTCTTGAAACCGAGCATAATGCTCTTGAAACGGAAATAGAAAGCGTTCAAAAGGTTATTAAAGATAACGTTGAAGCAAGCTTTAAAACTTTCGGCTAATTATTTTAAAACTGCGGCGCAATATGCTGTTAAAAAAATCTAAAATATAAAAACACAAAGGTTTAAGGCCTTTGTGTTCCAAATAAATTTACTCCATTGTTCATTTTGATTGCCCCTTTTAAAGGGGCTTTTTATTTTCAATATTTTATGCAACCCATGTTTTGCATAATCTGCCGTTGGCATCCACGGGGTGATTTGTGCCTCCAAGCCCGTTTTCAAAGCCTGATTTTTTCGCAAAACCTATGTCGCTTACTTCGTTTAATTCCTGCGCATGCTTGTTTGCGCCTCCGGTTACTCTTGCGCCTTCAGTTTTTTGAATTTCCGGAGTAAACGGGTTAATTTTTGCACCGTTTTGCCCGCCTGCGCCGCCTTTTGGCTGTTTAACTTCTGAGGCTTGATAATTCTGTGCCGCAAGAAATGCGTTGTAATTATTTTTGATTGGTGTTGTCATTTGTTAAAACTCCTACATTTAAATAAAAACAATTTGCTTATAAAAATTTCGAAATTTTAATTACATGTTACAAAAATTAATATTTCGATTTTACCTGCGTGGGGGTGTAGTTTTTTCCTCATACAGGGCAAAATGCTTTTGTTTATTAAATGAAAGGAAATTTAAACAATGAGATTCAGTCTTATAAAAAGAGAACCGTCTTTTTTCTTTGAAAATATGCATGAAGATCTTCAAAGGTTTTTAAAAGATACATTCGGCGATGTGGAACCTTCAGGCAGCAAGCCTTTTGAGCGTACTTTCCGCCCTGCTGTGGAACTTTGCGAAGATAAAGAAAGCTATAATATAAGAGTGGAGCTGCCTTGTGTTAAAAAAGAAGATATTACGCTTGCGCTTACTCCTGAAAATCTTATTATTACCGCGGAATCAAAATTTAAAAAAGAAGAAGACAAAAAAGATGTTAAATATTCTGAATTTCGTTACGGTAAATTTTCGAGAAATATTTATTTTGAACATCCCGTGCGCCTTGAAGAAGCCGACAGCGAATTTAAAGACGGGATTTTAAATATAAATCTTAAAAAAGTGGAGCCCAAAGGGGAAGAAGTTAAAAAAATAGAAATTAAATAAACAAAAAGGGGCTTTAAAACTGCCCCTTTTATACTTTTATAAAATCTTTCGATAATTCATCTTTTATATGTTCGCAATCAATGTGCTCAATAGGCGCGCCTGTTTCTTTTTGAAGGTATACATCTTTTATGCCCGCCTGAACAATAAATCTTTTACATAATATACATATAAAATTATGTCCGTAAATATACATTGTGGCGCCTTTGCATCTGTCCTGCCCTGCCTGGATTATGGCATTTTGTTCGGCATGGATTGAGCGGCAGGTTTCATATCTTGTGCCTGATTCAATATTATTTATAACGCGGTAGCAATACCCGAGCTCCATACAGGAAACCACTTTTGAAGGAGTTCCGTTATAGCCCGTAGCTTTTATTTTATTATCTTCGCCTACAATAACGGCACCTACCTGTGCTCTTATGCAATTTGACCTTGAAGCGCAGGTTTTTGCAATTTCCAAAAAATATTCATTCCACGGTTTTACCATAATATTTTCCTTTCAGCTTTAATTTAAAGCTTTTTTCAAAAATATTATACAGCAATTAAAGAATTGTTGTCATATTCTCTCTTTTTTTGAAGGCGGAAGATACGCCGTCCACTCCTTCCCAGTTTTCTGACGGTGAAATTCTTATATTATATCCGAGCACCATGGTGATATCCCTTAATTCGCTCCATTTTACGGTGTCCGTATTTAATTTTCTTGAAAGGTTTGACTGTGTAAAAGAATATCCAAAGCGCTTATTAAGCTCTTCTGCAAGGCGTGTCAAGGAAACATCCCGCATAAGGAGCATCCCTTTTATCAAGTGTTTTGTGCTAATATCTCTTCCGTGCATATATCAATAATGATGTATTTTAGCTACTAAAGTTGATTTTTTATACTAAATTTGATATGATTATATCAAATATGATATAAATTAAAGGTTGTTCTAAAATGTTAAATTTGTTCATCGTGTTGAAAGGGCTTTTGAGCCCAAAAATTGCATTGCCTGAATTTTCGGGTCTATTTTATTTTAAGACTAAAGCAGATAAAAGAAAATTACCCGATTGGGTATGCAGGCGTAGCCGTATCGGGCATAGTCCTGCTTTTTCACTGGTTGAAATGCTTATGGCACTCCTTGTAGCATCATTATTGCTTGCAGCACTTGCTCCTGTTATGACAAAGAAATTAGGGAATGAAAATATTAATGTAAGCGGTACAGGGGGAATGATACCGAGTGCTTTTTGTGCATTTGTGAACGATACAACGGAAGAAATGATTATAGGAAATGAAGATAAGGAAGCCTGCGTGGTTCCTGAAAATGTATATTCGGCAGGTGCAATAATAGCATCCGGCGGAGGCGGCGGAGGCGGAGCCGTAGGAATGGCAAAAAGCAGTACTTCTCACACTCTTATTACTACAGTGAATACCACAAATAATGATTTAAGAGAAGAAAAGAAATTTGATAAATATACAAGGGATATTATTGTTAAAATAACCGGTGCAGGCGGAGGCGGCGGAGGCGGGAACTTTAATTCTACAGGCAGTTTTAAGCCTGTAAAACAGGCAGATTGTGAACCTTTTGGTATATATATTACACCTGAGCAAAATGGAACAAAGTATGGTATATGCGTATCAAAATATAACCCTGGCGAAAATAGGGACGGAAGCCCTGATATACCGGCATCTGTCACCAAAGTGCCGGTTGGGACACGCTGTTCAGGTGGTAACTGCTGCTGGTATGGTCAAACAGCAGCAGCGGGTAAATGCAATGCAGCAGGCGGTGATTACAGCGGCTGCAGCAGGACTATGTGCCAGTCTAAAGCTGCCAATACAGTTTGTGCAAATTGGAAGCCGCTCGGGGAAAACGGGCCATCAGGAAGAGTTCCAAAAAGAGCTGAGTACATTTCGTGGGCGCCTTACCTTAAGTATAATTCTATGATTCCAAATTCTACGGGGCCTTTAAATAAATTGTTGCAATTATGTGATAATTATAGTACTTACGGTGCTACATGGTGTGAAGCTTCTCATAACACTTGTATGGGTTCTTATGGTGGTGGTTGTAACAGTACGACAAATGTTTGGCCCGATATGTGCCACCCAAGAACTATACATTTGGGTGATGTTGTTCCTAATAATACCAGTTGCTCTTATGCTGCAGCGTTGGACAGTGGCAATGCAACAGCTTCTGGGACTTATAATGGTCTGGATGCTTATTCTGTCCGTTGTGCTGTGGATAAAACTTATACATTTAATTCCTTTACAGGCGGCGGAGGTGGCAGCGGAGTATTTGCGCATGTTAAAGTACCGGATAGTGTTGCAGTAAGAGCAACACAGTATGGTGATGGAATAATTAAAACATATGCCGGAGCAGGAGGCAAGGGCGGTGAAAAAGAAAATACGGCGAAAGGAAGCAACGGTTCAAGATCATTTGTTGAAATATTAGATAGTAATAATTCAAGAATATGGTCTTTAAGAGTATCGGGAGGTGTTGGCGGAAATGGGGCATCTAAAACAGCAGGAGGTGTTGGGGGCAGTAAGGTTGATGCTGTGTGTGATTATTTTGATATAACAAATGAAAAATATAAGACTGAGCAAACAATAGCATGTAATAAAATACCCGGAATAATCTCTCAAAGTGACGGCTTGCAGGGTGAAGATGGCGATAGCGATAATCCAAATGAAGCCGGATATGGCGGAAGCGGGTTTTGGAGTGGAACGGCAAGCAATAAGACTGCAGTAGGAACATCGGGTATTTTACCTGGTGCAGGCGGAGGCGGAGGCACTTGTGTTGAGGGAAGCGATATGGACGATTATGTATGCAATGATGGTGGAAACGGGTCTGGCGGCGCCATAGATGTATCATACAAAATAGCTTATCCGGGTGCAGGCGGAGGTGGTGGAAGTGCCGGTACGGTCTTGCATATAAAAAGTTTTCAGGTAAGGCCCGGTGATGTAATAAAAGCGAAAATCGGTGAAGGTGGCAGAGGCGGTATACCGGCTGTAAATGGAAGTGATGGCGGCAACAGTTATATAGAGCTTGCAAACGGTACAAAATACGAAGTAGAAGGTGGAGGCGGGGGACTTGCAGGCATAATTGGAAATCCCGATTCCATACCTTCCATACAACCAACTTTGGGTTTACCCGGCAATGCAAGTAAAATTGCAAGCGGTACAAAAAATAAACTATCTTCCAGAGATGAATACTTTCCCGAAAAAAGTGAAGAAACCATAGGAACACCGGCTGTTGAAACTGAAGATATGATAACCAGTGCAGGCGGAAACGGGGGTGTTAACTTTAAAATTTCAACACTGGCTAAACCCGAAGAAGGAACACCATGCGGCGGTAAAAGCAAAGTCTCTGTAGAATTTAAAAACAATGCAGGTGAAACTATTGAATGGCAGTGCAATAATTCCAACATTATCCCTCTTCCTTTATCAAGAATATTATCTACTGCTGTATTTGATTCTAATATAATGAATAATTTTGCTCCAGGTTCTACCGGAGGCGGAGGCGGCGCTTGGGATGAAGATAATGCGGATTCCGGCATATCATCAGGAGCTAATGGTATGGGTGGATATATTTATATATATTTTGGCGATTGGAATAAAGAATAAATTTACGATAAACAATTTTCTCAAGGGTATTGGCTTGTAACCCCAATACCCGTTTTTTTATGAGGATTAATGCTGCAGAAGGCCCGCAATGGTTTTTTGAATTGTTATAAGTTTTCGGGTGAGTTTTTGAGCTTTTATTTGTGCGCGTTCATTTTTGATAAATGCAGGAATGGCGCGCTCAAAGCTTTCTATTGTGGCAAACCTCATTTCCACAATCTTATCTTTTATTGAAATTTGAAATTTAAGTTCCATTAACTCTCCGTTTCTATTGCATTAATACATTGGATTTATCCAATAAAACAATAAAAATATTATATATAATTATTGTAATAATGCAACAGTTTGATTTGAGAGATTATATAAAATTAAAAAGAATACAGTTGGGTTATAAACTAAATAACTTTGCTTTTAAAAATGATATTGACCCCAGTATTTTAAGCAGGCTTGAAAATAAAAGATTTGATTTAAAATATCCCGTTTTAGAAAAAATTGCGCGCGGTTTTGGACAAACACCGGGTGAATTTTTGCTTGAATACGAGAAATATGTTAAATTTGGCGGCGCAGCTGATTAGATGCTGAAACAAGTTCAGTATGACGGTATTACTAGTGGGATTTATCAAATTGTATTTATATTAAAAACTAGCACTAATCCTTGCAATCATAGTGCTAGTTTCCAAATGAAACTACAGTCAAGGTTAAAATTTAGCGGAGTGTAATCAGCACTCCCTAAAGCTCAACTGCTTTTTATATTATAACTTAATTTTTACGGTTTTCAAGAGTTCGTTAAAATTTAATTTAACTTAATCCAAAAGAGTGTTTATTTTATCAATAGTGCTGTTTAGCTGTTTTACAAGGGTTTGAGCTTTTATTGCATCGTTTTCATCTTTTAAAAATGCGGGTAATACTCTCTCTAAATCTTCAACAGAAGGGATTTCCACCTTTGTTGCAGAGTCTTCAAACAGAATATTTACCTTCAATTGCATAAGATTAATCCACAATTGCATCTTTCGGAACAACGGTAATTCCGCCGTCTGAAACAAAAAATCCGCGTTTAATATCATCATCTCTGTTTATGCCGATTTCCGTATATGGCGGGATTGCAACATTTTTATCAATAATGGCGCGGTTTATTCTTGAGTGACGCCCTACTTTTACGTTTTCCAAAAGGATAGAATTTGAAATATGGCAAAAGCTGTTAATGTGCACTTTTGGCGATAGTACACATCTTGAAAGCGAACCGCCCGAGATAATACAGCCTTCAGATACGAGCGAATTTTTTGCCACACCTACCCTTTTATCCTCATCCCAGATGAATTTTGCGGGAGGGAAATTGTAATTAAATGTGCGCAAGGGCCAATCTTTAGAATAAAGATTTAATTCAGGGTCATAATCCAATAAATCCATATTTGCCTGAAAATAACTGTCTACATTTCCTACATCTCTCCAGTATCCTTTTTCGGAAGGTGTCATACCGGGGAATTCGTTTGTTGCAAAATCGTATATATAAACCTTTTTGCCTGAATGAAGCATATTCGGGATTATATTTTTACCAAAATCATGGGCGGAATTTTCATCTTTTGAATCGGCGCAAACTTCATCGATTAAGACGCCCGATTTAAAGATATAATTCCCCATTGAGGCAAGACACATATTTTCTCTGCCGGGGATATGTTTCGGGGTGGTTTTCGGTTTTTCGATAAAGCCTGTAAGACGCCAGTTTTCATCCACTTCAATTATGCCGTATTCGCCTGCAAGCTCAATGGGGATAGGAATTGCGGCAATTGTAAGGTCGGCTTCTTTTTCAATGTGGTAATCAAGCATTTGATGGACATTCATTTTATAAATGTGATCGCCGCCAAAAACAAAGATATTACCGTAGTTTCCGTCCGTTATCTGGTTAATATTCTGATAGATTGCATCAGCGGTGCCTTTGTACCAGTTGCCGTCAGTTCTCATCTGTGCGGGAACGCAGTCTACATATTGCCCTACGGATGCTGAAAGGTTCCAGCCTCTGGATATATGTTTATTTAAGGAATCTGATTTATACTGGGTCAGCACTTTTATTTTATAAAAGCCTGAGTTTACAAAGTTATTTAAAACAAAATCTATGATACGGTATCTGCCGCCGAAAGGTACGGCGGGTTTTGCTCTGTCGCGGGTAAGGGGGTATAATCTTTTTCCCTGTCCGCCTGCGAGTATCATGGTTAAAACTTTGCGTTTAAGCACTTTTTATTTCCTTTTTTAAAAAATCCCTGCTAACTTTATTATATTTTTTTAGAAGTTTTATGTACAATTTGTAACATAAATTTACTGTTAAAAAACCGCCCCTCTGCGTATTCCAAAGGGGCGGTTTTTAAAAATTGTAATTATTTTATTTATACAGCTGCCTGTCTTTTTAAATAACATTCTTTACAATAGATTTCTTTTCCTTCAATAGGCTTAAAAGGAACTTTTGTTTGTGCGCCGCATTCAGAGCAGACAGCTTCATACATTTTTTTTCTTGAATTTCTTTGTCTTCTGTCTTTTCTGCATTCGGGGCATCTTTTCGGTTTGTTCACCAATCCCTTTTCAGCATAAAATTCTTGTTCCCCTACTGTGAAAACAAATTCTTGTCCACAATCTTCGCATTTTAGGGTTTCGTCTTGGTACATTGTTTTTGGTCTCCTTTGGTTAGTAAATAATTTCAAATCTTTAGAATAAAATTAAAGAAAATCTATTGCCATAAGAATTGAATAAATATATTGTAGCCTCTTTTATACCCTTTTGCAATAGGGGTGTAATTTTATAAGGTAAAAACAGTACAAAAGGGCTAAAAATTTACCGCGGGCAGCTATACTTTCAAAAATTCGGCAAGATTTACATCTTCTTCTATATCAAAAAACATAGAGCCGCTTTGTTTAAAATTTTCAGGGTCTTTTGATACGTAAAATTTAAAGGAAGTTTTTCCTGATGAGCGGGAAACCAGCTCGCTTTTGATTGATTTAATTAAGAGTTCGGCAGGGTCAATAAATTCAATATCTGCCGTATATTTTTTGAAAACGGGGACAAGGTAGGGGAAATGTGTACAGCCTAAAATTACTTTTTTGCATCCTGCTTTTTTAAAATATTCAATTTTTTCTTTTATATAATTAAGGCTTGAAATGTCTTCATAAAGTCTTTTTTCAACTATTTCAACAAATTTTTGGCATTCTTGTTCAATAACATTGCATTTCGGGTTTATTTTTTGAATTTCTTTTGTATAGGCAAGACTTTTTACTGTTGCCGCAGTTGCCATAACGCCTATTGTTTGATTTTCATCTTTAAAACAAGGGGCTGCAAATTGAATTAAAGGATAAATTCTTATTTTATCGGAAAATTGATTACGGAGTTCTTCATACACAAGGGCTGAGCTTGTATTACAAGCCATAATGGCGCAATCCGCTCCTTTTTTTATGAAAAATTCCATTATATCTTTTGTATAGGATAAGATTTCATCTTTTGTTTTTGTGCCGTAGGGAACATTTTTTGTATCGCCGAAGTATATGAAATCATCGGAGATTCCGTTATTTATAATTGCTTTTAAAACACTCAGTCCGCCTACTCCGGAATCAAATAATCCTATCATTCTTTCTTTTCTTTCCCCTTGGTTTTTAAATATTCCATAATCCCGTTTGATATGGCTTTTGCAATTTCAGACTGTCTTTTTTCGGTGATTATGGCTTCTCTTTCATTTGTATTTGAAATAAATCCTATTTCTACCAGTATTGCAGGTGCTTCAGTATGGTTTATAACATAAAACTGAGACTTAAACAAACCTCTGTCTTTTGTTTTCCATTTGTTAAAGTTCTTTTGAAGGTGTGAGTGTACAATTTCTGCGTATTTAATGCTGTCTTGTTTCCACCAGTGGGTTTCAACACCATATATAGCATCATTTACGCTTGAATTAACATGTACGCTTACAAATACATCCGGTCTTGTTTCGTTTGAAATATCGCATCTTTCTTGTAATGATACGGTTTTATCTTTTTCCATAGTCATTGTGGTCTGCACGCCTTTTGATGAGAGATTTTTTTCAACCATTTTTGCAATTGAAAGAGTTATATTCTTTTCATAAATTCCCTCTCTTGTAGCGCCCACATCGGTTCCGCCGTGTCCCGGGTCAATAACTACTTTATAAAGATTTGATATCGAAGGTTCTTTCTTTTCCGCTTTGGATATAACGGGTTCTTCTTCTTTTATTTCTTCTTTTTGTTTGATTATCGTAATTAAATTTTTAGCATCGGGTGTGATTTTAACCTGAACATTTAAATTATTTTCTCCAAGAGGGAAAACAAGTCTTGTTTTATCGAGCGCAAGCCTTACGTTTTTTACATCGGGGCTGAACTTTTTAAGCTCTTCCATCATATTATCCTGAACGGATGAAACATTATTCAAATCAAGATATAAATTTTTATTTTCTTCAAAAACCGAAAATGCTGCAGGCTCTGTCAAGCAAAATTCAATTGAAGTTGTTTTGATTTTTTCTTTTTTTGTTTCTTCAATTTCATCCTGCGAGAGCGTCAGCGATTTTATAACGCTTAATGTTTCCGTTATTTTTGTGTTTATAACATCCGAGCGCTTTGCAATATAAACATTCTGTAAATCAGGCGAAATGACCGCCCTGTAGTTTTTAGCGTCCGCCCCTTGAATTACTATTCTTGCAACATTTGTGGAATTTTGCCCGAGCCTTAAGGTTTCTTTTGTTTTTACGGTGCCGTCCGTATTGATTTCGGGGGTTCCTATAGTAAAACTTTTATTTCTTAAATTGCGGGCTAAAACCGTATCATCAAAATCTATTACCATTCTGTCAGGATTATCAAGAAATATGGCAGGTTTCAGGCTTAAAAAACCCGTGCCTTTTATTGTAATGCCGTCGCTGCTTTGTGCTATAGAATTTATATAAAATTTTGACTGCAGTTTATATTCAATTTCTTGAGCCATGCGTTCGTTATTTTTTTCAAACATTCTGCTCAATTCATCTTTAACATCATTTACGGGAACTATAGGTTCCGTCATAAGAGCACCCGATGCATTCTGGAAAAAAACGGTTCTGTCTTTATCCTGTGTGTTTGAATATATTATTTGATGTTTTGATGTTTTATTTAAAGTTTTGGAATATCTTACAGCTATCGCTTTATCGTTTGCTATAACCTGAAAATCACCCGTTTTTGCATTTTCATCAGCGTATGTAAAAACTATTCTTACAATATTCGGGTTTGTTTGAAACTGCGACATTCTTATTGTTTTAAATATTGAATTTTTTAATTCATAATTTCTTGTGGCACCGTCCATTGAGGCATTATATATATCTACATAAGCGCGGTTCGGTTCTTTTAAAAACCCTTTTTTTATTTCATTAAAGCCTGTAATTTTTTCTTCTTCCGCTTCATTTTCGGGTGCTATGGGTTTTTTTAAATCAATAAGTCCGTCAGATTCAACA
This sequence comes from Candidatus Gastranaerophilales bacterium, assembly GCA_910587245.1. GTDB lineage: Bacteria > Cyanobacteriota > Vampirovibrionia > Gastranaerophilales > Gastranaerophilaceae > MGBC122484. Next base: position 23,007 of record CAJULX010000016.1, read on the forward strand.
AAAACAACGTTATCCGAATTATCAAATTTTAAATCTTTTATTTTGATTTCGCCCGCAAATGACACATTAACGCTAAAAATCAGGGTTAAAATTAAAATCGCCCTAAGAAGCGGAAGAGTTAATGCTTTAAAATAATTTATATATATATGCTTTATAAGATTAATGACTTGCATAACAAAAAAATAATACACCGTATTTTTTATTAAGGCTAGTTTTTAAAAACAGCTGATACTATTACAACAGTAAAATCATGCGGATAAAACTGCCCTTATGTTTATAAATATTAAGTTAAGAGATGTAAAAACAGATTTGTTCATATTTAATAAAGGGCATGGTCAATTGTAAAAAAAATTTAACGAAAATGTGCTTGCATGGCATGGGGGATTGTTATTTACTTAAATCAAGTCAAGGAAAAAGAATAAAAACCGCAAAAATAAAGAGAAGGAAAAGGATTGAAAGGAGTGATGGCTTAAGCTATCAACATATTATAAGAATAGCAAAGTTTACGGAAAAAAAGAGGAATGAATTAAAGATTTATTAACAACGAAAAAAGAATTTTAAAAATGTAAAAAGCAAAGGCTGCTAGACTTTGCGGAGTGGGAGAAGAAAAATTGAAAGCACCTGATTAATAAAATCGGTGCTTTTTGTTTTATGTGTTTAAAGATATTGCAGGAAGCATTAGCCTGTGTGGGGAAATTTTGTTAATTACTTACCTTGATTTTGTTTTTTTGTTAGAATAATAAAGAAAAAATATTATTAAATCAGAAAATAGAAAATACAGGAATATATAGATGAAAAACAAAATTATTCTCTTCTGGGCAATTGTATTAATAGTTATATTGTCGCTTGTTGCAATTTGGAAAAAGCCTGCGTCGCTCGGGCTTGACCTTGTCGGCGGTTCAAGATTAATGCTTGAAGCACAGACATCAGACACCGTGAAAAAAATCACTCCTGAAATTATGGACAGCTTGCAGTATGCGATTGAAAACCGTGTAAATGCTTTAGGGGTAGGCGAGACGGTTGTTCAAAAAGTTGGCGAAAACAGACTTTTAATTGAAATACCGAATATTTCAGATACCGCAAAAGCTAAAGAATTTTTAGGTGAAACTGCCGAGCTTGAATTTAAGGAGCCCGCAGGCACCGATGCAAACGGTGAGCCTCTATGGAAAACCACCGGTTTAACAGGTAAAGATTTGAAAAAATCTTCAGTTGCCACTTCCCAAACGGGAGAATGGATTGTTTCTCTTGAATTCAACCCTGAAGGAGCTAAAAAATTCGGCGCTCTTACAAGAAGACTTGTAGGACAGCCGATGGCAATATTCTTTAACGGAAAATTGCAATCCGCACCGAGAATTAATGAAGAAATCACAGGCGGAAACGCACAAATTACAGGCGGAGGCGACGGTTTTGAGTATAAACAGGCAAAAGAAATGGTAGATTTATTAAATGCAGGCGCGCTTCCTGTTGGCGCCCAAATTATTGAAGAAAATTCAATCGGGCCTACACTCGGTGCGGACAGTATTAATAAATCAAAATTTGCAGGCTTAATCGGGCTTTCTCTTGTTATGATATTTATGATTTTATACTATAGATTACCCGGTGTTATAGCTTGTATTGCACTTTGCATTTACAGTGTTATCGTGTTTGCAATATTTAAAATAATTCCCGTAACCTTAACTCTTGCAGGTATTGCAGGGTTTATTTTAAGTATCGGTATGGCGGTAGATGCCAATATCTTGATATTTGAACGTACAAAAGAAGAATTAAAAGCGGGAAGAAGCTTGTTTACCGCAATTAATTCAGGTTTTGACAGAGCTTTTACAAGTATTTTCGATTCAAATATGACAACAATTATTACCTGCGTTATTCTTTATGTTTTAGGAACAAGCATAGTTAAAGGATTTGCGCTTACTCTTGCAATCGGTGTTCTGGTTAGTATGTTCTCTGCAATTACCGTTACCAAAAACTTTATGCACCTAATGTTTGGTACCGGCGAATTAAAACATCCCGCATTATTCGGGCTTAGAAAATCCGATATCCAAAATGCCTTTGTTGCAACAGAAACCAAAAAAGAAAAAGCAAAATTCGGCGTGCTTGATTAGTTTTAACACGCCGTATAACAGGTGGGCGCCTTGCCCATTATAAAAATGTAAAAATCTTTTAAAGGAGATATATAAAAAAATGGCTAACCCTAATTTGATGAACCAGAAACAAATAATAGACGTTGTAAAATTCAGATGGCTGTGGCTTGCAATAAGTGCGGTGCTGTTAATTCCATGTATTGCCGCAATTATTTACCTTATGGCAACACAGGCTAACCATGCACCCGTTAAGCTCGGGATTGATTTTACGGGCGGTACGATTTTACAATATGCCGTAAAAGACGATGTAACCGTTGATGATATCGGTAAAATCAGGGAAGATATGGTAAAAGAAGGGTTTATGACCCCTGTTGTGCAAAACATTAATAATGACAATGCAGGACAGGTTTCAAAAGACGGTATTAAAAATATTATCTCCGTAAAAACAGGATTTATTGATGATAAAACAGGTGAAACAACCGCAAAAATTAACAATATTGTATCAGACCATGTAAATTCTGCGGAACTTGTTCAAACAACATCCGTCGGGCCTTCACTGGGTTCCGAGTTATTGAAAAATTCTGTAGTGGCGCTGCTTTTAGCGTTCCTTGGAATCGTTGTTTATATTTCTTTTAGATTTAAAGCTGATTATGCGGTGATTACGCTTCTTTCCTTAATTCATGATGCTTTGTTTGTAATTGGTGTATTTGCGATTATGTCAATATTTTCAAATGTTTACGTGGATGCGCTCTTTATTACCGCGGTGCTTACCGTTGTAGGGTTTTCGGTGCATGATACAATTGTTGTATTTGACAGGGTGCGCGAAAATAACAGATTTTTAGCTAAAAAATATACATTTAATGAAATTGTGAATGCTTCTGTTAACCAGACACTTGCAAGAAGCTTGAATACTTCAATTACAACCCTTTTAACACTCGGGGCTTTATATATTTTCGGCGGTTCCACCACAAAGGAATTTATCTTTGCGATGATTTTGGGTATCGCAGTCGGTACTTATTCAAGTATTTTCTTTGCAAGCGTGCTTTTAGCATGGGATAAAGAAATCAGAGATAAAAAAGCCGCAAAGAAAGCCGTTGCCGCATAGATACGGACGACGGGCTTTTTATAAAAACGGCTTACGGGATTTATAAATGCAAAAAGAGATTAAAAAATATCCTACCCTTGCGCAGTTTGTATCGGAAACAAGGGAAAAACTCGGGCTTTCACAAACAGGTCTTGCTAAAAGATGCAACTTAACACTTGATGAAATTGCAAATATTGAATCGGGGGTAGAGTTATTTTTATCATCCACAATAAGACAAAAGCTTGCAAAGGGGCTTAAAACAAGTTTAAGTGAAGTTAAGCTTTATGAAAAAAAGGAAGATTTTCATTTTGCAAGTACGCAAAGCGGAGCCGATATTGAGGATATGAAAAATCTTATTATCGAAAACGAAGGAAATAAAGGTTTTGTTTTGCTTTGTCCTGTTTGCGGAAATAAGCTTATAACACGCGTTGCAAAGATGTACGACCTTGAGGATAATTTAATGCTTCACCCTAAAGCCCGCTGCTCAAAGTGTCCGTTTCAGATAACATAAAAATCAATCTCTTGCGGTGTAAAGTATTAAAATACCTTTATTTCTACTGCAAAATCGGAGCATTTTACGGTGTAGAGATGTTGTTCCGGGGAAGAATGAATAACGGTTCCTGAGGGTATATTTTCTAAATCACAGGGTATATTTTCGGGGATTTTTGCGGATTTAATGCGGTAAACCCTTTCGCCTGCGGGTATTTTTAATACACAGGAACAATAGCACCATGGTTTTAAACCTCTTATTTTATCGCAGGTTTTTTGTGCGGTTTCCGTAAAATCTACAATATCAATGCCATCATAAGGATATTTATCGTAGATAGCTTTTGAATTATCCTGAGCGGCAGGGATAATTCTGTTGTTTTCCAAATCATCAAGGAGTTCGCCCGTCATAAGTTCAGCTACTTTTGAAGCTTTATTTTTAAGCGCTCCGCCCGTGATATCGTTTGGAATATCAAATGAAGCCTGCATTAAAATGTCGCCTGAATCAAAATTTTCATCCATTTGATGAAAGGTAATTCCCGTTTTTTTATCGCCTGAATAAATAGCCCAGAAATACGGGTTTGCACCTCTATGGTTTGGCAGAAGCGACGGATGGCAATTAATTATGCCGTATTTTGGAATATTGAGAATTTCAGCACCGAATTTTTCAGACCAGCTGCCTACAAGGATAACATCAGGATTTAAATGTTTAATTTCATTGATAAATTCTTTTGAATTAACGCTTTTAGCCTTGATATCATAAAGATTGTGGCTTTTTATAAAAGAATAATCAACGGAAGGGGCAAAAATGTCTTTAAAAAACAGGGTAAATTTTGAATATTTTACCCTGTCAATTCTAAAAACGCCTAAAATGTTGTGGCCTTTGAGTTTTGCCCCCGAAATCAGGGCAGCAAGCATTTTATCATATCCCGCCACAACAATGTTCATAGCTTATTCTTCCGTTGTTTCAGCTTCGGTTTCCACGGTTTCTTCCGTTTCGGGTGCTTCAACGGTTGTTTCTTCAACGATTTCTTCAACCGCTTCAACGTCTTCTTCAACGGTTTCTTTTTGAGCCTGTTTTTCCATTTGTGCTGCTTGAGATTCGCTCTTAATATCTATTTTCCAGCCTGTTAATCTGTGTGCAAGACGCACATTCTGTCCTTCTCTTCCTATTGCAAGAGAAAGCTGGTCATCGGGAACGATAACAAAAGCTTCTTTTCTTGTTTCTTCATCGGCTAAAATATCAACAGAGATAATTCTTGCGGGAGAAAGCGCGTTTACAATGTATTCTACAGGGTCTAAAGAGTATCTTACGATATCGATTTTTTCATTTTTTAATTCGCCCACGATTGTCTGAATTCTTGAACCTCTGGGGCCTATGCAGGCGCCAACGCTGTCTACTGAAGGGTCATTTGACCACACTGCAAGTTTTGTTCTGAATCCCGCTTCACGTGCGATTGATTTAATTTCAACAATGCCGTCTTCAATTTCGGGTACTTCAAGCTCGAATAATTCTCTTACAATTTCGCTGTGTGCCTGAGAAACAATAACCTGAGGAAGTCTTGTTGTTTCTTTAACATTTAAAACAAATACTCTGATTCTGTTTCCGGGTTTATAATATTCGCCGGGGATTTGTTCTCTGGTGGGCATTACGGCATCGGTTTTTCCGATATTTACAATAACGTTGTTTCTTTCATCTTTTCTTTGAACGATACCTGTGATAAGAGTGCCTTTTTTGGATAAAAATTCATCCAGAACCATTTTGCGTTCAGCTTCCCTGATTCTTTGGGTGATTACCTGTTTTGCGCTTTGTGCCGCGATACGTCCGAAGTTTTCAGGGGTTACTTCAATTTTTACTTCATCGTCAATTTCCACTTCATCGTCAATTTCTTTTGCATCTTCAAGAGAAATTTGAGTATCGGGGTTTTCAACTTCTTCTACTACAACTTTTGTTCTAAAAACGCCGATTTCGCCTGCTGTTTCATCTAAAATAGCTTCAACATTTTCAGCATCTTTATCTTTAATGTGTTTTTTATATCCTGCAACCAGAGCATCGCAAAGAGAAGACACAAGAACTTCTTTTGAAATTCCTTTTTCTCTTTCTAATTGTTCGGCCGCTTCAAATAACGCAGTTCCAATCTTTATCATATTATTCTCCTTTATCTTCTTTAAAATCTATATCGTTTAATCTTGTTGAAAAAATGTTATCCAATTTAATAACGAATTCTTTTTTAGTGTCATCGGTTAAAACTTTAACCCCTATTCCTTCGGAATAATCCAGAAGCTTTGCATTGAATTTTTTGGGGTATCCTTCTTCAACAGGTTCTTTTACTTTTATTATTACATTATGGCCTTTAAAAATAACATATTCTTTTGATGATTTAAGGCGCCTGTCCAGCCCCGGGGAGGACACTTCAAGATAATATTTAAAAGGAATAAGTTCATCCAGCAAATCCCCGAGACCGCGTGTCATATGCTCGCAATCGCTGTGGTTTACGGGGTGATCCGCACAGTAGATAAAAATTCTTAAAAACCAGTGTCCGTTTTCTTTTTCAAAAGAAACTTCAAGAGGGATTAAATTGTGCCGCATTGCAGTGTTATCAATAACGGGCATAATTTTTTCCATTACCTGTTTTTTATTAAACTGCTGTGTCATCTTATCCTTGTTCCCCTTTAAAAAAGAGCGGTTTGAAGTGCCGCTCTTTAATCAAAGTGCAAATTGTCCCATACCTTTTAAAATTGTTTTTAAAAGGTACAAGTTTAGTATAGCATAAAGTATCAAATTTTGTCATTCATAAAATTTTCTGGTATTATTAATAATCCATATGAAAAGATTTCTTATTATATTTTTAATATTTTTATTTTCTTTCAATTATTCTTACGGGATAGAGGAAACACCTTTTGAAGAAATTACTCTTGAAGAAAATATTGTTTTTAAATTAAACCCGTATGAACCGAAGAAGATAATTTTTCATAACGGTATTATAAATGAAATTTCTCCCGTTTTGAATTTTAGAGGGGTGTATGAAGTTGATATATCGGATGATAAGAATAATTTTACATATCCTTTTACTCTGGAGGGCGGGGCGGAATTAAAATTCGGCGAATCAAAAAATAAAATAAGGGCGGTTTCTAATTTTTCCAAGAATGTGGATAATTTTGATAATAAATTTTTAGGTAAATTTACGGATTTATATTTTGAAAGGCAAATAAATGAAAACCACAGGCTCTTAATAGGAAATGCAAGAATTCCTTTTGGTTTTGAGGGGTCAAAAAGCACATACAAGCTCATGTTTTCAAAAAGGGCGCAGATTGGTGCAAAATTTAATGATGCAAGAGCTGTCGGGATAAAATATACAGGCGGCGGCAGCGGTTTTGAATACAGTATCGGCGGGTATTCTTCAACACGGCATATGCAGGATATTACAGACGGGGCGGAATTTGCAGGTTGGATAAATTATAAGCCTTTTTATAAAAATTCCCACCTTTTTAAAGATTTAAAAATAGGAGCAGGTGCGGATATCGGGGTTTTGGATAAAGGATACGGGGTATACGGTGCCAGCATGGAATGGGAGTATAAAAAGTTTTTATTGAATGCCGAATATGCATACGCTGACGGTTCAAATGCCTATAAATATAATCCGAATAAACAGGAAGGTTTTTATACAACTGCGGCATATCATCTGACTGATAATCTGCAGGCTGCTTTCAGATACGATATTTATAACCCCGATACAACAAAAGATGATACCGTGCAAAAATATACGGCGGGGTTTAATTATTATGTTTTCGGGCAAAGATTAAGATTCGGGGTTGATTATACGTATACAAAAAATTCCGTTATAAATAATAATACAAATTCCGTATATTTTTTAACGCAGGTAATGTTATAAAAAAGCGATATTTCCCGTATTTTCAAGAATTGCTTTAATATCAATTTCGGGTTTTAATTTCATTGCAAATATCTGTGTATTTTCAGGGATAAAATCTTTAATTTTAACGGCATCCTTTTCTGTTGTTATGATATATTTTGCGCCTGTTTTTTGTGCGTTATCCGCTATATCTTTGATATCGGCTTTTGTATATGAATAATGGTCATCAAAGTTTTTTGTATCAAGGAGGTTAAAGGGTTTTAAGTAATTATAAAATTGAGAGGGGCTTCCTATGGCGCAGAATGCAAAAATATCCGAAATATCTTTAATATCAACGGTTTTACCTGTTTTTATATCGTAAAAACAATCGGCTTTGAAATTTGAAATAAATACGGGTTTTTTAAATTTTTCTTCCAGAAATTTTTGGATATTTCCACAGGGTGCGGTTGAATTTTTATTTATTAATATTATGCAGTCTGCTCTTTTGATTTGATTTAAAGGTTCTCTTAAAGGTCCGAGAGGCAGGAGAAATCCGTTTCCTATGAATTTTTCAACATCAAAAAGAAGAACCGTAAGGTCTTTTTTAATTTTTCTGTTTGAAAAACCGTCATCCATAACTATAATTTCTGTATCAAGGGTATCTGCGGCGTAATTTGCGCCTTTTAATCTGTCGGATGAAGTTAAGCATGCAAAGTTGTTTTCCGCCGTGCTGCTTTTTGCAATCAGCTGTACTTCATCTCCGGAAAGCACGGGGTCTTTAATTAAAATATTTTCAAAATCTTTTATGACATTTATCCCTTTTAATTTTCCGCCGTAGCCGCGGCTAAGAGAGGCGGTTTTTTTGCCGCAGCCTGAAAAATATTTGCAAAATTCAATAACCACAGGCGTTTTCCCCACACCGCCCGTTGTAAGGTTTCCTATACAGACAACTTTCGGTTTTGCTTTTTTTTCTTTTAAAACCCCTGCTTTATAAAGAAAATTTTTAAAATTTATAACAATTGAATAAAAAACAGACGGAATTAAAAAAGCCGTAAATAAAGGTATATCAGAAAAATTCAGATTTTTTTTATAATGAAAATTTGTAACTTTTTCTTTAAAATTCTTCATACTTTATTTATCTTGCGGATATGCCGTCTGTTTCGGTTGAAATTTATCAGAACATTAATCTGAAAATTAAGAATCTTTTATTTAATTTTTCAGAGAATTTTTTCAGATTTCTTGCGGTAACAACGGTATCGGACAGTGCACTTGAAACGGAAAGCTTATCTGATTCGCACATTGAATTTGTTTTTACAAGGCTTTTATTTATTTCGCCGATTGCGGTATTAAGCCCTGAAATCGTTTGTTTTAAATCTTTTTTAACGTTATCGTCATCCGTAAATTCGTTTACATAAGTTGAAATATCGGCTAAATTTTTAGAAATCTGATTTAAATTTGTCATAATTTCTTTTGTGCTTGAATCTTCGATTATGTTATTTAAATTATTTGAAAGCTTGCCAACGGATGCCATTGTAGTTGTTAAATTTTCCTGAAGTTCTTTATTTGAAGCTATATCGTTTATGTTATCAGAAAGTACAACCAGCTTTTTAATTAAAACATTGGATTGGCTTAAAACAGAATTTAATTCGTCTTTTGATGAATCTAAAAGCGCATCTGCCTTATCCATTGTGCTTGTAGCTTTTGCGGTTAATTTATTTATGTTTTCAACAGAATCTTTTATTTGATAAATAAATTCATCAGATAAAATCTGGGTAATTTTTTCGTTTGTTTCCGCAAGACCCTGTGCTGATTTATACTGTAATTCAAGAAAATCGCTTATTCTCATAGGTTCAATTACGGTATAAGGTGAACCTGTTTTCGGAATAACGATTTCTTCACCGTTTCTTCTATAGAAAAGAATTTGATTATTTGCAAATTTTGCATCAATATTTGAAGGGTCAAGCACAAGCCCCGGCATATCCACAATAAAGTTAAGCTTCAGCGCATAAGGGGTTTTAAACCTTGCTCTGTATTCAATAGGGGCGCTTGAAACGGGAAGTACTTCAGCGCTTTCGATTTTACCTATTGCCTTAAGCTCGTTTTCTATTTTCATAAAGACGATAACACCATCTTTAATTGATGTTGTTGATTTTGAGGTTTCAACATAGGTTGTTTTTGCCTTAGGGGGCATAACCTCTAAAAATTGTTCTCCGATAAGACCTGACTGCTGGATAGAGATGGTGGAAGCCGTGGGGATTTCAACTCCGCTTTCCGTTATAACGAATTTTACTTTAACATAGCTGTCTTTTCCGTTTATAACGGGGGTAATTTCTTCAATCTGGCCTATCCTGAGCCCCATCATCTGTACGCCCGAACCGGGTCTTATCCCGTTAACGTCATGGAAAATTACCTCAATTCGCTCTCCCGCGGAAAGTGTTCTTCCTTTAATCCAGAGCACGGTAAAAATAAGGATAGCAAGGGCTACAACCGTTAAAATACCCACTTTTAATGATGAATTAATTTTTCTATCCGAATTTTCCAATCTCAATATCCTTAATTTCAATATATTTATTATACAGTAAAAAAAATTATGTGGTTGATTTAATTTCCATGGGGCCGTCGAGCGACGCCGTTATAAACTGGCGCGTATAGGGATTATCCGCCTTTAAAAAGTCTTCCGTTGTGCCTTTAAATACGATTTTTCCTTCATATAAAAGAATTACCTTATCACATGCCCTTGTAATCGTTGACATTTGATGGGTTACAACAATACAGCTTGCGTTTAATTCTTTTTTTAATTGATTAATATAATCTTCAATTAAAGTTGAAGAAACAGGGTCAAGCCCCGCCGTAGGTTCATCATAAAGGATGATTTTCGGGTTTGTAACAATTGCGCGTGCAAACCCTACGCGTTTTTGCATACCGCCTGAAAGCTCCGAGGGGAACTTGTTTTCAATACCCTGCAAGCCTACTATCTTTAATTTTTGGGCAACTATTTTTTTTAATTCTTCTTTATTGTATTTTCCTTTAAATTCGCGCCGCTCAAGCAGAGGAAAAGCGATATTATGGTATACATCAAGAAAATCAAAGAGGGCTGAATACTGGAAAGTCATTGCGATGTCGGAATTTTTTGTGGTTTCGATTTTTCCTGAATCGGCATCAAGCAATTTGCTTATAATTTTTAAAAGAGTTGATTTTCCGCTTCCTGAAAACCCTGCAACACCGAGGGTTTCGCCATCATCAACACAAAAGCTTATGTTATCTAAAACTTTTTTATTATCAAATGTTTTTGTTAAATTTTCTACTTTTATGGTCATTTTATTTCCTTAAAAAGGTTTTCATTAAGCTTTTATATGATTATAAATAAAACATGGCGGCAAAGATATAGTCCCAAATTGCTATTGCAAGAAAAGACCATACAACGGCGCGGGTTGTGGATTCACCTACTTCTTTTGCACCGCCCCTTGCTGCATATCCGCTTGAGCAGCTGATTAGAGCTATTGTTCCCCCGAAAAATGCCGATTTTAAAAGGGCTATCATTATATCCCTAACGTATAAGCCGCGCCAGAGCGAATCAATATAGTTTAATATACTTAAATCCGCAGTTATTTTTGAAACATATCCTGCGCAAAGAAGCCCCGTAAAAGATGCCACAACAAAAACAACGGGCATCATGATAACGCCTGCCAAAAATCTCGGCACGATTAAATATTCAACGGGGTCAACCTTTAAAACCCGCATGGCACTTATTTGCTCACTCACAGACATTGAAGCAAGCTCTGATGCGAAGGATGAACCTATCATTGATATTATTGCAAAACCTGCCATAATTGTCGCAAGCTCTCTTATCATAACAAGTGCGGAAAGCATTCCTATGTAGTTTTCCGCCCCCTGTTTTGCAAGCTCGGGTGCTATTTGCATTGAAATAATAATGCTTGTCATCCCTACAATAGTAAGGGTAATAGGCAGGCTATCCACCGCAAACCGTGATGATTGCTCGATTGTAGCTTTAAGATTAATTCTGAGCCTTAGAACATAAGACATTACCCTTGTAAAATCGTATCCGATATTTCCAAGAGTAATGAGGAAGCCTGTCAGTTCTTTTTTAAGATAGTAAGCCCCGTGAAAGATTAGCGTATCTTTTACATTAATCATCTTTAAACATTCAACTTAACAAACTGTGCTTCGTAGATACCGTCTATTTTTGAAATTTTATCAAGAGTTTCCGTCGATACTTCATTATCGGTATTTATTATCATCATGCTCTTTTCATCAGCGGAAGCTTGTTTGCCTGATTTTTGGACAACCTGCATTCTTGAAATGTTAACGTTATCCGCGCCAAGAACCGTTGCAGCCTGTGCTATCATACCGGGTTTATTAACGTGCGGCACAAGGAGCATAAATTTTTCAGGCTTGATTGATGTATTGTAATCATTTAATTTTACAATTCTTTTAATCTGCTCTGCTATCATTGCACCTGAAATTTCCGTAGTTTCTTTATCTGAATTTAATCTTACGGTGATTGAACCTATGTAATCGGTTGTCTGGTGAGATTTTTTCACGGTAACGGAAATCCCTCTGTTTTTAGCGATGAAAGGAGCATTAACGTAATTTACCCCTACAAGATTTGTGGATAAAACGCCTTTTAAAATAGCTACTTCAAGCGCTGAAACATCTAAATCCGCAAGAGTTCCTTTTACCTCAATTTCAATATCTTTAAGGTTTCCTTTTGAAATTTGTGATGCCATCTGCGCGATATTTTCGGCGATTGACATGTAATCTTTAACAGGCTCAAGCTTTTGTGGTTTTAGAGAGGGGATATTTACTGCAGATGTTGCGTTTCCGCCTGATAAAACCTCTTTTACCTGCTCTGCCACATCAAGTGCAACATTTATCTGTGCCTCAGATGTGCTTGCGCCCAAATGCGGCGTTAAAATAACGTTTTTGCCGAATTCTCTTAATACGCAGCCTTGAATATTTTTTTCATCTTCAAAAACATCAATCGCACAGGAAGCTACTTTTCCTGATTCTAAAGCCGCTTTAAGTGCGTTTTCATCGATAATTCCGCCTCTTGCGCAGTTTATTATTCTAACCCCGTCCTTCATTTTTCTTAACGTTGTTTCGTTTATTAAGTGAGTGGTTTCCGGGGTTTTAGGGGTATGAAGCGTGATAAAATCAGGCAGTGCCCAGAATTCATCAAGATTCTCAATGTATTTTCCGCCGAATTTTTCAACAAATTCTTTTGTAGTATAAGGGTCGGATACAACTAAATTCATACCAAGTGCAAGTGCTGTTCTTGCAACGTGCTGTCCGATTTTGCCAAAGCCTATTACGCCGAGGGTTTTGCCGAATACTTCAACCCCCGTAAATTTTGATCTTTCCCAGTTACCTTCTTTTGTAGAAATAACGGCATCGGGGATATTTCTTGCCATAGATAACATCAGGGCTACAGTGTGTTCTGCTGCGGCATGGGTGTTGCCGTCGGGGGAATTTACAACAATAATACCGTGTTCGGTTGCCGAATTAAGGTCAATATTATCAACGCCGACCCCTGCTCTGCCTATGATTTTCAGGTTTTTCCCGGCTTTTATGATTTTATCGGTTACTTTTGTCTGGCTTCTAACCAAAAGAGCATCATATTCGCCGATTACGCCGCAAAGTTCATCTTCGCTCATAGTAGGAAGCATAACCGGTTCTGCCGCTTCGCGTACTATATCTGCGGCTTTTTCATTTATTTTATCAGTGATTAAAACTTTCATAACTTTTTACTCCCCCAATATTTAAAATCTAAAAAACCCCGCTTGGAAGAAGGGTTTCAATAAAATTTATTCGCTGCCGAGCTTTGGCAGATACCCTTGCGGATACACATAATCTACCTTAAAGCCTGTCTGTTTGTACATTCTGTATGCACTTTGATTATTTGTATCAACACTTGCATTTAACTCATTAAGCTTTACATAGCCTGATTTGTTCAGTTTAATAATGTCTTCAACCGTGCTTTTCAACATAACTTCGGATAGATTTAACCCGCGATGTTCGGGCACAATGCCTACAAGCGGGATATTTCCTATTGAATCACCCGTTATATTTGCAAATGCAAAGCCTGCCACTTTACTTTCCGCCAGAAGCACTTTGGATGATTGAGCCAAAAACTTGCCATAGATTGAATTTGTTATCTTATCAAGGATATCCCTCACTCCTTCAACGGTTTTAAACCTCGGGTCAAAATTAACATCCGAAGAATCCTTAAAAGATTCATAAACAACACCCACAAGCTCATCCAGATAAACTTCCCTGTACGGAGCGACTTTATATCCAATTGGTAAATCCGTGAATTTTATCTGGTCAAATTCTTTTAAAACTTTTTTATTATTGATATCAAAGGCAACAACCGCTAAATCTATAAATTTAAAGCCGAATTTTGCCGCCGCATCTTTAAATTGAGTTTGAATACCGAGCATAGGATAGCTCACGAGCGCATTTTGCCTTTTTTGTTCAGTTACTTCCATAAATTTCTGCATAAGGCAGTTTTTCTTTTCCAGAATATTTTCAGCCCCGAGGCAGTGAATAACATATAATTCAATAGCATCCTCAAGGGCTGCGGAATAAGCTAAAAAGCCCGTGGGAATGTCATCTTCAAGCAGTAAAATGCAGCTTAAAAGACCCTTTGCAAAATATTCGATAAAATCGTTATATTCAAGCGGGTCAAGCTCAAATTTGTAGTCCTGACGGCATTTTCTCCTGAAGTCATTATAGACTCCGCCGAATATTTTAAAATATTTTTCGTCTAAAACCGTCGCTTGATACATATTTTAAGGTGTTTTACCTTCCTTGCAAGTGAATTTTAGTTAATTATATCATGGATTTATATGATTTAACAAATTATTCTGTAAAGTCCTGTATTTAAAGGATTTGTGCAGGCTCTTTAAGCGAATTTTCCTGTACATAAAGATGGTGCATTTTTTCTTTTTTTGTTTCAATGTATCTTTTGTTAAATTCGTTAATTTTTGGTGCTAAGCCTACTCTGTCAACGATTTTCAGACCATAGCCCTCAAGCCCTATTATTTTTTTCGGATTGTTTGTAATGAGTTTAAATTCCTGATAACCAATATCTACAAGGATTTGCGCTCCTGTGCCGTAATCTCTTAAATCGCTTTTAAAGCCGAGTGAAATATTTGCTTCGATTGTATCCTGTCCTTTTTCCTGCAAATTGTAGGCTTTAAGCTTATTTATAAGCCCTATTCCGCGGCCTTCATGGTCTGTAATATAGACTACGGCGCCGTTTCCGTATTCATTAATAAGTTTAAGAGAGTCTAAAAGCTGCTGGTTGCAATCGCATTTTAAACTGTGGAAAATATCCCCCGTCAGGCACTGGGAGTGCATTCTGACAATCGGAGTTTTTGAAGGTTCGGCATCTTTAACCAGTGCAACATGCTCTACTCCCGTCAATTCATCAAGGTATCCGTATATTTTAAAATCCCCAAATTCAGTAGGCAGATGGGCTTCAACCATTCTTTTAACGTGACGTTCGGTTTTCATGCGGTATTTAATAAGGTCTGCTACCGTAATCAGCTTTATATTGTGGGTTTTACCGAATTCAAAAAGTTCATCCCGTCTTGCCATTGTGCCGTCAGGGTTTATAATTTCACAAATCACACCTGATGGTGAAAGCCCCGCCAGACGGGCTAAATCAACCGCAGTTTCGGTGTGTCCCGCTCTTTTTAAAACCCCGCCGTCTCTTGCAATTAAAGGAAAAATGTGCCCCGGGCGGCGTAAATCCTCGGGGGATGAGGTTTTATCCATAATTATTTGAATTGTTTTTGCTCTGTCATATGCCGAAATGCCTGTCGTAGTGCCGTATTTTGGGTCTGCATCCACGGAAACCGTAAAATTTGTACCTTTAACATCGGTATTATGCTCCACCATCGGTGAAATCCCTACTCTATCTGCAATTTCGCGGGTTAAGGCATGGCAGACAAGCCCCCTGCAGTGGGTTATCATAAAATTTATCCATTCGGGAGTGACAAAATCTGCGGGAATTATAAGGTCGCCTTCGTTTTCTCTGTCCTCGTCATCCGCTACTATCACGGGTTTTCCCGCTTTAAAATCTTCTATAGCTTCTTCAATCGTGCTGAATGTTACCATATTTCCTCCCTGCGGCGTTTTTAGTCTTTTGGATAGTGTTAAAATCCGTTTTCAAGTAAAAATTTTTCATCAATTTTTTGTGAAGAATTGTTTACAAAATTATTATCTTTAAAAAATGTAAATTTTTCAATATATTTTGCCAGAATGTCGTATTCGATGTTTAAAAAATCACCTTCTTTTAAAAACTGAAAAGTGGTATTTTGAAGGGTATGAGGGATTAAACTTACTTCAAACAGGCTGTTTTCAACATATGATACGGTTAAACTTACGCCGTTGAGCGTGATTGAGCCTTTTTCTACAATATATTTTGTATCGGCTTGGATGGAAAAAACCTTTGAAAAGCCGTCTGTGGTTATCTTTTGAATAGTTCCTACGGTGTCAATATGCCCCTGCACTATGTGTCCGTTAAAACGCCCGTTTGCATTTAGTGCTAATTCCAAGTTTATAGGGTTTGAACGTTCAAGATACTTTAGATTACTGCGTTTCAGGCTTTCGTTCATTAAATTTACGGTAAAAGTATTGCCTGATAAGGATATCACCGTTGTGCACAGACCGTTAAGTGCTATGGAATCGCCTGTTTTGACATTATTAAATTCCGGAAACGTTTTTATATCAACAGATACGGTGATTGTTTTTCCCTGCGTTGAATTTTTTATGTCGGAAATTTTTCCTATATGTTGAATTAAGCCTGTAAACATAAGTAAAATCTAGCATTAAAAAAGGCGCCTTGCAATTAAAAATTACAAAACGCCAAATTTCCTTTAAATACAGTACTTTTTAGGCTAAGAAATTGAGCTTTTGCCCGCAAAGCTTGTATTCTCTCGTGCCGCAGCAGTTTATATCAAGTTTCTCGCCTTTTTCAAATCTGTTCATTTGATTTTGATAAGCAGCTTGGCTTCTGTTACCGAAGGTTACAGGGTTTGTAACTCTGGTAGCACCTGCTATGGCTTGATGTGAGGTGATAGGTTGTATCATAAAACCTCCTGTTCCCTTAATCTGCCGTTCTTTCATTATAAAAGTTCAGCCCTACAATTGTAATAAAAACAATTATTAATGTCAACAGCAGATGTGCTGTTAAAAACCGTGATAAATTTTTTTTGCAAAAATTATTGTGTTAAATAAAACAGCGTAAATAATTTTTTCCATGCTAAAATTGATTTTATGAAAAAGAGTAAATTTGTGGCCGTTGTGGGCAGGCCGAATGTTGGAAAATCCACCCTTATAAATAGAATTTTGGGCGAAAGGCGCTCTATTGTCGATGATATGCCGGGCGTTACACGCGATAGAATATATTTTGATGCAATCTGGCAGGATAAAGAGTTTGTATTGATTGATACGGGCGGAATTGTAACCAATGATGACGATGAATTTGTAAACAATATTTTCTCGCAGGCAAAACTTGCGGTGGATGAGGCTGATACCATTCTTTTTGTGGTGGATGCAAAGGCGGGCTTGAGTCCTTATGATACGGATATTGCAAATATTTTAAGACAATCGGGTAAAGAGGTTATCCTTGTTGTAAATAAAGTGGATTCTATGGCAGAAATCGGCAATTGTTCGGATTTTTATGCTCTTGGAATCGGTGAACCGCAGGCGGTATCCGCGCTTCACGGTTCAGGCGGCGTGGGTGATTTATTGGATTTAATTACAAAAGATATAGAAAAAAAATCCGATTCCGGTGAGGATGAGGGTGCCGTAAAAATAGCCATTGTGGGCAAACCGAACGCAGGAAAAAGCTCTATTTTGAACAATCTGTTGAATGAGAACAGGGCGATTGTTTCCCCTGTATCAGGCACAACCCGCGATACCATTAATTCGGAGGTTATTTATAAAGATAAAGAGTTCATTCTTGTTGATACGGCAGGGATAAGGAAAAAATCAAAGGTGGATTACGGCGTGGAGGCATTTGCTGTAGACCGTGCCATCAGGGCAATTCGGGAGGCCGATGTTGCGCTTCTTGTGATTGATGCAACCGAGGGGCTCACCGATCAGGATAAAAAAATAGCACAGACTGTTGAAGAAGCAGGCTGCGGGCTGATTGTAGCTTTTAACAAATGGGATTTGATTAAAAATGTGCAAACCCACAAGCTTGAAAAGCAAATTGAAGATGAAGCGCCGTTTTTAAACTATGCAAAGAAAATTTTTATAAGCGCAAAAACGGGGCAAAGGCTGAACCAGATATTTGAAACTGCGGCAGATGTTGCAGTGGAGCGGGATAAGAGAATCCAAACCGGCTTATTGAATAAAGTTGTAAATGAGGCTGTAGCTTTAAATCCGCCGAATTCAATCAAGGGAAAATTTGCAAAAATTTATTATTCAACTCAGGTAAAGACAAAACCGCCCACTTTTGTATTATTTGTGAATAATAAAGATTTAATCAAAGATTCTTATAAAAGATATTTATTGAAAAAACTCCGTGATGCATTCGGGTTTTTCGGAACGCCAATCAGGGTTTCGTTCAGAGAGAGAGAGAAAAGAGAAGGATAAGTAATGGATAATGTTATGACATGGGCTTATTTATTGCAAATAGCTGCTTTTTCGTATTTAATAGGCTCAATCCCGACAGGATATATTATTGTAAAGACCAAAACCGGAAAAGATATACGGGAAGTGGGTTCAGGCTCTACGGGGGCAACGAATGTAAAAAGAGTGCTCGGTAAAAAGTGGTTCTTTATTGTAATGCTGCTTGATGCCCTGAAAGGCATGCTGCCTGTGGTGTCTGCTTCTTTAGAAACATCTTCTGCTGCATACTTTTACGATAAAAACGGCTTAGCACCGGTAATTGCGGCGATTTTTGTAATAATCGGGCATTCAAAACCGATATTTTTAAAATTTAAAGGCGGAAAATCGGTTGCAAGCGGGGTTGGGACAATTATAGCGTTAAATCCCTTTGTCGGACTTTGTTTAGCAGTTATTTGGGGGGTTATAACATACTTTACAAAGTATGTTTCCGTAGGCTCAATTATAGCGCTTATTTTATCGCCGTTTTTAATGTATTTATTTAAGGCACCCGCTGCATATGTTGTGTATTGCGCGATTGCGGCGGTTTATGTAACTTATCTGCACAGGGAAAATATTAAACGTCTTCTGAAGGGCGAAGAAAATAAAGTAAGATAGTCTGATTTTGTGGTTTTAAAGGAGAATCATGAAGATAATCGATATTGTATCAAAAGTAAAAGTTGATTCCAAAGAGCTTTTGGCGCTTGTTTATACGCCCGGAGTAGCAAAGAGCTCCACCGCTATTTATGAAGATTATGATAAAGTTTTTGATTTAACAAATCGTTCAAATTCTGTTGCAGTATTGTCTTTTGATTATTTTGAAAGTCTGAAACGCGCGGTATACCTGAAAGAAACATACGGAGCAGACGCTTTTCCTCTTGAAATTAAGAAAAATGAGCTTAAAGAGGGTGAGCTTGATTTTGTAATTAATAATATTATGCCGAATTTTATGGGTGTGGATAAGGTCTTAATCGAAGGCGGAGCTTATGATGGCGCGTTTAATATACCGAAAAGAAGCAAGGGGTGCGTTTTATCGGATGATATAAAAATAGAGACCCTTGAACCTGTTGAATTAAGGCGTCTGCTCGGCGGGGTTATAGAAACAAATGTGCTTGAAGTTCAGGGTATGTTTGATAATTCTTATAAGCCTGTTGCAATCGTATCGGATGGCAGTGCGGTTCTTGGTTTGGGGAATATCGGCGCCGAGGCGGGTTTGCCTGTTATGGAAGGCAAAGCGGTATTGTTTAAGGATTTAGGCGGGGTGAATGCTATGCCTTTGTGTCTCAAAACACAGGTGCCTTCCGAGATTGAGCGGATTGTATTTCTTCTGGAAAATTCTTTTTCAGGAATAAATTTAGAGGATATCAGTGCGCCGAGATGTTTTGAGGTTGAACAAAATTTAATCGAAAAATTAAATATTCCCGTTTTCCATGACGACCAGCACGGGACGGCGATTGTAGTGCTTGCGGGGCTTTTGAATGCAATGAAGGTTGCAGGCAAGGAATTAGACAAGGTAAAAATTGTTTTTTCAGGTGCGGGTGCCGCAGGGCAGGCAATTGCAAGGCTTTTAATAAAAATGAGAGAGCTTATTTCGGGCGGAAAAAACGGAACTTGCGGCGGCGGGGGCGCAAATATTTTGATGTTTGATAAATTTGGTGCAGTTTATAAAGGACGGAAAGAAAATGACCCTTCTCTTGAAAAGATGGCCGAAATTACTAATTTTGAAGGGTTTAAAGGAAGCTTAAAAGACGGTATTAAAGGTGCGGATGTATTTATAGGGGTAAGCACAAAAGGGATTTTGAGCCCCGAGATGGTAAAAAGTATGGCAGATGACCCTGTTATTTTTGCGATAGCAAACCCCGAGCCTGAAATATTGCCCGATGTGGCGCTTAAAGCAGGTGCAAAGATTGCGGCATCAGGCAGAAGCGATTTTAATAACCAGATAAATAATTCGCTTGTTTTCCCCGGACTTTTCAGGGGTGTTCTTGAAAACGGGGTTAAAAAAATTGATGATAAGGTGAAATTGCAGGCGGCTCTTGCGTTAGCGCAAATTGTATCCGATGAAGAATTAAATGAAAATTACATAATTCCTGATGCTCTTGATAAAAGAGTGCCTTTGGGGTTGCAAAAAATATTTCAGCATGTATGATTGAAATGTCAGAAATAACGCATGGCAAAAACATGCGGCCCAACATCTCAAATATCAAAAAATAGCCTTTAAAATAAGGTGTTTTGGTGTTTTTAAAATTTATGGGTAAATATAATATAAAAAGCGAAAGGTAATAAAAACGTGAGCGAAGAAAAAGAAATTCAAG
>CAJULX010000017.1 GCA_910587245.1 Candidatus Gastranaerophilales bacterium
GATTTGGCAAATTTTGTGTTGCAAAAGTTTACAAAAGAAGAAAATGAAAAAATGGAAAAAGCGGCGGAAATTGCAAAAGATGCTGCTCTTGATTGGGTAAATACCGATTTTGAGCATTTGCAGTCAAAATATAATAAAAAATGGATTTAGTTTATTTCTCCCTCTTTTGGCTTTTTTAATAATAAAAGTATAATAATAAATGTATGGGAAAAATTATCTTAAAATATGCATTTATTTTGATTTTTACGGCAGCTTTAACGGCAGCTGCTTCTGCCGAAGAAGAAATTGTTCTTGATATGCCGGATTTTTCCAATGTAAAAAATTCAACCAAAGAATTCCTTAATAAAGGAAAACAAAAAGCTGTTAACTTTAAAAATAAAAGCGGCGAAAAAATTGATTCCGCTAAAGAAAAAGCGGGCAACGCATTGCTGAAAACAGGTAAACCTACAGGGGGCACCCCAAAAGGTCTTACAAAAAAAGAAAGAGAAGAATTAATCCTTAAATATCAAAATAACGGTTATTATGGCACCCTGCCCAATATTGAACGGGAATTTGAGTATTTGAAGCAAAAGAGCAGAAAAATGAACCCCGGCGGCAGATACAAAGACGGTTTTATTGATGAAGAAAATCTAAAAAAAGCTCCGCTTGATGATGAATTATTTTTAGATGTTATTTTAAAGAAGGAACAAAATACAAAATTTACAAAAGATGCGGTTAAAATAATTCCGCTTTTAAATAATTTTAAAAACTGCATTGAAAATAACTGTGATATACAAAGGTTTAACGCAAATGTCAACACGGTTGATTTATATGCAAGACGCCTTGAAAAAGACTACGGAATGACGCCCGACAGCCAAAATGAGGGTTTTTATTTAATACAAAATATAGCCTACCTTGCAAAGCTGCAGGGAAATTTAAAATATGAGGCAAATTTTTATTCTAAATATATGCCCTTAACAGGTACGGTTTATTCAAACGAAAATATTGAAAAGAAAGATTACGAACTTTTAATAGAGCTTAATAAAACAATATTTACATTGGAACAGTTAAAATAATAGCCCGTTTTACGGTATTTTCGATTAATGAAAAAATTAAACCTTTAAGATAAATTCCTTTTTGAAGATAAATCTTTAAAAAGGGAAAATTTTTATGAAAAAAGCCGTATTTACCTTTGTTTTGTTGTTTTTCTGCACCAATGCATATGCAGAAATCGTAATCGATAAACTTGAAGACCCTGAATATTTAAACGGGCCCAAGATGACATATAACAGTTATTCGCCTTTTTATAATACAAGCACTGCAGCATCAAAAAAAACCTACAATCTAAACAGCGGGCAGTTGAGTAAAGTTGAAAGAAAAGTATTCGGGCGCACATATGTAGGCGACGATGCAACAAACAGGCTGCAAAGACTTGAATCTAACGTATTCGGCGCAGTGCAAAGCGGAGATGAAAATAACCGTTTAAAAAGACTTTCAAGCGCTACCCAAAACTATGCAAATAAATACCCTGAATACACGGCATATAACAACAGGAATTATTACAATAATTATTACAATACTTACAATCCTTATTACAACAGATATACTCCTTATCGACCGTATAACAACCCCTATGCAAGACATGGCATAAGAAGATTATTCAGGAATATAAGAAATAACGGTTCTCTTACGGGCTACACTCCGCCGATGAGTACCTACAGCCAGGATACCTTCTATAATAATTCGTTTACTTCTTATCCGTCTTCAAACAGTTATTATACAAACACAACAAGTAATCCCAATAATTTTATGAACTTGTTTTCAAACGGACAATCAGGTTCCGAGACATATTATGACGACGGCAGATACAGAAGAAACTTAAGTTCATCATCAGGAGGCTGCGGAGTTAAAGTTATATATTAGATTTTATAAAATTGCATTAAAATCCCCGTCAAAGGCGGGGATTTTATGGTTAAAACTTTTATTTTTATTAAGCCGCTAAATTATTTTCTTTAAGAAATAACATTAATGCATCCTGTGCCTGACCGAGCTTTTCGCTGTCACCGTTTTGCATTGCTCTGTTTACTGCAGTTTCCAGCCTGCTTTGTGCCCTGTTTAAATGTGCAGCTTCTACAGCTTTTGCATAATCAAGATTTGCTTGCGCTTCTTTTACAAGCTGTTGTGCTGTTTTGTAATCCGCCCTTGTATTGCCTCTGTTGTTCATTAATTCTTTTGCTGCATCTAATTCTGTTTGAGCTTGTTCTACGGTAAGTTTTTTATTTGTTGGTTTTACTGTGCTTGTATTGTTTTGCTGACTTTGTATTTGTTGTTGCGCTGTCCCTGTATTAGATGTTGTTTGCGGGTTCTGTGCTTGCTGAGCTTGTTGAACTGGTTGTGCTTGCGGAGCTTGTTGAACGGGTTGAGCTGCTTGTGCTTTTGCATAATCAAGATTTGCTTGTGCTTGTTCAATAGCTTTTTGATTGGCTTTGTAATCAGCTTTTGTAAGAGTTCTATTGTTTATTCCCTCTTGTTGTGTTTTTATTGCATTGCTCAATTCTTTTTGTGCTTGTTCAATTGTGAGATTTTTATTTGTTGGTTCAATATTTGAATTTGACTTTGACCTAACTTTTGCCTCGGCGCGGCTTGACTGCCAGTCATCCTGTTTAACACCTTTTTCTTGTATGGGTTTTGGTTCTGCAGTACCTGTTGAAGATATTGCTTTATGGGTTAATTTTCCAAAACCTGCTTTTGCAACATCGCGCCCTGCATTAAGCGTATCTTTTCCGTATGCTGCAACCTGCTGTCTAAGGGTAACTTTTTCACCGTTTGCAGCCCTTAATTTTAAATCGTTCATGTTTGTGCCGGCTCTGCCTCTCATTGCTTTTATACCGCCGATGAGAGCCGTAAGAGAAAGTATGCCGTTTGCCGCGTGATCGCCCATTTGATCTACAATAGCTTTGGCGTCAGCATCAGTTGTACCTTCAGTATTAGCACAATCGTTAAGCGCTTTAATGTCTGAACCTACAGCTACAGCACTTGAAGCAACGCCTAAAGCTGCTGCGCCCGTGCCGATTGCTATTACAAAGGGACCTGTAACAGGGTTACAAGCAAGTGCAATGCCTGCAACGGTAGCAATAGCCGGAATAAAATTGCCCTTAAGAGCTTCGGTAACAGGTGCCGCAATCTTTTTCAAAAGACCTTCGCCCGTTTTCTTTAAGAATAATCCGAAAACCCCGTCTTCTATTTTACCGTTATCATTTCCATCCGTACAGGCGGAATTCACATCAAGTTTTTCAGCTTTCTTTTCTTGTACGGCGGCTAAAATGGAGGTATCTTCTTCGGGTGCCGAATTTGTTACTGCTGTCATATTCGCTTGCGTCAAATAGACAGGCTGATAGCTTGTATCAATAACATAAGGCATTGACATCTTTCTCTCCTCAATAAAATTTTTTTCTCTCTTATATTTAAATAAAGATTTTTTGTTTATAAAAATTGCTTAAAAAGTATATAAAATTTATCAATAATCTTTTCGTACAGTGCTTTTAAGCTTAATATTACTTAATATTTATCAAAGTTTTTTCATAATATAATTTTTTTATAAACTGTTATGGAAAATAAAATTTCAATCATTGCGCTGATTACGGTTTTTTATATATTTGGTTTGTGTGCTTTTTACGGGGAATGCCACGCGGTTTTTGCCTGCCTTATTGCGGCGGTTTTGGTGCTGCTTGTTTTTTGTACAAAGCTCAAGCCCTTGCTTTGTATTGTTTTAAATTTTATTTTTATATTCGGTTTTTTAAATGCAAAACTTCACAATAAAGAATTTGACAGCCTTTCTTCCATAGATTCCGTAAATAATGCTGTTTTAAAAGGCAGGGTTTTTTCCATACCGAACGCGGTTAAAGAAAAAAGGACGGCAAAATTTATTCTTGATTCTTACGGGGCAAAAATTTTTGATGAAGACATCGATTTATCCGATACAAAAGTTTTGGTTTCAATTCAAGATGATAAAGAAAAATATAAAAGTATAAAAATCGGAGATATTATAGAAATAGAAGGCAATTTAAGAAAACCCGCGGAACCTTCAAACCCGGGTAAATTTAATTATAAAAAATATCTTCAAAACAAAGATGTTTTTGTAATTTTATATTCAAATAATAAAAATTTTAAAATTTTGAGCCATCCCGATATTTTTGGTGCCGAAAATAAATTTAAAGAGCTGTGGTGGTGCGCGCTTCAAGGGCTTGATAATGCGCGGGATACAATTATTTTAAAACATGGAAAATACATTAAAAGCCCGAATTTAGAGGTTTTAGGCGGGATTGTTTTCGGGGATGATGCTGTTAACCCTCCTGATACGGTTAAACAATCTTTTATAAATTCGGGACTTTTGCATCTTCTTGCAGCCTCAGGGTTAAATGTTGCTTTGATTTTCGGTATATGGTGGGCTTTAAGCGGATTTTTAAATTTTTCATACAAAGTAAGACTGATGGCAGGCATGGGGATTGTGCTTTTTTATACCTTTATGACGGGGTTTCCGCCTTCAATATTAAGAGCTTCCATTATGCTTATTATAATTCTGGCGGGAAAATTAATGTTCAAAGCGGCGGATAACATTACGCTTATTTTCTTTACTGCTTTTATAATGCTTCTTTTTAACCCGAAACTATTAAATGATGTCGGGTTTGAATTGTCTTTTCTTGTAACGGGCGGGCTTATGACGTGCATTCAGCCATTGTGCTTAAAATTTAAAAATGCTGATAAAGCTTATAAAAAACGTGTTTTTAAAATAGTTTCTTCATATTTTGCGCCGAATTTTGCAGGTTCAAAATTTATCACAGGCTTTTTATTTATTTTTTCGCCCGTATCATTTGCTTCAATGCTCCTTGTACCGCTTACGGCGCAGATATGGGCAGCACCTTTGCAGATGTACTATTTTAACACTTTTACTCCTTACAGCGTTTTTGCAAATATTGCGGTATTGCCTTTTATCGGGGTTATAAGTTTTGCCGGGTTTATAAGTTCCGTTGCTGCATTTTTACCGCTCCTTGGGGGTTTTGTTATAAAAATTTCAAGTTTTATATTAAATCCTTTAATAACCGCCTTGCTTTTTGTTTCGGATTTCTTTTCAAAGCTTCCTTATGCCGTTATAAAAATGCCTTCGGGACAGGTTTTTCAAATTGTTATTTATTATATTGTTATTCTTTGCTTCATATCCTGCATTTCTGACAGTTTTAAAAATAAAAAACGCAATTCAATTTTAATTGTTCTTGCAGTATTTTTCTTTGGTTCAATCTGTTTTAGCGCTTGCAGACAGATATTTAACAATGATTTTGAAATTACAGCTTTTTCTGTCGGAAATGCGGATAATTTTTTAATCAAAACACCCAAAAACAAATATATAATGATTGATGCCGCAAAATTGCCCTACCGAGGTGTTTCGGGTGCAAAACGCGTTACGCTTGAATATATGTATGATAAAAACATAAGAGAGCTTGAATATTTAATTATAACGCACTTTGACAGTGATCATTCGGGCGGAACGATTGATATACTTAAAAATATCAATGTTAAAAATGTTATTGTTCAAAGAGAAACCTGTGATAGCCTCAATTCCTGCAGTATATTTGATTTTATGAAAACTAATAATGTAAGTTACCGCAAAGCACTCAATAATGAAATTATTTATAAAGAAGAAGATTTTGAAATTAAAACCCTTTTGCCTGATAATCCGAAAATAAAAAAAGAAGATGATAACGAAAATTCCGTAATAGCACTTGCGGATTACAAAGGCAGCACGGCACTTTTTATGGGAGATGGCGGTATAAAAGCTTTTAGGGCTGTAAAAAAATATATTCCGCAAAAGATTAAAATTTTAAAAGCGGGGCACCACGGGGCAAAAGACGTTGTTGATAAAGATATGCTGGAATATTTAAAGCCTGAGTATTCAATAATTTCAACAGGAATAAATCACTACGGGCACCCGCACATTGAAACACTTAAAATGCTTGAAAATTCAGGAAGTAAAATTTATTCCACAAAAGATAACGGCGCAATAAAGTTTGTATTTAAAAAAGACGGCACAGTAAAGATTTATACATTTTTCGGAAAGAAAAAGAAGGATAAATTTTAAAGCATATTAGTTGTGATTTAATTTAATATTTTATATAATATAAGCTATGAAAATCAGGGATTTTTTTGTATTATTAATTTTAATTTTTGCAATTTTTGCCATATATAATAAAAATATGGAAGAATTAAACGATTCTACGGTTAATGAGGCGGATAATTCGGCACAAAAAGTTTATGAACCTGTTAAATATAATTTAAATACTGAAATAAATATCCCTGTTAACGCGCCTGTGCCTTCAAGTTACAAAACAAAAGCGGAAGTTTATAATTTAAGAAAAAATGCCGTAGAGAATTCTATTTTTAAAAATTCTGATTATGAGCCGTCCGAAGCAGTGTTCGGGCAAATAGAAGATGGAAAACCATGGATTTCAATGAACGCTTGCGAAATTGATGGGCACTCGCATACAGACGGAGTTTCTGAAGAATCAAGATTTATACTTAATCCAACTGTTTTGGTTGCAATTATTTGTGATTTTGGCAAGCGGTATTGCGAAGATGGCAAACCTTTAATACATTTAATGCCGATAAGTATAAAATATCTTGAACCTAAAAAAGAAATAATTGTAACATATAATAAGCTTAATAGATATACATTAAATAATAACACGTATTATCAGCTTAACGGGCTTAATGCAAGAGATTTCGGATATAAATATGTATATATTGATAAAGAAAAAACAACTTATGATTTAATTTTTATAAATGAAAAAAACATAGGCAATGAGGTTGTTGAATTTAAAAATTACATACACGCTGGAGGCTCCTGTGGTATCTCGGGCGGCTGCAATAACGGTTCACCAAACCAGCCAATGTTGAATTTTGAGAATTCACACCAATGGGGTACTCCTTATAAACAATATAGAGAAATTTATATAAAATTGTGGAAAAATATGCCAAAAAGCCCTTATGATGAGGCAGATATTAACGAAAGAATTATTATCATTAATGCATAATTTAATCTTTCATTGCAAGGGAGCAAATGAGAGTATAAGGGCAGTATTCGCAGGCACTTTTTGAAGGTGCCGGTTCAAAATTTAAATTTTTAACATTTGAAACAAAATCTTTAATTTTGTTTTCAATTTCAATATTATCTTC
This sequence comes from Candidatus Gastranaerophilales bacterium, assembly GCA_910587245.1. Classification (GTDB taxonomy): domain Bacteria; phylum Cyanobacteriota; class Vampirovibrionia; order Gastranaerophilales; family Gastranaerophilaceae; genus MGBC122484. The sequence continues at coordinate 7,207 of CAJULX010000017.1, forward strand.
ATCCGTAAGGTTTGCATTTGAATATGTGAAACCTTTTTCAAGATATAAAAGTGCACAGTCGTATATTTCAGCTCCCGGGTTTATTTTTTCATATAAATATTTATAAAACCGAAGCTGGTTATGATAATCTTCATCAGGCTTGATTTTTTTAACGCTTCCTGTTTTGAAATCATAAATATATAATTTATCGCCTGCTTTTACAACTCTGTCTACAAAACCTTTCAGGGTATAGCCTTCTTCTTTTGTTTCAAGGCGAAGCTCGCTTGCAACGATATTTTCAAGAGGGGTTTCGGTTAATTTTGAATAGTTTTCATTAAAAATTTCCTCTCCTCTTTGTGTGAAATTTTGCCTTGATTCTTCATCTTTAAATTCAAGAGAGTTCATTCTTTCTTTAAAAAATGCCAAAGTTTCATCAAGTGCAGGATATTGCCCGCGCTCTTTTCCTGTTCTTGCCATTTTTTCAAGGGCAAAATGGACTGCAGAGCCGAATGATAAATTATCAACTTCATCAAAATATACAGGAATATCAAGAATATTTGAATAGTAATATTTTTTAGGACAGCTTAAATACTGATTTAATGCGGAAACACTCACTATTATATCATCAGTTCTTTGCTTTAATTCATTTTGAACATCGGATGAATTTTGATATAAAAGGCTGCGCTTGATTTCTTCCATATAGCCTTCAAGATCCGTATCAAAAGTTTTTCTGTCGCATAAAATCGGGTTGTTGAGCATATCTGATGATAAATATTCGCTCATTGCCTGAATGTTCATATCATCGTCGCAATTTGCGCAGCTTAAATATAAGCCGAATTTTGAGCGCGTAATTCCTACGAACAAAAGTTTTAATTGCTCCGCTTTTTTATTTTCTTCTTTATCATCAATAAATTGCGATTTTTGAACCGGTATATCAAGGCTCACTGGCGACCGCGCTTTTTCCCAAAGGCGTGCGGTTAATTGAGGTAAAAATACGTACTCAAACTCTCTTCCTTTTGAGCCGTGATAGGTTAAAAGCTGAACAGCATTGCTGCAATAGGGGTTTTTTTCAATTTCCATCTTTATGCCCTGTTTTAAATATGTATCAAGATGGTTAATAAAATCGGGCAAAGCTGCGGTTTTATGCAAAGAAGTATAAGAATATGCTTCTTTTAAAAGTCTTTTTATTGCAGCGAGGTTTTCAAATTTTTCTTCTCCATTGTTTGAGAAATATTCTAAAATTCCTGTTTGTGTAATAACATCATATACAATGGCAGGAAGGCTTTTAGAGGATTTCTGTTTCTTTAATTTTATAAAGGTTGAATAAAATTCCTGAATTTTTTTTGAATTTTTAAAAACCGTTTCAAGGTTTTCTTGAATATTATCAAAGAATGTGTGTTTCTTATCGTCGCTGCTGCCAAGGCGGTTTAGCCTTAAGAGTTCAAAATAATCTCTTTCATCAATTAAAAAAGGCTCATTTACAAGCAGCCCGAAAAGCTTATCAGCTCCTGTATATGTATTATCCAGACATTTCAGGTAAAAATATGAAACAATAAAAGCGGGAATTTCAAATACGCTTTTTTGTCTGCTTAATTGATAGGGGATATTTTTTGCCTTTAAAATTTTTGCAAAAGGAATTAAAAGGTCGTTTCTTTTTGATAATATTGCAATTTCTTTAGGCTCAATTCCTTTATTTATGAGGTTTTCTATTTTATCAACAATGTCATTGTTCTCTTGCAGTGTGTTTGAATAGAATGAAAATTGAATTTTTTCCTGCTTTTTTATAACACTTTCGTTTTTTGCTATAAGTTTTTTGTCGATATTATGCAGTTTGAATTCAGGGTCGTTTGAAAGGCGGGATTTATCGTTTTTGATTATATCTTCCGCAAAATCAAGCACAAGCTGGCTTGAGCGGTTATTTTCTTTTAAACAAATCACCTTTGTTTCAGGGTATTTTTTCAGGAAAGTTTTAAGGTTATCGCACCTTGCGCCTTGAAATGAATAAATAATCTGATCATCATCTCCCACAACAAAGACATTGTCTGTTTTTGCACCGCGTGCAATATTAAAAATAAGTTCATTCTGTCCTGAATTTGTATCCTGATATTCATCTACCAGAATATATTTAAACCCTGAAGCTATTTCAGCTAAAAGTTCATCATCATAGGATAACGTTTTTAAAACAAGATTCAGCATATCCGAAAAATCTATTAAATTATTCCTGCGGAGTCCCTGTTCATAGAGCTCGCAAATTTCATAGAATTCTTTTGCTTTACCCAGTTTGTTTTCAAATTTTTCAACCTTTTCAACAAAGGTTTTTACAAGCTTACCTTTTTGTTCTCTTTCTTTGTATTTAATTTTTAATTCATCAAGATGCGGAAGCCAATCGGGGTTTGAATTAAAATATTCAAAATATTCTTCTTTTGTAATACGCTCTCTTTTGATTAAATCAATAGCTGAAATAATCTGGCTTACATAGTGATAGCGGTTGTTCCATTTATCTTTTAAAAATTCAATTCCTTTATCTGCATGGTATTTATCGATACATTCTTTTACAATTGTCTGTTTTGTAATATCATCCACCACTTGAACATTATCAATAAGTTCAAATTTGCTCGGGAAACGGTTAATAATATCATTACAAAAACCGTGATATGTTGAAACACATACGGTCATTGCGCTTGCGGCGTTTTCACCCATAGCTTTTACAAGCCTTGTCTTCATTTCTGAGCTTGCAGCTTCGGAAAATGTTAAACATAAAATCTCAGAAGGTTTTATACCTTTATTGAGCATACTTTTAATACGCTCAATCAAGGTAAATGTTTTTCCCGTACCGGGGCCTGCAAGAAGCATTACCGGTCCCGTAATGGTATCAATAGCCTCTTTTTGTTTTGTATTAGGGGTTATTTTTTTAGGCGCATTTATTTCTAATGCTGTCTGCACTGCCATCTATAAGGGATTTACCTTTCTTTTACAGGTTTATTGAATTCATTAAATCTTCATCAATATCAAAGTTAGAATAAACATTTTGAACATCATCATGTTCTTCCAATTTTTCCATTAAAAGCAAAATTTTCTTTGCAGTGTCAGCATCGGCTACTTCCGTTGAATTTGAAGGAATTCTTGTAAGCTCTGCTGTTTTTGGTTTTAAGCCCATACCTTCAAATCCTTCAACTGTTTTTTGGAAATTTTCAACCGTTGTTGTTACTTTTATTTCATCATCTTCTTCGTATACATCTTTCGGTTCAAATTCAAGGCTTGCTTCAAGAATTTCATCCAAAGTAATTTCTTTCGGTTTTTCTTTGCTTTTTTTATCTTCAGGTTCAATTATTTTGTCAAATGTAAGCATTCCGCAGGGTTCGAATATCCAGCCTACACAGCCGTCTGCACCAAGGTTTCCGCCAAATTTTGTAAAATAGCTTCTTATATCTCCTGCCGTTCTGTTTTTGTTATCGGTTGCAGCTTCGATAAATATTGCAACACCGCCTGCGCCGTATCCTTCATATGTTAATTCTTCAAAATTATCGGAGCTTGAACCGCCTGCACCTTTTTCAATGGCTCTTTTGATCGTATCATTAGGCAATCCGCCTGCTTTAGCCTTATCAATTGCCGTTCTTAAGCGGAAATTCCCCGCAGGGTCTCCCCCGCCCATTTTTGCCGCAATGATTATTTCTCTTGAAAATTTAGCAAAATTCACGCCGCGCGCAGCATCTGCTTTTGCTTTTTTATGTTTGATATTTGCCCACTTTGAATGCCCTGACATAATGTTTCCTTTTTAAATTTTCCCTATATAATAATTTTATGGATAAAAAAGAAATAAATCAACAAAAAGATGACACAACACAGGCTGAAATTACAAGGCTTGATTTTATAAGAAGCCTGATTGCAGATTGCAGATATGATGATGCCGTTGAAATGCTTCAAATTGCAACGGAAGATGAGCCTGATAATGTGGATTATAATTACGAATTAGCCAGAATATTTATGGAGATGGGCAATTACTCTTCCGCTGTTTCTAATTTAGAATTGGTGTTAGAAAAAACCCAAAGCTCCCTGCTGTATTTTATGCTGGGTGAGGCCTATCAGGCGGATGAACAGATAGATAAAGCAATAGGGGCGTATTTAAAGGCGATTACCGTAAATGAAAATTTTCCTTTTGCATATAAAAAACTCGGCATGCTTTTTATGGCAAGAGGTGATATGGAAAGTGCCGTTGAATATTTTGAAGACTATTTGAAGCTTGATATAGCGGAAGATGAAAAGGACAGTGTAACAAAAATTTTAGAGAGGATTAAAAAATGAATGTTGAAATCTATACGCTCGACTACTGCCCTTTTTGCAAGCGTGCCCTTGCTTTTTTAAACGAACACAATGTTAATTTTACGCAGTATAAAATCGATGGCAACGAAGAAGAAATGAGAAAAAAACTCGGTGAAAAATATTGCATAGAAGGCGATGTTACCGTTCCGCAGATTATAATTGATGATAAAAGAATAGGCGGCTACACTGATTTAATTGCTGCTTATGAAGATGGTGAAATTAAATTTTAATTACATTTTATTTTAATAAAAAGGCAGGCTTGTTGAAAAATATGCCTGCTTTTTTGCTGCCGTTTTATGTAAATTTTATTATAAACTTTTGTAACAATTAAGGGTAAAAATATAAAGTTTTTCTTTAAAAATACCGACTTAATAAATGTCAACGCACATGGCAAATTGTAAGGATTTTCAGATGTTAAAGAAGAGTTCAAAACCGCAGAGCAACAGTTTTAATTGCATTGAAATGATGATTAACGGAGCAAAAAAACGCAGAATGATGGCTCTTTGCGCAATTAAATCTTTGGATAACAATGCAGGTAAAACCAATGTGGTTATGTTCAGATAATATCTGTAAATCTTTTTAAACGCACTAATTCGCACATAACAAACAACATTAACAACAGCTGAAAGCCGGTTCTGATAAGAGCCGGCTTTGAGTTTAAATTTTTTTATTGAATGCCTGTTGTTATGGAATCTTGCCGGACAAATTTATTTGCAATGTTTTCTTCAAAGAAAAATATTAATTTTTGTTTAAAAGTCTTCGGTACATATGTTTCAGGCTCGGGCTCATTTATTATTACAAGCACTTCATTTTCCGCAGCCATTTTCAGGTTGTTTCTTGCAATGGATTCAACACGCTGGAGTGAATTGAAATTATTTAATTCTTCTTTTAATTTTTCATTTCTCTTTTGTGCTTTTAATTTTAAATCGTTTGATTTTATTATTTTTGCTCTGTAGATTACAATTTTTGAAATATTTAAAAGCGCACTGTAGCCTATTTGAAATACGCACAAAAGAAGAACAACGGTCACAAAAGAATGATAAAATTTGATTTTATTATTCTTTTTCTTCTGTTCTTTATAAACCTTATTTTTAAGGTTATCTTTTGCTATTGTATTAACATGATCCAGTGCCATAAAAAAATATTACACTAAATTGCGTTTAAAAACCACCCTTGTTTTATTAAGCTACGGTTTTGTATTAATTCTGTAAATGCCGACAGGTTCATTATTTTCGTTATAAAAATTGTAATCCGCGGGGTTTGTTTCTATCCAGCCGAGCTGTTTTAAAAGGCTTGCAGCAAGAAGCAGCCTTGCCTTATTATTATCCTGCGACATTTTTATAAGAAGAAATTCATTTGTTTTGTTGTTATAAATTGATAAAAACCCGCCTGCACCTGTTTTTGAAATTAAATCAGGGTTCAGCTTCATAATTAAAGTATCCTGCCTCAAGCCTGCATTGTCCGTGCCGCCTATAATGTAAGGATTTTTCATATAAGCTGTTTTTAAAAATTCATATTTTTTATTTTGATAAAGCTTAAAAAAAGCCTTTGCAATGTTTTTAAACGGAAGCCCCCAAACAGGAAGTGTGCACCCGTCATAGGTTTGCGGTGGATTATTATATTCTGAAAGTTTGCAGATTTTTTCATATATTAATTTTTGCAAAGGATGGTTAACATTTGTATAACTATCCAGGGGGAATTCAAGCTGTTTTGATACGGCAAGCATCATGGCATGTTTTGCGGAACAATTATTATGAATTTTTTCGGGTGCCGCGTCGTTCTTTAATGCATCAGGGTTTAACGGCGGAATTTCAGGACATTTCAAATATGTTTCATCAAGACCTGCTTTGTTTAATATTGATAAAACAAGGTCTGTATGAATTTTTTCTCCGGCATGGGAAGCCTGCATTATTGCAATTTCTTCATCCGAAAAATTAAAGTACTCTTTCGTGTTAAAATCAGCCGTTATACTTGCCTGTATAGGCTTTAGAAGGCTTCTTAAAAAGAAAGGGTAATTATTGTGTTCCCCGCACAAAACTTTTTCCTGCAAAAAACCGTCTTCTTCTTTAAAAACGGAAACAATTGCAAAATACCTCTGATCGATAAAATCCCCGCGCATTAAATCTATGGCGGGGAAATAAATCGGAAAACTCATACTCTGAAAAATCCTTTATTACTCTTGGATATTAAGAATTTTTCTTAATCTGTTTTTCAAAATTTTATTTTCCTGATCAAGCTTTTTCATCTGTCTTTGCATATTGGCATAAATTTTTTGCTGATCGGAAGGCGTATCGGCTTTAATGAACGATAAGCCCATGCCCATAATAAATCTTTTTCTTGATTCTTCTTTAAATGCAAGAAGAACTTTAACGTCTTTTTCCGTTATATAGCCTAAAGAAATCATACAATCCGCGATTTTAATATTTTCGCCGCGTTTTTGTCTTTCTTTTTGTTCTCTTATTGCTTTTTCAAGCTGGGTAATATCAATTTTTCCAAGCTTTTTCAAAACTTCGCCCGTTCTGATTTTTCCTGCCAAAAATTGAGAAACGGCGTAAGATTTTTCCGATTCGGGCAGATTTACAAGCTCTAATTCAACACTTCTAACCAGAACTTTTGAAGTTTCAGCCATTGTCCAGTAGTTTGACAGTGTTATTTCGAATAAATCGTTTTCATGTGCACAGTTTGAAAGGAAAATATAAAAGTTTTCAGGAAGTCCTAATTCTCTTTTATCAAGTTCTCTTTTGCCTTTAAAGGTAAGTTCGGGTATGTAGTGCTGCATAAGATTTTCAGGATTTAATAAATCCAAAAATTCAGCTAATTCTTCGGTTAATTTTTCTTTTGTTTTAAGATAAATTACCTGTTTTACCCACAACGGCAACACATAAATATTATTTAAAAATAATTCTGAAACTCTTTGTTCGCTCAAAACTTAATACCTTATTTTAATCCATGCTATACTAACTAGAAGTATTATAATAGAATTTACATTTAAAATAAATACCTGAATTCAATAAATACATCATTTAATTTAATATGATATAATAAATACTACGTAAGAAGGGCATTTTAGCACATGGTGCATACGGAAAAAAGCAGCAGTATAAATGTTAAGAAAAAAATCGCCGCAGGTATTTCGATTGCTTCAAATTCCTCTTTAATTATTATGAAAATCGCCGCAGGCTTAATTTCGGGCAGTATCTCGATAATATCGGAAGCGCTTCATTCTCTTGCGGATTTAGCCGCTTCATTTATTGCTTATTTTTCAATTGTAAAATCTTCTGAACCTGCTGATGATGATCACCCCTTCGGTCATGGAAAATATGAAGATTTGGCAGGGTTTATCGAAGCTTTGCTTATAATTTTAACAGCCTGCTATATTTTCTACATTGCCATTGAAAAGCTTGTAAAATTCGGTATGGATTATGAATTCGAAACAAGCCTCGGTTTGATTGTAATGCTTATATCTACAATTGTTAACTTTGCCGTTTCAAGATATCTTTTTTATATGGCAAAAAAGAGCGATTCCATTGCGCTGCAGACTGATGCAGAACATTTGAATATGGATGTTTATTCTTCTCTTGCAATATTTTTGGGCTTGTTTGCCGTTAAATTAACGGGACTTTACATTTTAGACCCCGTTTTTGCAATAATAGTGGCAGGGATAATTTTAAAAACAGGTTTAAACCTTACAAAACAGGCTTCAAATAACCTTTTAGACGGTACATTGCCTGAAACTGAAAGAGAAACGATAAAAAATGTGCTTGAGCGTTTTAAAGATAAAGGCTTAATGGGTGTAAAATCGATTAAGGCTTCTAAATCAGGCTCAAAAAGAGCGATCCAGCTTACCATTTATCTGCCTTGCAAATTAACGCTCCTTGATACGCATATTCTTTGCGATGAAATTGAACAGGCTTTAAGCGAAAGCTTTATAAATTCTTCCGTTATTATTCACGCTGAGCCGAATTGTATAAGCGGAAACCGTGAAAAATGCGGAATGTGCAAAAAAGAACCTTTCGAAAAACAGGCTCCCGCTTTAAAAATAAAATAAATATTTAAAACATTTTGTCAATAAAGCCTGTAGGTTGGGCATACTTGCCCGACATTTCAATTAAGTTAAATATATAAAAATATTCATCCTTCAACCCTGCCTTTTAATTGCCCGCAGGCAGCATCTATATCCGCTCCCCGCTCAAGACGGACGGTAACTTTTTTGCCCGAAGCTTCCAAAATGTATTTAAATTTCATAATATCTTTTTTATCAGGCTTTTTGAAAACGGGTGTCCCGCTGTCTTTCGGGTTCACAGGGTTATAAGGAATTAAATTAACGTTGCATTTTAAATCTTTCATAAAATGCGCAAGCTCTGCCGCACATTCTTTTGTATCGTTTAATTTGCCGATTAAAACATATTCAAGCGTTACCCTTTTGCCCGTTTTTTCCGTGTAAAATTTTAATGCTTTTTTTAGTTCTTCAATGTTGTAGCGTTTTTCAACAGGCATAATCTGCTCGCGCAGAGTGCTGTTTGGTGCATGAAGCGATATTGCAAGGGTTGGCACAAGTTCTTCATTTGATATATCATAAATTTTCGGCACAATTCCGCATGTGGAAACCGTTATGCGCCTTATTCCTATCATAAGGCAATTGTTTATAAGCTCAATCGCTCTCATCATATTGTTATAGTTATTAAAAGGCTCGCCCTGCCCCATAAATACAACATTTGTAACCTTTAGTCCCGTATCCCTTTGTATTGTTAAAATTTGTTCCAGAATTTCATACGGTTCAAGGTTTCTTATTATTCCCCTCTGCCCTGTGGCGCAAAATTTGCACCCCATAGCGCATCCTATCTGCGAGCTTACGCAGGCGGTGAGATTTGCCCTGTTATCAAAGCGCATTAAAACGCACTCTGCCGTGTTTCCGTCCTTATATTCAAGAAGATATTTTAAAGTGCCGTCCGCGCTTATTTGTTTTGTTTTAATTTTAACATCTGTGATATATGCAATTTCAGAGAGTTTTTCTCTCAAATCTTTTTTGATATCGGACATTTCATCAAAAGATTTTGCATTTTTAACATAAAGCCATGATAAAATCTGCGAAGCCCTGAATTTCTTTTCTCCGAGATTTTCCATAAATTCTTCAAGTTCGGTTTTATCTAAGCCCGAAAGCCTTATTTTTTCATTTTCTTTCATATCTTCCATATTGAAGAATTTTAACATAAAATAAAAATGAGATTTGAAGGAATTTTTATGGAAAAGATAAATATAATAGGCGGGGGTTTGGCAGGTTCCGAGGCGGCATTATACCTTGCAAATAAAGGTTATAAGGTTGATTTATACGAAATGCGCCCCAAAAAGCAGACAGGCGCACATACCACGGGCGATTTTGCGGAATTCGTATGCTCAAACAGCCTTGGAAGTACCTCTGTTACCTCTGCAAGCGGATTATTAAAAAAAGAAATTGAAATACTGGGTTCAAATTTAATATCCCTTGCAAAAAAATATTCCGTTCCGTCCGGAAATTCCTTATCAATAGACAGGTTTGGCTTTAGCAGTGCTGTATCAAATTTAATCAGAAATAATGAAAACATTAACATTATAAATGATGAGGCTGAAAAAATCCCCGAAGGACTTACTCTCATTGCAACGGGGCCTTTGACATCAAACGCGCTTTGTGAAGATTTACGGAAAAATTTCGGGGAAGAGCATTTTAAATTTTTTGATGCAATAGCGCCCATTGTTAAAAAAGAAAGTATAGATTTTGATAAGGCATTTTATGCGGCAAGATGGGATAAGGGCGAAGCCGATTTTATAAATTGCCCCTTTACAAAAGAAGAGTATCTGAAATTTTACGATATCTTAATAAATGCTGAAAAAATAGAATTAAAAGCTTTTGAAAAGGAAGCTAAGGCAAAATTTTTTGAAGGGTGTATGCCTGTTGAACAAATTGCAAGCAGGGGTGTTGATACACTTCGTTTCGGGCCGATGAAACCTGTCGGACTTTTTGACAGACGGAAATTTAAAGAAGGTGATGAGCAGCGCTTTAAAAAACAGCAGTTTTATGCAGTGGTGCAGCTCCGTCAGGATGATAAAGAAGCAAGTTTGTATAATCTTGTCGGTTTTCAGACTAATTTAAAATGGGGCGAACAAAAACGTTTAATTCAGGCAATCCCTGGGCTTGAAAACGCTGAAATTGTACGCTATGGTGTAATGCACGCCAATACTTTTATAAACAGTCCTAAAATTTTGAATAAAAGCTTGCAGGCAATTTCACGTCCTGATTTATTTTTTGCAGGTCAGATAACGGGAGTTGAAGGGTACACGGAAAGCATTGCAACAGGACTTTTTGCGGCTATTAATATTGCAAAATACCTTGAAAATAAACCGCTTATTGAATTGCAAAATATTTCTATGCTTGGCGCTTTGCTTGATTATATAACATTTGGCGAGCATAAAAATTTTCAGCCCGTAAATTCAAACTGGGGAATAGTATCTGAAATGGATATGCCGCGGCAGGTGCGAAAAAATAAAGAAGAAAAAAACACTCTGTTATCAAATCGTGCAATTGAATATGTTAATAATTTAAAAAATATGATATAACATATAGGTTAATTTATTTATACGGAGTATTCAAATATGGAAATTTATGCAAAAAATCCCGCTGAATCTCGTGCAGATGTTGTTATTACAGGTTTTTTTGAAGATGACAAAACATTAAACGATATTCAAAGCGGTCTGGATGAGAAATTTGACAATGCTGTTTCAAAGAAAATCCTTGAAATTGAAGGGTTTAAAGGAAAATATCTTGAAACATTTGTTCTTCCTCTTGAAGGTTTAAAAATTATGGCTGTAGGCCTTGGTAAAAAGGAAGAATTCAACACTGATAAAGTAAGAGAAATTGCCGCAAAAACGATTAAACAAGCTGAAAAATTGAGTAAAAATAAAATTGCGGCTTTTAATATTCAAAACAACGGAAACATGTGCTGCTGTAAAATTTCACACAATACTGCACTTGGCGCTATTATGGGCGAATACGATTTTGATAAATACAAAACAAAGAAAAATGAAGAAAAAATTAACGAAGTTGAAATCTTTCACTGCAAGCCCGAAAAAATGGCTCTCGCAATTGAGCAGGCAAAAACTATAGGTGAAGCTATGAATTTCACCAAAGATTTGATTTTTGAGCCCGCAGAATATGCAACACCGGCAAAGATTTCTGAAATTGCCGCAGAGCTTGCAAAGGAAAACAATCTTGAAATTAAAGTATTTAATAAAGATGAATTAAAATCAATGAATTTCAACGCTTTTCTTGCTGTGGGTCAAGGAAGTGTTCAGGAGCCTAAATTTATTCATTTAAAATACACACCTGAAAATCCTAAGAAAAAAATTGCAATCATAGGAAAAGGCATTACTTTTGATTCAGGCGGATTAGATATTAAACCCCCTGCTTCAATGCTAACCATGAGAACTGATATGTCAGGCTGTGCTTGTGTTTTGGGTGTAATGAAGGCAATTGCTAAAATTAAACCTGATGTTGAAGTACACGCACTTTCTGCGCTTTGTGAAAATATGCCGTCAGGCTCAAGTTATAAAGTGGGCGACGTTTTGGTTGCAAAAAACGGAAAGACTATTGAAGTAGATAACACAGATGCGGAAGGCAGATTGACGCTTGCAGATGCTTTAGCATATGCTGACGAACTCAATGTTGATGAGGTAATAGATGTTGCAACTCTTACAGGAGCTGTAATTGTTGCGCTTGGAAATACTATAACGGGCATAATGGGTAACGATGATTCTTTAATTGATGAACTTATTGAAGATGGTAAAGAAGTCGGGGAAAACCTCTGGAAGATGCCGGTTTTAGATGATATGCAGGATAATTTAAAATCAGATATTGCGGATATGAGAAACACAGGCTCAAGATACGCAGGAGCCTCAGTTGCTGCAAGATTTTTATCCAATTTTACAAAAGCTAAAAAATGGGCACACCTTGATATTGCAGGGACTGCTTTTATCGATAAACCCTATAAAGAGCTTGATAAGGGAGCAACTGCCGCTATGGTTCGCACTCTTGTAAAACATATTACAAAATAAAATATTTATATATTTTGTAACCCGCCCGTTAATTGTTTTGGGCGGGTTTTTTATTTGGCTGAAAATTTATTCGCCAGGTTTATTTACAACAATCTGCGGGAAAGGTATTTCAATTCCAAGAGAATCAAATTTTTCTTTTATTCTTAAGTTAAATTCCCGTTTAACTTCCCATTGATACTGAGGATATGTTTTAATTCTGCATTTTATTAAAATGGAACTGTCATCAAAGCTGTCCAGACCTAAAACTTCAATATTATCAAGAATCATATCTTTAAATTTTATATCGTTTTTAAGCTCATCTCCGGTTTGTTTTAAAACATCCATAACATGTGAAATATTTTCTTTATATGCAACGGAAATATCTAATACTGCATAAGAAAAACTTCTCGTCTGGTTTGTAATTATATCAATAAGCCCGTTTCTTACATAATGTACGCATCCTTCATAAGATCTCAGCATAACTATAGTAAGTGTTACGCGCTCTACCGTTCCTGAAACACCTTGTACTCTTACAACATCGCCCACTCTTATTTGCCCCGTTAAAAGTATATTTAAACCTGCAATTACATCCTGAACAAAACGCTGTGCACCGAAACCAACCGCAATACCGAGAACTCCTGCCGTTGCAAGAATAGGCTTCATATCTATCCCTAAATCTTGAAGAATATTTGTTCCAAAGAAAAGGAAAACAACGGTATCCATAATGGAAATTAAAATAAGCCTCAGCGTGTTATACTGCTTTTTTGATTCCATATCGTCAAGCTTTAAGATTATTTTTTTCATAATCTTATTTATTAAAATGTTTGCAATTTTTAATGCGGCAAAAAACAGAAATAATTCTACAATTATTTTAAATAAAAGTGCCATATTAATTTTACTGAGAAGCGTTGAAACGGCGCCGTTTAAGATTTTTTCCATATTATTTTCCTCAAAGGTGTAAATTTCATGGAATTATACCATGCTGAATTTAAATCTGCAGATTAACCAAAAGTTCAATCCTAAGGTTAATCTTCTTTTTTATAAAATTGTTTACACTCTTTATTAAAGAGGAGTTTATGATTAAAGAAGCATTAGATAAAAAAGAAATATCTGCCGTGCAGGATTTCCACAGCAGATTAAATACTGCGGCAAACAGATTTTTAAAACAAAAACAGTATAAAGATGCAATTGTTCCGTATTTAAATTCCATGCTTATTAATAAAAAAAATATTAAAACATATATTGGTATTTCAAAGGCATATAAGGGCTTGAAAGATTATGATAAGGCTATAAAATACCTTACGGATGCATTGAAAATTGAAGAAATGAATTTTGAAGTTTATTATGAGCTTGGAATTAACTATCTTCTGGCGGCAAAACCTTATCTTGCGGTTGATTGTTTTAAAAAGGCAATAAAATTAAGCCCCAAAAATCTTCACGCGCAAATTCAGCTTGCAATAACACATGAATTGCTGGATGAGCCCGAAATGTCTTTAATGATTTATGATAAAATCCTTGAAGAAAAGCCGGAATTCATTCTCTGTTATAATCATAAAGCGGGGCTGTATATGCAGCTTGGCGAATTTGAAGAGGCTGCAAGGGTTTTTAAACAGATTTTAAAGATTAATCCTAATTATTTCAGAGCAAACCTCGGTCTTGGAATTTGTTTTGACAAATTAAAAAGACAACATTTTGCCGTGAGGTATTATAAAAAGTATATTGCAAGAAAACCGAATTCGGATACAACACGTGCGCTTGTGGGAAGAATTGTTGAAATCTATTCTAAAAAGCCGGATGCCAAAAGAAGACTTAAAATCGTAGGCTAGGCATTGTAGATTTTACCTGCATTTTGATTTGCATTTTTATTGTAAGCGCCTAAAAAGTTTTGGAAAATCATTTTCTGGTTGTTGTTTAATGTGGTGTATGTATTGGGTTTCAGATAAGGCAAATCAATATTCGGGTCTTTATATGTATCTTTGATATTGCCGTCATTATGAAGATATTTATCTTTTGTCATTTTTTCGTTTAATTTTGGAAGCCCGAAACCAAGGAAGCTTGCTACGGCAATTAAAGCTACGGTTTCAAATTTAGCATTAATACCTTTGCCGAATTTTGATATCGGGTTTGCATTTGTATCTTTTAAGATGTTTGAAAGTTCTGCAAATGCTGAATTTGAAGCGTCTTTATTCTGAACTGCGGCAATAATTTCTTTACCGGATTTTGTAAAGTCAAAGTTTTCGCCAAGAAGTTTTTTGGCTGCCTGTGTCAAAGCACCGTCGCCTTTTGAGCCTTTTGCTCTGTCAAATGTTAATACTTTTCCGACGTTACCCTTGTTATCGTCTACAAAGCCAAGGAACCTTGTAAGAGCTTCTTTACCGTCAATATTTGCATAATTTGCAGCGATATCCTCAGCTGAATATGCGGTGGCACCTTTTTGCTGGAAGTACCCGAGGGCCTTTTTAAACGGGTTTGCATTTTCCGGAATATTTGTAAATGTTAAAGGCAAGCCTGATTTTTTTGCCATCAATGCCGAAAGCCCCGCTTTAATGGCTTTCATTGCAAAGGTTATTGTTAAAATTGTTGTAACGTCGCGCCTTACAATTTCACTGCGTTCATCTGCATCACGTGCCTGCAGAAATCTTGGAACAAGCGTGCATATTGAAATAAGTGCAAGAAATGCACCGCGTCCCGGGTTAATCCCGCGTCCTTCGGTAAATTTGTTTACTTTTGAAGCAAAGCTTCCGTCTTTTTGAACACTTCTTCCCAGTTTAATTAAAGTATTGTTAAAGTTTTGGGATACTTTTGGAACGGCGTTATTTATTTTCATCATTCGCAGCTCCTTGTCTTTGTTTGTTTACCTGAGCATAAATTGCTTCGGTTTCAGGGTTTGTTTTGCTTCTTGTATAAAGTTTCGGAATAATTGACATAAATAAACCTGTTGCAACAACCATCACAACATTTGTTATAAATCTTGAGCCTATGCGTGAATCTCTGAAATTATTAACAAATTTTTCAATAAGAACTCTGCTTCCCGTTTTGATATCTTTTCCCTGAGCTGAAATGTATTGTTTTGCAAAGTCGTTTGAAAAATTCTTCATATCATCAGCGATTGCGCTAATGTTTAACGGTTTTGCATCAGGAATTATTTTTGCGGAAAGGAAATTGCCCCAGTCTTTTGTGTGAGATTTTTTATCTGCAACAAATTTAGTGCTTAATTGCGATAAGATTTCATCTTTTGAATCAACGGGGACACCGTTTTTCATTACTTTTTTATTAAACATGCTCATAAAAAAGTTTCTCTTCGGAGTGTTGGAATCTTCAACTTTCAGCATTAATTCCACATATTCATCAGTATTAATGCCTGCAGTATTATCAAATTGAGAAAAGATACTTTCAAACACATCTTTATAGAATGTTTTTTTGATTTGCATTCCTGCTTCCGTTAATTCTTCTTTGGAAAGCGCTTTGAAATCAACATCTTTAAATTTATTTTCACTTAAATTGTTTATTGTGCCCTTCATAATATCACTGAATATTGCAATATTATCAACCGGAACTTTGTTTGCAGAGCCTGAATATCTGCTTGCACCCGCCAAAACAAGTGCAGGAATAATAAACATGCTGGGTCCTGTTGTAAATTCGCGGATGGCAACCTCTACTGCCGCTTTGTAATTATTTTTTCCCGTAATATCTTTGTTTCTATCCAGTGCGGCAAATGTTCTGGGGAAATTTGTTCCGAGCATATCCTGAACGGTAAATGAAGCAGCAAGACCGCCGCGGGCAATAGCAGCCCAGAAGTTAATTAAAGAAGTGGTGGGGTCAAGTCCCCTAAAAGAAGGGCTATTATTTGAAGCTTTTGAGACAGCAGCATTTGGTGAAGCTGCATTTCGGCTTCCTTCCGCATTATTAATAATTGTTGTATCTACGCTTCTTACCTTCATAAACTTCTTTAAAAAATAATCACAAGAAATATAACGCATCTAAAAAATATAAATTGCTAGCATGAAGCAATTATTTAAACAAAAATTTACAGTTTTGAATAAAATTCTGTTTGTAAAATTTTTGCACAAAAGATTTAAAAGTCAGGTAAAATCGACATTTCTATTGTTTTGAACGGCAATTTATATCTTGTAAAGCTTTCAAACCTTCCGGAAGTGTAATTTTAACACTATTTATATTTTTAATCAATTAATTCTTAAGAATTATAAATTTTTTAAACACTATTGCTATTTGATACTATTCTATCGGAGGAGTTATTTTTTAATAACGTTGTTTTAAATTATTGACAAAAGGAAATAAAAAAGACTATTAATAAGGGATTTAACAATTATGAAGCCATCATCATATAGATTTTGCAGTGTTTATTTATTGGGTTTATGGGCAGTATTTTCAATGCTTACATTTTTTATTCTTGATTAAGAATACATCGAATATCGTTTGATATCGCGGCTTTTAGTTCTTCAAGGCTGCTGAACTTTTTTTCTTCCCTTAACGGTTTTTTAAAATAAACCCTGATTTTATCTCCGTAGATTTCTTTGTTGAAATCTAAAATGTGAGCTTCAAGAATCGGTTCATTGCTATCGTTAATTGTGGGCTTTATTCCCCAGTTAATAAGGGCTTTGTATTTTGTGCCTCTATATTCAACTGTCCCGAGATAAACTCCATACGGCGGTTTTACAATATTTTCGGGCCATTTTATATTCGCTGTGTTGAAGCCCAGTTTTCTTGCCAAGCCCATTCCTTTGATAACTTCACCTTGAATATTGAAATCGTATCCTAAAAGCTCATTTGCTTCTTTAATGTATGCAAGTTCTATAAATTTTTTAATATTTGTGCTTGAAACAAGCACATTGTTAAGGCGCATTTTTTCAATTTCTATGTATTTGTAGCCCAAGTTTTGATTTCTATATAAGAATTCACTATTTCCCTTGCAATTTTCAGCGGTTTTTGTTCCGAAGGTGTGATTAAAACCCGTTATTATATATTCGGGGGCAAAATTTTTAATCAAAATATTCAGATATTCTTTTGCATTTATATTTTTGTACTTTTCAAAATCTAATATATAAGCACAATCAATCCCTAAATCTTCAAATATTTTGATTTTATCCGAAACTGTTTGTATATTTATATTTTTTTTGGGGTCAAAATACCCCCCGGGTGCTTTTTGAAAAGTTATAACAGCACTTTTCCCACCCTTTTCTTTTGCAATGTTTACGGCAGTCTGTAATATTTTTTTATGTGCAATATGAACCCCGTCAAAAAAACCAAGTGCAGTACTTGTAAGTTTATTAAAATTTATCGGATTTTCTTTTATTATATCCCATAATTTATCAGGTGAATTAAATATTTCCATAATTTTATTGTTTTGCTTGCGGTTTGAATGTTTTTTTATTTTTTTGAGATTTATTTTTGCCTTTATTTGGGCCGTTTAAGTCATTTTTTTGTTGCAATCTTCTGACAGATAAAACATCGGGGATTGTTTGTATATTTAAAATAACTTTTTTTAATGTTTCTATATCCGATAATTCAACACCTATATCCATTATGCCGAATTTTTTACTTTTTAAATAGCTGTTTGCATAGGCAATATTTGTGTTTGTATCTGCGATTTTTATTAAAATATCTTTTAAAATGCCGACTCTATCCTGCGATTCTACCCTTAAATGAGCAATATACGTACCTGATGATACGTTATCCGCCCATTTAATATCCATCATTCTTTCAGGGATAATATCAAATAAGCATTTGCAATCAAGCCTGTGTACCGTAACGCCCTTTGATTTTGTAACGACACCCACAATGGGTTCCCCGGGGATTGGCGAGCAGCATTTTGCAAGGCTCCAGAGCATTCCCTCCAAGCCTATGATATCGTTTTTCTTGTTATTTCGCTTGCTTCTTGATTGCTCTTTTTGTTCAATATTTTCTACAGGTTTATTTTCAGGTTTTTTAAGTTTGTTTAAAACCTTATGTATTGTGGTTTCGCCATAGCCGAGAGCTGCAAATAAATCAGGCGCGCTTTTGTAGTTCATCTCTTTTGCGCATTTATCAATTTCGCCTGATTTTAAATATTCATCAAACACAGCCTTTGTTAATTGTGTTTCAAGAGCGGATTTTCCGATTTCAATGTTATCTTCTCTTTTATATTTTTTAAACCACAGACGGATTTTAGAAATTGCACTTTTTGTAACTACAAAATTAAGCCAGTCGATTTTCGGCATAAATTGTTTTGAGGTTAAGATTTCAACAATATCACCGTTTTGAAGCTTTGTATCGAGCGGGACAATTCTTCCGTTTATTAAGGCGCCTACTGTTCTGTGCCCTACTTCCGTATGTATTCTGTATGCAAAATCAACAGGGGTGGAATTAGCCGGTAAGTCAACAACATCACCTGCGGGGGTGAATGCAAAAACCTGATCCGCAAATAAATCAAGCTTAACGCTTTCTACAAATTCTTTAGCATCCGTTGTGTCTTTATCAATTTCAACAAGTTTTCTCATCCAGTTAAATTGGATATCGTTTTTATCTGCCGCTTTAACGGAACCTGATTCTTTATATCTCCAATGTGCCGCAACACCGTATTCTGCAACATCGTGCATTTCTTTTGTTCTTATTTGTATTTCAAAAGGTTTATTTTTTGACCCTATAACGGATGTATGCAAAGAGCGGTACATATTGCCTTTTGGCATTGCAATATAGTCTTTAAAACGCCCGGGGATTGGCTTAAACTGTGAGTGAATAATACCAAGAACGTTATAACACATTTTAATATCAT
Source organism: Candidatus Gastranaerophilales bacterium (assembly GCA_910587245.1). GTDB lineage: Bacteria > Cyanobacteriota > Vampirovibrionia > Gastranaerophilales > Gastranaerophilaceae > MGBC122484. Next base: position 26,342 of record CAJULX010000017.1, read on the forward strand.
CCACAATAACCCTTATTGCAGTGATATCATATAAGTCATCAAATGAAACATTTTGGCGTTTCATTTTATTATAAATACTGTAATAGTGCTTTGCTCTGCCGTATATTGTGGCGTGGATTCCTGAATCCTTAAGGCTGTTTGAAATAGTTTCAATTAAACTTGAAACAACTTTGTCTCTGTCATGCTTTGTCTGTGCGACAAGCTTTGCAATTTCATAATATTTTTCGGGGTTAATGTATCGCAGTGATAAATCTTCAAGTTCCGCTTTAATTTTCCCGATACCGAGACGATTTGCAAGCGGTGCAAAAATATCAAGAGTTTCCTGTGCTATGCGTTTTTGCTTATTTGCTGCCATATAATTAAGCGTGCGCATATTATGCAGGCGGTCTGCAAGCTTTAAGAATATTATTCTGACATCTTCCGCCATTGCAATAAACATTCTGCGGAAGTTTTCCGCCTGACGCTCTTCTTTTGATTTAAATTGATACTTTCCAAGCTTGGTTACGCCGTTTACAAGCTTTAAAACATCTGAGCCGAAGTTATTTTCAATTTCTTCGGGTTTTGTGTCGGTATCTTCTAAAATATCATGCAGGAAGGCCGCAATGATTGTATTTGTATCAAGTCTTAATTCCGTTAAAATTTTAGCAACTTCAATAGGGTGTATAATATAAGGTTCTTCAGATATGCGGTATTGTCCTTCATGCAGGCGGGAAGCAAAAAGATAAGCATGCTCAATTTTTTCAATATCTTCCATTCCTCTGTTTTGAGATATTAATATTTCTTTTAATTCATTAAACAGCATTAAATATGACATAGATTAATTTTACATCTTTTTCAGGATATTTCAATCTGTTATTTATATTAGAATAAATGAATGGATATCGAGGAACTAAAACAACTTATAAATAATTCAAAAGAAGGCTATAGGCTGAAAATAAAAGTATCTGCAAATTCTAAAAAGAACAGCTTTGAATTTTTAAATGATGAATCGGGCAATATTTTAAAAATAAAAATCAATAAACCCGCTGTTGACGGAAAAGCGAATAAAGCCGTAATAGAATATCTTTCAGATATTTTGAATCTTCCTAAAAGTAATATTGCAATTTTGAACGGTGAAAAATCGTCTCAAAAATGCTTGCTAATTAAAGCAAAAAATAATATAATTCAAATAAAGGAATGTTTTTGAAAATGCTGTCATTAAATGATTTTTGTAAAAAAATAATAAGTTTTTGTAACAAAAATTAAACATGCTATCAATATTTTATTCCTTTTGTACTTAAAATATACAAGTGTGAAAAAATTAAGAACTATTTTAGAAGGTTTAAATAGGAAAAGTGAGTTTTAAAGAGTCTGAAAATAAACCTGTAAGTAATAAAAGGTCAAATACGGAAGAAAGCCGGAGTGAAGTAAAAATTAATTCCGTGTTCTCCAACCCCATTAATCCAAAAGTGCAGGCACATACAAGTACAAGCGCAAACAGGCTTTATGGCGGTTATTCGACTCAAAATTATGCAAAGCAGTTAAATATTAATTATCAAGAGATTTTAAAACTGATAAATGAATCTTTTTCAAGTAAAAATGAACTTGGTCAGTTATTTTACTCTATTCATAATATCTTATCAACAAGAATGCAGATAAATTGTTCTGCATTGGGTTTATTAAATAAGCAGTCCAGATGTGTAAACATAAAGCTTGTAGATAAAGTAGGTTCAACATATTCAAGCAAAATAATGCTGGCTGATACCGATAATCCGATTGTTAAATGCGTTCAAAGTAAAAAAATGCAAAGAACCCAGGACAATGCTTTCTTGAGCGCCTCTTATCTTAATAATTCGGCTATGCTTTTATTCCCGTTAATTGCGGTGGATGAATGTCTTGGCGTATATGCCGTCGGTGATTTCAGAGCTGATATGTACACTGAATTATATCAATTCATCGGTAATGCCATCGGGCTTTTTGCACAAAATATCAATTTGCTTGAGATGGTTGAAAAGAATTCCGATACCGATACCTTGACGGGTCTTGCAAACCATAAGCACCTGCAGGAAGAATTATCAAAACAAATTCACCTTGCAGAACAGGCAAATTCACAGTTATCAATTTGTATTTTTGATATTTCAAATATTTCTCAAATAAATAGAGAATTAGGGCACGCTAAAGGTGATGAAATCATTAAAACCGTAGCACATAAAATTAAACAAAGCATTAGAAACACAGATTTTGCAGGCAGATACGGCGGTGATGAAATTGCGGTATTAATGCCCAATACTCCGCTTGAAGAAGCAAAATATATAGCGGAATATTTGTCATACACTCTGTCTTGCGTTATTGTGGATGCCGTAGGGCCTATTAAGGTAAGTGCGGGTATTGCTGCATATCCTCTTGCATCCAAGAATCAGGAAAAACTGCTTGTATTAGCAGAACAGGCTATGTATATTTCAAAGAGTAAATCCTACGAATCAGGCAACTGCATAGTTGTAACAAGCGAAGATTATAATTTCTGGGACGATGAAGCTCTTAAATGTTTTGCGGAAGTTTTAACCAAAAAACACGCTGAAATCGGTGTAGATTTTGAAGAAGAACTTATTAGTAAATTCCACAATGAAAAAATAATTTCAAACAAACACCTTCTTGATGTTGTAACATCTCTTGCGAGCACAATTGATGCAAAAGACCCGTATACAAAAGGTCACTCTACCTTTGTTTCAAGATACTCCGAAGCTCTTGCAAGAGCAATAAGGCTTCCCGAGGCTGAAGTTGAACGTATTAAGCTTGGTGCTTTGCTTCATGATATCGGAAAAATCGGTATTCCTGAAAATGTACTTAAAAAGCCAAGTATGTTAAATGATGATGAGTGGGAAATTATGAAACAGCACCCTGTAATTGGTGCAGAGAAGGTTTTAGCTCCAAATGAATCTTTGAGAGATTTAATCCCTATGGTTAAATTCCACCACGAACATTATGACGGTACGGGTTATCCTTTTGGCTTAAAGGGTGATGAAATTCCGCTTTCCGCAAGAATTGTTTCCATAGCGGATGCCTACCATGCTCTTGTATCCGACAGACCTTACAGAAAAGGTCTCGGGGTTGAAAAGGCCTGTGAAATTTTAAAACTCGGTGCAGGCGTTCAATGGGACAGAGAACTTGTAAGACAATTTATTGTTATTGCGCCATCTCTTTCTACGGAAGTTTAAAATTTATAATTTTACTTTTACAATATATGAACCAGATTCTTCTTTTTCATAAAGAATTTTTACATTTTCGCCTTCATGAACCAGTTTCTTAATAAGGGCTACATGACCTTTTATATCTACTTTATGTGTGCAATAAAACCAGACATAACTGCCATAAAGGCTTTTAAATTCGCTAAAAGCTTTTGATGATATATCTATAGAATTTTTATGATTAATATTAAAATATCTAAGATAATAAAAATAAGCAGGGAGAGATTCTCCGTCATAAACAACTATATCGTTTTCATCCAAATTATCTTTGATAATTTCCATCATTTGTCTGGATAAGCTCTGGTGAAAAATCATCGGGTTAAAGAAATTTATAAAATAGTTAAAATTATAATTTCTAAAACAGAATAAAAACATAAAAATTACAACAAAGCTGTATATGCGTATCCTTGCTGAATAAATGTTAATATTGCATATATCAAGAGGTTTTACACAAAGCAAAATAAGAAGCGGTATAAGATATAATCCAAGTCTGATATAGATGGGGTAAATATGCAGAAAAGAAGCTGTTATTGCTATAATTAAAATGAGCAGAATAATTGCTCCTGTAGGTCTTTTATCTTTAAATACAAGTATTGAACCTGCAGCACATAGAATCAAGCTTAGCAATGCCGTACTGTTTGGCTGAAATGTAAATTGAAAAAATTCCGCTGCAAGTGTTCTTATAGATTCGAAATTTAAATTTAAATACCCGCTGCTCCACATGTTTGAAAATTCGCGCACCATTAAAGCCTTACTTGGCCAGAGATAAAATAAATAATAAGGTGTCAGAAGAAAAATAAACGGAATCACTATGCAAAACCATTGTTTTATCACTGTTTTCTTGTTTTTATATGCAATGTATAACATATAAGCAGCAAGAATAAACGGTGCTGTCATAGAAAGTAAAAATAGGACAAAAAATATAATTCCAAGGCATAAACATTTTATTGAATTTAAAGTTTTCAGATTGATTTTTTTAACAAAATATATTGCAAGAATTGTAACAAGAACTTCAAGAGAGTATTGTTTAAATTCCTGACAGTAGTAAATTAATTGAAAATTAACAGCAAAAAGAAAATTAGCAATCAATATTGACCACTTTTTATTTAAAATATCTTTAGAAAGATAATAAAACGCAAACATTGAAGCTATGCCAAAAATAAGCGGCAATAGCCTGAATACCCATTCTTTTGTTCCGAAAATATTTGTTGCAATTTTGCTGAAAATCATAAAAAGCGGCGGTGCGCATTGAATGTAATCAAGATATCTGAAAAAGCCCGAAAAACCTCTATCCATAATATTCAAAGCAAGCGCCGCTTCATCATACCAGAAGGATATATTGTAAAGATAAGTCTTAAGTCTTAAAAAAATCCCAAGACAAAATATTAAAATAATCGCCAGGTGAAAATTTTTTATTGAAATTTTCATTATTTACACCCTCACATGTAAAAGATAAGAAGTATCTGTTTTTATGACATCTAAGATATCCTTATCCTTTGCCCATTCCTCCACAAAAGGTATAACCGGCTTTTTATGGTAATCATAAGGATAATAAAACCAGTAGGTATTATTTTTTGGAAGCATATTTAAAAGATTTATATAATATTCTTTATCATATTCTATTGTATTTATCATTATATATTTATCTGTACGGAAATTTTGACTTAGCGAATAATACTTATATATGGATCTTGAAGCATCATTATACACCACAATTTCACTTTCCTTATAATTTTGTTTTAGAACAGACATTAATTTGCCGCCTGTACCTTTTTTGATTTCAATGCGCTTATAAATATTGTGATAATACACAGGTTGAAAATACACACTTATAAAAAGACATAAAAGTAATCCCGCAGCGGCGCTTTTAGATTTATTTTCTGTAAAATTAGCCATATCAAGCGGTTTTAATATTAATACAATAAAGAACGGAACAAGATACAATGCTATACGTTCTTTTATCGGATAAAACATTAAAAGCGAAGCGATAATTGCGCATAGGAAAACAAACAAAATCATCAAAGACAGTTTTCGAGCTTTAAGGTTTTTTGATTTTATATTTTTAAATAATATAATTAAGCCCAAGATGAATAGTATTGCACCAAAAAGAACAAAGTTTTTTTGTTCAAAAATAAATATAAGATTTTCCTTTAACATGTTCATAAAGCTTAAAGGATTTAATGTTAAAAAGCCTGATTGAAAAAAGTCCCAAAAATCGGGAATTAATTTAGAATCCCTTGACGGTGCCAGTGTATAAAAATAATAAAACGGCATAAGTACAAAATATGTAATGAAAAAATACAGAAGTTTTTTTAAAATCTCTATATTTTTTTTAACAAGATTATATAAAACAAATGCTCCAGTTATAAAAATTGATGGTATGGAAACTAAAAATGCAAAAAATGACGCTGCCCCAAGAAGAAAAATTTTTGTTTTGTTTAATTTTTCAATTTCGAGCCTGAAATATAATATAAACATTAAAAGACATATAAAAACATCTGATGAATACTGTTTGAATTCTATCGTGTAGTAAATCAGCTGGTAATTAACAGCAAATAAAAACAGTGAAATTAGTATAGTATATTTTTTAGATAAAATTTTGTTTACAAAAATATAAAACAATATAAATGACAAGATGGATGAAATAAAAGACATAAACCTTAGTGAATATCCGTTTATATTAAAAAGCATTGTATGGACTTTTGTTATCATCATAAATAGAGGCGGTGCACTTTGTATATGTTCAAGTTTTGCAAAATACCCGAATATACCTCTGTCGATAATACTTAATGACAAAGAGCATTCATCAAGCCAGAGAGGAAAATTGAGAAGAAATGCTTTAAATCTTAAAAAGATGCCTAAAATAAATATAAAAGCAAACAAGAACCAATAAACGTATTTCTTGGTGCTATCTTTATATCGGCGAAAGAATGGATATATTTTAAACATAATATTTATTGTGCCATATAATAATAATCAAGTTTTGCATCGATATCTAATTTTTTTGCGCCATGTTTAAATATTTTGGATTTAAAAAGCCCGAGGCGCGCAAGAAAATATTTTATACTTACCCCTAATACGCCAAAACCGTATTTTGTTGAGCGTTTGAAATTAATCGAACTTGCTTCCGGGAAATACTTTGTGGGGCATGATATCTCGCCTATGCTGTAGCCGTAATAATAAATTAATGCAAGCATTTCATTATCAAAAATAAAATCATCATCGCATTCCGCAAGCGGCAGATTTTGAAGTATTTCCTTACTGAAAGCGCGAAAACCCGTATGATACTCTGATAATTTCTGCCCCATAAATAAGTTTTGGAAAGATGTTAAGAATTTATTTGCGCAAAATTTATATAAAGGCATCCCGCCCTTAAGTGCACCGTTATTCAACATTCTTGAAGCTATAACCGCATCATATTCGTTAAATGCAATCATGGAGGCCATTGCGGGGATTAATTTCGGCGTATATTGATAATCGGGGTGAAGCATTATTACAATATCGGCTTCTTCCTTCAAAGCTGCCGTATAGCAGGATTTTTGGTTTCCGCCGTACCCTCTGTTGATATTATGAACAATAGTTGTAATGTTAAGTTTTTTAGATATATCTTTTGTATTATCCAAAGAATTGTCATCAACAAGAATTACCTTGTCTACAAAATCTTTATAAATTTCATTATAAGTAATTTCAAGTGTTTTTTCCGCATTATATGCAGGCATTATCACTACAATTTTCTTTCCGTTTATCATAAAATTAATAATACATCAATAAATAGCAGCATGGCAAAAAATTTTAAAATTTTGCAAATATATAAATAAAACTATATAATAATTTTTATGATGGAAAACACCGAAAGTTCAATTTACTACATAAGAAAGTCTTTTGAATTAAAAAATTTAAAACTTTATAAAGAAGCTGTGGAGATGCTTTATAAAGCATTATCCTGTGATGATATCGGGGATAAAAATATTGAAATTATCGCTCAAATCGGCGATTTATATTTTCTTTTAAAAAACTACGATAGGGCAATTGAACAATATGAAAAGGTTTTAGATAAAGAAAATTCACACATCCATAGTTTATATCAATTGTGTGAGATTCATTTTATTTTGCAAAATTATACAAAGGCGCTTGAGATTGCAAAGGATTTATGTAAAAAGTCTCAAAGTGTTGAAAATTTCATAAATTATTTTAAGGTTTTGTTTAAATTAAATCTTTTTGATGAAATTAAAGAACTGTATAAAAACCTTGATGAAAATGCATCTTCAAATGAAGAAATTATGTATATAGTCTCAAAAACAGAGCCTGATAACAGATATGAACTTTTAGAAAAAATAATTCAAATTAACCCTAATAATATTAATGCAAAACTTGATTTAGGAATTTTGTGTTTTAAGAAAGATGATTTTGATTATGCAAAAGAACTCTTTGAATGTGTGGTTCAGGTTGAAAATAATCCTAAGGCTTATTTTTATCTCGGTTTAATTTATAACAAAAGAAATGAGCATACAAAGGCGATTGATTGTTTTTTAAAGGCAATCAAATATGATAAAGTAAAAGTTAACAGCTATTATTTTGAGCTTGCAAAAGCATACTGTGATATTAATTGGCTTAACGAAGCGCAAATTGCAATTTTAAGGTCTTTAAGCATTTTATCCAATGCAACGCCTTATGCTGATATTATCGATGAGCATTATTTTATACTTTCCTGGATTTATTCAAAGAAAAATGATATTAAAAATGCGATTTTAAACCTTAATATGATTGCAAAAAATTCTGCGGTTTATAATAAGGCTCAGGTTTTAAAGAATGTGCTTGAATACAAAAAAGGGAATATTATTGAAGCAAAAATTAACCTTGAAAAACTTTATGAAACAGATAAAGAAAATTCCTCTTTATATTCTGCCCTTGGAGAAATTTATAAAGAATTAAAACTTTATAAAAATGCTGCCGAAATATATAAAAAAGGCTTAGAAGCTTTTCCTGATTCATTTAGTTTCTTATCTGAAATTGTGGATATTTTAATTGATGATAAAAATTATGATGAGGCGCTTCAATATGCGGATAACTTTATAAAAAAATACCCGAATTGCCCGAGTGCCCATAATTCTCTTGCAAGAATTTATTACAGGCAAAAGGAATATAATAAGGCGCTTGATGAACTTATTAGGTTTACAAATCTTGATAAGAACAATGCTGAGGGGTATTATTTTTTGGGTTTAATTTTAAATGATCTTGAAAAGCCTGATGAAGCAATTGAAAATTTAAATATTGCTTTGAATTTAAATCCGACAAGGGCAAAATATTATGCCCAGATTGCAAGAGCGCACAATTTAGCGGAACATTTTGACGAAGCTCTTCTGTTTATAAAAGAAGCAATAGAACTCGCACCGGAAGAGCTTGCTTATAAAAAACAAGCTGTGCAAATTGCAGAAAAACTAGGCAATAGTGATGAGATTTATTTTTATAATAATTTGCTGAAAAATAGCGAGCGCATCATGAAGCAGCAAAGAAAATAACAACTTGCCCGTTTTGTAATATTTTGGTTTTGTATTTTAATTTCTTTGTGGTAGAATTAATTTGAAAAATTAAATATGCGCCTGTAGCTCAGCTGGATAGAGTGTTTGGCTACGAACCAAAAGGTCGGGGGTTCGAATCCCTCCAGGCGCGAAGTTTAAAAAACAGTAAGGGCAAAGGTTTTAACCGGCTCTTATTTTTTTACGTTTTTTTAAAAAATCGTAAATGGGTGACTTTTGGGTGACAAAATTTGAAAATACAAAAAACTACTTCATGCTGAAAACTGCGTGGAAACTATTTTAAAATAAAGTTTTTGCGTTAATTTTATAACTTATGAAATTTTAGTACCTTGATTCATTTATTTTTGCAAAAAATAAATGTGGAAAATTACTTATTTTAAGAGGTTTTTTAAAAGTTTGCCAATAAAAAATATAGTTAAAAAAGTTCATGTACAAAAATGCTTAAAGCGCATATTATATAAAGCTTTTGCTAAATTTTTCAAATTCTTAAAGTAGATTAAAAAATGGGGCATTAAAAAAGTGCGGGCGTGCGGCACAACAACCCCCGAGGTTTTTGAAATCCGGCACAGTACCTTAACAGATTTTTTCAAGCCTCGCAAGGGTTTCAAGGGTTTTTAATATAAAACCGCAAGAAACCCCGCATATAGTGGCTTACTTTATTTAATTTGACCAAAAAGTCAGAGCTTCGATTAATTTTTCTTGCGCGGCCAGTCTTGATTTAGAGGGTCACCGCCACAAGCAGGGCATTTTAAATCGTTACTGTCTTTTGGGAAATAAATGTTTCCGCATTTACCACACCAGCAGGCCAATTCGCCGCATTTACATCTTAAATCTTCAATGCTTTTTCTTTTGAGCGGGTTGGGTTCCGGAAGCTCTAATCTTTTGCCGCAAAAGGAACAAATATCGGGTGCACTGCACGCCTGAATGTTTTCTAAAGAGGGCTTTAAATTTTGTTTCATTTTTTACCTTTCTATTTTAATCTATATATTAATTAAAAAAATCAAAAAACTTTTTAAGGTATTTTAAAAAATTTTATAACCCTACTAGAATATAAAAAATTGATTTAACCCTTCTTAAAATTCATGCTACACCCCTCAGAATTAATTTTTATTAAATTTTATTCTTTGAAAAATATTCTCTTTAAAAATAAAATTTTAAGCATAAAAAAACGGCGCCCCGGAAAATCCAAAGCGCCGTATTAGTATTTAGAGTAAAAAGAGTGTCTGAAATGCCAGACTACAAGAAAATTTCATATAGTTTATAATAATCCTTTTTCTTTATAAACCTTAATTGCCTCCCATATTGCATTTGCAAACATTTCAGGTTTTTCTTTTAAAAGTTTTTCTTCCCCGGGGTTTGAAATAAAAGCAAGTTCTGCAAGGATTGCAGGGGCTTTTGTAGCCTTTAAAACGTGCAAATCGCCTCTCGGTTTAACCCCTCTGTTAAAAAGCCCTGTTGCTTTTATAAGCTCTGTTTGTAAAATTGAAGCAAGTTCTTTACCCTTGCTTGAAGTCGGATAATAACAAACCTCTGTTCCGTGTGCTATTGGGTTAACAACAGAATTGCAATGCACTGATATAAAAAGAGTAGCCCCGCTTTTATTTGCTTCTTCTGAAACTTCCGTAAAATGATTCTTTTCTTGAAATACTTGTACTGGATAGCTGTTTGATTTCAGTCTTTTTTCTAAAATTTTTACTACACGGGCCGTAACATCTTTTTCTTTCAGGCCGCCTTTTCCGACAGCTCCGGGGTCGCATCCTCCATGTCCTGGGTTTAAAAATATTTTCATAAAAATCCTGCCTTTCTATTGCCTTAAATCCCGCAATGTCGGATTGTGGGCTTGTTTTATCTCGTAATTACCAATTAAAAGCTCTTTGTATTCTTTTTCTATGTGCCTTCCGCTTTTTATACCGTTTGCTCTTGAAACCGGTATAATATTAAAATCCTTGTAGAAACCTCTTATTTTTGGTGAATCATCATAAGACAACAGAAATCTGCCTTTGATATTTTTTAAAATTTCTGCAAGGTCTGCATGGTTAAACTTTGCTGCGCTTGATGTTTCATAACCCGCACCCTTTGTGTATACAGGGTCTAAATAAAAGAAGCTGTCGGGCCTATCATAAAGCGGTATTAAATCAAAAGCACTCTTGTTTTCTATAGCTACTTTATTGAGACGTTTTGAAATATTTTCAATACGTTCAATTATTCCGCCTATGCTTGAAAGTGCTTGTTTTGTTTGTATAGCAAATTTCTTACCTTTAGCACCATATGACCGCGAAATTACAAACAAAAACCTTGCTGCTTTTTGGATGTCGGTTTCCCCTGGGTATTTTACTGCATTAAGAAACTGCTCCCTGGATGCCAACATATAAGCCATTTCTCTTGCAAGTTCGCAAGGATGATATTTAACGCACCTAAAAAGATTTACAAGGCGCCCGTCAAGGTCATTGTAAATTTCACAATCGGCCCATTTTTTGTAATAAAAAAGAACCCATGCTGCACCGCCAAAAGGTTCTATGTATGTTTTAATATCTTCAGGTATCAAGGGAGCTATGGTTTTTCTTAAAATTCTCTTACCCCCTATCCACCCTAATAAATGTCCTTTAAATTCTTCCCTTAACATTTTTTGACCTCGCCTTCTTTTTTTATTAGAATATAAAAGCTGTCGGTCAAAGGCACATTTTGGCCGGGTTTTAAAGGTGGTCTCAACACCTTTAAACTGCGGGATTTTATCCCGCGCAGCACCACTTTATTTTTTTATTAAAATGTCTTTAATATCATTTACCCCGCGGGATAGTGCATCAAATTGTTTAAACACCGATTTGAATTGATTATCTATGCCGGTTTTAAATTCATTAAAAGCGGCAAGGGTTAAAAAACGGTCTTCAGTATCAGATTTTATTTTTCCTGAAGCATCGTTTAATTCTTGCGGTGTAACAAAAACCTTGTCTTTTTTTAGTTCATCGATAATTTTGTTTTTAAGCTTTGCCAAATCCAAAACCGTTATTATGATGTGGTTTTTAATCAAAAACCATACAACCATCCCTGCAAAAATAACCCAGTAAGGGTTTTCTGTTACAAAATTTACCATATTTTCCTCTCTGTTTTGCGTGCCGTAGTGCTTTCGCCTTGTTCATCGCAAGTCGTTTGCACCAGCCTCCGCTTCCTAAAATCTTGATTTTGTGGAAGTTGGGTCCTCTTGGAGGGCTTGCACTACACAATGCCGGTTTCAATGTTTTTTATGATTTCCTTTATTTCTTTTTCACTGTAACCAAATTTTGTACAAAACGGAGCTTTGGGATTCATTTTTAATTCAAGCTGAATATAGTTTCCATCTTTCTTTTCAATTTTATGAGTCTCATCTTCTATGCCGCTTGTTTTCTTGTCCAAAATCCCCGTTTCCTGCCATGAAAGGCTTTTTTTGTATTCATTTTTAAGATATTCACACACGATGTACGGGTGTTTTGTGCTTAAATTTTTTATGTCATTTTTTGTATGTAAATACTGTTCTATGATTTCCGTATTCATTTTTTACCTTTCTTCCTTGCTGTATAAGCTGGCGTTAAATCGGGTTGCGATGAGCAAGACGATGAAACACTGCGACTGCTAAACACTATGGGCATTTGTTTTTCTTTTGTGTCCCCGTTTACATAGCTTTCAGCTTTGGTTTTTATGTCATCCAGCATTTTTATAACATTTTTAGGGACTTCAAACCCTTGTTTATTCTCATAAAGAATATGCGGAGTGTTCACAATTAACGGGCTTTTTATATTATTTTTTGTAAGATAAATTTGCCCCGTTGCAATAAAACCCTTGCCCTTAAATGAAATGCCTGAAATTTTTGTATCATTGATTTTGTGTTCAATCTCGCAAACGTCACAAAAGAAAGGTTTTATGGCCTGCATTGCGGATAAAAATTCATCAAGCGCTTTTTCCTTGCCTTTGACCTTAATTTCTTTTGAACATTTGATATTTTCAAAGCTATAGCTAATTTCCGGCACTTCGGTTTTTAAGTTAAATTTAATTTTTGTTATAAGTTTAGAGGATGCATCAGTAACATCCTCTTTGTGTTTTTTCTTAGTCATTTTATCTCCCCTAGTTTACCGCCTTTTCAATTTCATCTGCGGCCTGGCCCAGTTTGTTTGAAATTGCCCGAAGTGTTTCAACACCTAGTTTTGTACCTTCAATGTATGCCAGACGTTTCTTTGAATTTTCTTCATCTTTAATTTTGCCTGCATTTTGTGCAAGGTCTGTGATTAGTTTATCCACTTTTTTGTCTATTGCCTCGTAAGCCTTGCGTTTTAGGGTTGGCACTACCTTTGATTCAATAAGTTGTTTAATAAAAGGGAGTGTGAGGGCTAAAATTGCCTTGATTGCTTCTGTTAAAATTTTTGTGTTCATTTTTCTTTCCTTCCGTTTTTCTATGCTAAAATCTATTTATGATTGAAATTTATAAATACAATAAAAATATTGATATACCTTGTTTTGTATGTGGTGCACCCGCTAATTTTGATATTCATATAACATCGCAAAATGGCGGATTTACAAATATAAACCTCTGCGAAAACTGCTTAAATCAGCTGAAAACAGAATTTTCAGCTTTTAAAATCCCGGATAAAATTAAACTTTAAAACGGTATTTAATTATCAGTTAATGATTGCATTTCTTCTCTTAATTTTTCCGCTTCCTCTTCAAGCTCTTTAAGCTTTTCCGTTTCACCTGCCCGAAGCGGCCGAATTGTTTTATTATCAAGTTCAATAAGTTCAACCTTTATTTCAGCTATTCTTTTTGTATTTTCTTCCCGTGCTTTTTCTTCATCTGTTTTCATTGGCGGGCTGATTTGAGCTTGATTCAGAGGCTTTGCCCACACTGTTTGTTTCTTCTGTTTTAGATTCTTTCTTTGCTGACAATAATTCTTTATAATCTTTTGTTTCAAAAAATCTGTCCAGTTGTTCAGATGTCACCCCTAGCAGCTGACCTATAAAGTTTATGACGGGGTATCCTCTATAAAAATCAAGTGCTTCATCAAAACGATTAAGATATAAGGCACGTTCCATATCCGTCAAGTCTTCAGCATCTTCAATCATTTTTCTAATATCTGCTTTGGTTTTGCCAAAAGCTAAAATTAGAGCTTCAAACATATCACCGCGAGTCATTGAAAGCTTATCGAGCTCTTCCTGCTTCTTTTGGGCTTTTTCTGCGTTAAATTCTTCCTGAGTAACTTCTATCCATCCTTTTGGGATTATTCCGTTAGGAATTATTATAATTTTTCCTTCTTTATTTTCTTTTGCATATTTAATCATAATTTCCAGCCTTTTATAATTATTTTTACTTGTACGTTTATTTTTGATATAGCGCTATAACCACCTAGCGGGGATGTGCCAATAAAATCAGAAGATTGACCGAAACCGATCAAAAGCGTATCATTACGAAGCGTATAAGTTGAACCTTGCTCTTGATTACCTGTATTGCCAACAATATTTGCATATTGTGGAAATACAATATCTCCAATATTATAACCGTTTTGCGCGGTTTTTACTTTTGCTATCATTTTTAAATTCCACTTATTATATGGAATACTTAAAATAGGCTCATTGGTTAAATCAAAAGCATAAGCACCCGAAGGCGCTATATTAAACCAATCTGTTTCATAAACAATATAATCAGTCTTTGAAATATTTATTTTAGCTTCAAGATTTCTTAAATCTCCCGTCAGTTTCTCAACATCTATATTTGCAGTATTTACAAGAGTATTACCGACACAAAAATATAGATAAGCAGGCTGCATTGCATCCTCAATGGTTTTGCCGTCAACAACAATACCCGAATTAATGGGGTTCGGAGAAACGCCGATGAGCTTATTGTGCATAGAAGCCGGAAAAGTTGTAATTATAGTATCACCTACAGGTGCACCGGCTTGTGTCGGAGTTGTACCATCTACGCCAACATTCTGCAGCATAGCAGTGCCGACAGTAGTTTCACCATCAAACCATCCTAAAGTTTTTCCGTTCCCCTTAGCCCTTATAGTGTCTGTTAAATTCCCCATCCCCAAGGTTACATGTTTAAGCCTTGGAAGGAAAATCCTTTGATTTTCTGTATCAATACCAAAGTAATAAGCAATACCCGTGGCTTCATAGATGCTGTCAACTGCGGGTTTTTCAGATATATCATAGAAAATATGCCCGTTTGGGTGTACATATCCTGTAAATGAATAATCGCCTACGGTTATAATCTGTTCAGACCCTGCTTCTTTTTGTTTAAGAGCCTTAGCATAAGCAGCAGTATCGGCAGTTAATGTGTAAGTGCCTGAAAGTGCGAAGCCCTTTGCTTCCTCACCTGTTAAAATGTGGTCTGAAATTTTAATATCAAAGAGGTTATACCCTGAATATATACCGCTTGTTTTATAATTATACGGGTTACAGTTAATTGTCACCTTCTTTATCCTCCAATGTTTTTAATTCTTCTCTTAATTTCCCTGCTTGATTTTCAAGCTCCGTGAGCTTTTTAAGGTCATCCGGGTCGAAAGTTTGCAGGTTATTTTCCACTCCGTCGGCTACCAGCGTGTTTTTGTTGATAGATAAGGCATTTGCCGGCTGTTGAAACATTACACTGGCTAAAACGAGGGCTATAGCACGTGCGCTTCTTTGGCTTTGCTTGTCTATTTCTTCAAGTTCAGCCTTTATTTTGGCTATTCTTTTTGTATTTTTTTCCCGTGTTTTTTCTTCCTCTGTTTTAATCGGGCATTTATCCGCTAAATACCATTTGTAATCAATATCGGACTGTTGAACATCAAGTTCCGTCATTCCCTTTGATTTATAGGTTTCAATATTAGTACCCGTACCCACTTCACAAAGTCCGGTTTCTTGATTTATTATTTTTGCGTATTTAATCATTTTTTCCTCCTATTAATGGAAATCTTGTTACTGCGGTGAATGACCCTGATGCCACCAACAACTTTTCACCTTTTGGCAGCTTAAACCATCCGCCTATTTGCTGCTGATAACCATTTGGCATCCAACATTGATACAAGGCCAGATTATCTGCGTTTGTTATAACGCACCAAACATTAGAAAGTTGAGCGGGTATTGCATAAACAAGATAATCTTCATCTGCAATAAAGCCGCTTTCGGTGATTATTCCTGCGGAATAATCAGGCATACCCCAGCTTGCAATCTCTGCTTTATCGTTTCTTGTTAAAGCATTTGCTTCTATTTCTCTTACATTTTCAGTTAATTTTTCAGTATTATACGGGTTGCATTTAATTACCCCCCCCCCCCGAAATATCG
>CAJULX010000018.1 GCA_910587245.1 Candidatus Gastranaerophilales bacterium
CCCCCCCCGATACAATCTGATAAATTTATAAAATCAACACAAAAAGAAATTCCCCAAATAATTAAATCGGATATTTCAGATGAATATCTGCAAGCTTTGAGCGAAAAGCTGCATAATAGTGCAGAACAGACATTTAGTGAATATTATAAATATTTTCAAAGTGTTTTTGGTGATACAGGTGCTGAATTTACAGGCAGAATTAAAGAAATATCTTCCATTTTTTCCAAATTACAAAAGCGCGCAGAGCGTCTTAATCAATGCGATGTTTCTTCGCTGGTGCCTGATTTATACGGTTATAAACTGATTACAAACGGAAGCCCCGAAGAAATTGAAAAAATTGTGTCAAGAATTGAAGATATGGTGGCTTCCGAAACGGTTATACCGAGCCATTTTCTAAACCATGGTGAGTTATCTTATCTGGATAAAAAACAGGTGAAAGGCTTGGAGAGAATGGGATTTTTTGCAAGCCCGAATGCTAAAAAATCAGGGTTTACCGATGTGAATATGTATTTTAGGGATGCTTCAAATAAAAATACTTTTGAACTTCAAATTATCGGAGATAAAAGCAATCAGGTAAACCTTAAGGAGCATTTATTTTATAATTTCAAAACCAAAGGTGCTGCAACGGAACACGGTGTTGTAAATAAGAAAATGCAGGCAATATTTGAATCAATGACCGATTTGCAAAAAGAAGTTTATGAAGAATATGTAAATAAATGCTACGCATATGCAAGAAAGCTTGAACTTGGCGAGCAAACTCAAAAGCCCTTGCTGCCCGAGGGATTAAATAAAGCTTTAGAATTGGTGTAATTTTTTATACAAGCGGGTTTTTGCCGATGGAGGCTAAAACTTCGTTTAAAACATCAAACAATTCTGCGCGCTCGATTTCATTTAATTCTACAAGCGGGCGGCGAACGTAGTTTTCAATCATCTTAAGTCTTGATAATACGGCTTTAACGGGAACAGGGTTTGGCGCCATAAATAATTTTTTGAAAAGCGGGTACAGCTTCTGGTGCATATTGCGTGCGGCTTTCACCTGTCCTGATTTAAAATTGTGAATTAAAGATTTAATTTCATCCCCTACAACATGCGAAGCAACCGAAATTACGCCGTGTGCACCGAGAGATAACATAGGAAGTGTGAGGCTGTCATCCCCGCAATAAATTGCAAAATCGTCAGGACATACGGATTTTAATTCGGTGATAACATCCATATCGGGAAAGCTTTGCTTTAGTGCAACAATATTGGGGTATTCTTTTGCTAAAAACGCAACAGTGGAAGGCTGCATATTTACGCCTGTACGTCCCGGTATATTATATAAAATAATCGGTATATCAACACTTTTTGCAATTGCGCCGAAATGTTCAATCATACCCTGCTGATTGGGCTTATTGTAATAAGGAACGACCGAAAGAATGGCATCAGCGCCGATTTCCTGCGCTTTTTTGGATGATTCTATTGCGGTTTTTGTACAATTGGAGCCTGCACCCATAATGATTTTAGCGCTTCCCGAAGACACACCTTTAACGGCGTATAAAAGTTCATATTCTTCTTCATGGGTAAGAGTCGGACTTTCGCCTGTTGTTCCCGTAACAAGAATAGCATCGGAGCCTGTATTTATAAGATGTTTGGCAAGCTTTTCCGCAGCTTGAAAATCTATTTCCCTTTTGCTGTCAAAAGGGGTTACCATAGCGGTTATTACTTCACCTGCATCATATTTTAATGTCATACATATTCTCCTTTAAAATTCTTAGTGGTTTCCGTATAAGCCCATTCTTACAACGGATTCTGCTATTCTAACCGTATTTAAAGCGGCGCCTATTCTTAAATTGTCTGCTACGCAGAATAAATCTATTGCATTATCAAAAGCTATTGATTTTCTTATTCTGCCAACATATACAGGGTCTTTACCCGCACAGTCTTTAGGTGTCGGATAAACATAATTATCAATATCGTCAACCACTTCAACCCCCCAGGCTTTTGATAAGATTTCGCGGGTTTGAAGGGCATCAATCGGTTTTTCAAATTCAATAGTAACGGCTTCGGAGTGGCCTCTGTATACGGGAACCCTTACAGCCGTGCATGATATCGGCACATCATTTGAAAGGTGAAGGATTTTTCTTGTTTCATTTGTAACCTTCATTTCCTCTTTTGTATAGCCGTTTTCCGTGAAGGAATCAATCTGCGGAATAAGGTTGAAGCCTATTTCATATTTGAAAACTTTATTTTCATAAGGCATACCGACTAAATTAACCTTTGAATTATCTGTTAATTCATTCATTGCGGCAAGCCCTGCGCCTGAAACAGCCTGATAGGTTGAAACTATTAATCTTTTAATATTGGCGTAATCGTGCAAAGGCTTTAAAACAAGCATTAACTGCGAAGTTGAGCAATTCGGGTTTGCAACAATACCAGTATGCATTTTAAGGTCATCATCGTTAACCCCTGCAATTACAAGCGGTACATCTTTTTCCATACGGAATGCACTTGAATTATCTATATAAACACAGCCTCTTTTAGCTGCCTCTTTTGCAAGAGCAAGGCTTGTAGAACCGCCTGCTGAAGCTAAAACTATATCTATACCTTCAAAAGCTTCGGGTGCTGCTTCGATTACCGTGTATTCTTTTCCCATAAAGTCAAGTTTTGAGCCTGCAGAACGTGATGAAGCAAGCATTTTAATTGAATTGAATTCAAATTTCTTTTCTTCCAAGATGCTTAAAATTTCTCTTCCAACAACTCCTGTTGCTCCAAGTACAGCTATATTCGGTTTCATAGTATATTCTCCAATCCGTATATAAAATCATTATTATTGTAAACATGTTTAATTGCAAGCTCAACACCGGACATATAGCATTCACGGTTTGTTGAATCATGCCTGATTTTGAGGGTTTGTCCCGTGCTTCCGAAAATTACTTCCTGACTTGCCATAAAACCGGGCATTCTGACAGAATGAATATAAATGTTTCCTTTACCGTTTTCTATGAAGTTTCCACCGCGCGAACCTTGAATAAGTTCAGTTTCGGGGCAGTTTCCTTTTGTAAAATCGGAATTTGCTTCCGCCATCAGCTGTGCGGTTTTAATTGCAGTGCCTGACGGGGCATCTTTCTTTTGATTATGGTGAAATTCAATAATTTCCGCGTTATCAAAATATTTAGCCGCCATTTTGGAAAACATCATCATTAAAACGGCGCCTATTGTGAAATTCGGGGCAATAAAGCAGCCCGTATTATTTGCTTTTGATAATTCTTTTAATTCTTCAATCTGGGCAGATGTAAGCCCTGTTGTTCCTATAACGGGTTTTACTTTAGCGTTTAAATATTTTTTGGCATTTTCAAAAACGGCGGAAGGCTGGGTAAAATCAACCACAACATCGGGTTTATTTGCCTCAAGCGCTTTTTCAAGGTCGCTTTCTATTATGATATTTCCGTGAATATTTTCTCCCGTTCTAAATTTATCCACAGCCATAACAAGCGTGAGCTCGCCTTTTGTTTCATTATTATTAATAATGGTTTTTATAACTTCCGTGCCCATTTTGCCAAGGGCGCCCGTTACTCCCGTTTTTATCATTTGAATTTTCTCCAAATTAAAGATTGATAATTTCTACAAGGGTGATTATTTCATAAAAAAATGCCGATTTCAAGAAAATTTAACTCTTAAAAAAGCGCAGTTTGTAAACTTTTATTACAAAAAACTCTTTTTATAAGATTAAAGTGCAAAAATTTGTATTTACAGGTTTTATCAGGTTACATGAAATTATAAAAATAAGGAAAATTTTTATGACTATAGACAGATTACAAGCATCAATTCAAAGACAAAACGAATATATCGATAAGAAGTATAAAACGGCAGGTAATTTAAGAAGAGCCGTAAGCGCAGGTACCGGTGCACTTGTTCTTGGTGCGGGATATTTGGGCGCAAAATCAATTTCTAAAGAAAAATCTGTCTTAAGGGACGGTATTGCAGGTGCTTCCGATTTTGTTTTAAAACACACTGCAAATGCCGTTAAGAAAATTGATAAAAAGGATAAATTTGCAAAGGTTTCAGGGCTATTACAAAAAGCAAAAAATGCTCCCGCCAAAACAAAAGCTCTTGCCGTATTTGGCTTATTTATAGGTAATGCAATGCTGAACCTTGTTAAGAAAAACAGTTACCTTAAAGGTGTGTTTAATCAGGCAAAGGCTGATGAAAAAGCTTTTAAAACCGCTAAAGCATTTGAAAACGAGGCTGTTTCAATAGCACAAGAGCAAAAACTTGTTGAAGAATCATTGGAAGTATTTGCGGAACATATGTTTAAAGCACCCGATGCTATCGATGTTGATTATCGTGAAGCGGAAGAAGTTTGCGAAAAAACACCCTGTGATGAAGAAAACTGCGAAGAAACTTCCGAAGAATAAGCAAAAGTTTTTATATAATATAATAAAACCCGCTTTGTTAATTGATACAGGCGGGTTTTAACTTTTAAAATTTTTATCAACGGCGTTTTTATGATATTGCAAGATAAAATTTAAACCACTTCGCTTTTAACAAGCTTGTCTTTAACTTTATCAAGTCCTGATTTTATAATTCTTGAAATTCTTGAAGCCGAAATTGAAAATTCTTCGGATAATTCCATTAATTTTTTTTCCTGGAAAAATTTAGCTTCAATTAATTCTCTTTCGCGTCTCGGTAATTCAGCTATTGCCTTTTTGATTGCAACGGAAATCTGGTTAAATTCACAGGTTTCTTCAGGGTTTTTTCTGATATCTTTTACTTCAAAAGGCTTATCGGATTCATACATTTCATCCGTTGAAAGAATTGTTTTATAAATGGCTTCCCTTAATTCGTTTTTATCAGCGTCAACGGGTCTTTGAGATTTAACCCCGTGCCATCTGTATCTGCGTCTTAGTTCGTTTCTTATTGCCCATTTTATGGCTGTTGCAAGATATGATTCGTTATACTCGTCTTCATCTTCCGCCGTATGATTGGTGCAAAGAATATCTACGGTTTGAATGCCGATGTTTACAAGTTCGTCAAATTCTACAAGGTGCTGGGCTGCAATAGTTTTGTATTCAACCTTTACTATCTTGTTAATTAAATCAAGGTATTTCCTTAATTTGACATTCTTTTCAATTTTTTCTCTAAGGTTTTCCATCTATATAAGCGTTTTTTGTGTCAGGTAAACATAATAAACATTATTTCCATGCTTTTCAATAAAAAAATATTTATTGTAAAGAAACATAACATTTTATTTGACAAGAAGTCTTGTTTTTAATATCCTAACAGTATTATACACCGAAGACAGCATGGCGGCAAAACCCGAAAATCGG
The DNA here is from genome assembly GCA_910587245.1 of Candidatus Gastranaerophilales bacterium. GTDB lineage: Bacteria > Cyanobacteriota > Vampirovibrionia > Gastranaerophilales > Gastranaerophilaceae > MGBC122484. The sequence goes on from CAJULX010000018.1 coordinate 5,307, forward strand.
TAAAAGCCTTAAAAAATAAAGCCTGCCCAGGTAGCAAATTTAAAAAATTAAATATTGTTATTTTTGGATATTGTTTTGCAGCGTGTATATTAATTTTAAAAAGTATACAAAAAGCGCAAAACTTTTTTACTTTTTAAACCAAAAATAGAATTGTTTTTAACTTTGAAAACAAGACGAAAGGAGAAAGTTACAAATGTCAACAAAGGCTTTTAAAAATGAAAAAGTTGAACACTTTAAAAAACAATTTGAAAATGCCAAGGTTGCGGTTGTTACTGACTATCGAGGATATAGTGTTGAAGAAATTACCGAATTAAGACGCAAACTTCAAAAAAGCGATGCCGATTATACGGTAACAAAAAACACACTGTGTAAGTTAGCATCAAAAGGTACATCTTTTGAATCAATTGAAGAACTTATGCAAGGCCCCACAGCTATTGCTTTCGGTTTCGGAGATGAAGTAAGCGCAGCAAAAGTTGTTGCAAACTTTATTAAAGAAAACAAAAAAGGTGAAATCAAAGGCGCTGTGCTGGACGGTAAAGTTTTATCAGCCGATGAAGCTAAAAAACTTGCACTTCTTCCTTCAAAAGAAGAACTTTATGCAAAAATTCTCGGAAGCATCAATTCACCTGCAACAGGTATCGTTTACGGTATCAATGGTGTTATGTCCGCTTTAGTACGTGCGGTTGATGCTGTAGCTAAACAAAAAGCAAACCAATAGTTAACACAGCCGATTTTCAGGCACAAAAAGTAACAAATAAAAATAAATAATAAAGGAGATTTAAAAAATGAGTAATGTAGAAACTATTTTAGAATCAATTGAAAAATTAACATTAATTGAAGCAGCTGAATTAGTAAAAGCTATGGAAGAAAAATTCGGTGTTTCTGCTGCTGCCCCTGTTGCAGTTGCTGCTGCTCCCGCTGCAGGTGCCGCTGATGCCTCTGCTGATGCAGGTTCTTCTGAAGTAACAGTTGTATTGGCTTCTGCCGGTGCTAACAAAATTCCGGTACTTAAAATCGTTAGAGAAATCACAGGCTTAGGCTTAAAAGAAGCTAAAGATTTAGTAGACGGCGCTCCTAAACCGATTAAAGAAAACGTTAAAAAAGAAGATGCCGAAGCTATCAAGAAACAACTTGAAGAAGCAGGCGCTACTGTTGAAATTAAATAGTTTTAGAGGGCTTGCCCTCTTTGCTTAAAATATTAAACCGGTGCTTTTATCAAGCGCCGGTTTTTTAATGCTGTTTTTTATTTAAAATCTCAAACGTTGTTTTTTCTTTTGTTTTGCTTCTTCTTCAATAAAAGAAGGGATGTAAAAGCTGAAAATATTCTTTCCTTCAATGAAGCTTTCCGCTTTTATAATGCCTAAATGCGCTTCAATAATCTGTTTTGATAAATAAAGCCCTAAACCTGTACTTGCCCTTTTGTATTTTGAAGCAAAGCTTGAATATTTGTTAAAAAGCTGTTTTAAAACTTCATCCTCAATATAGCCGCCCGAGTTTTCTATATAAAATCTGAAAAATCCTCTGTCATTTACAATAGTGATATTTATTACGGTATTTTTAAACGCGTAGCTTATTGCGTTTGCAAGTAAATTCATAATTACTCTTTTTATCTGCATTCTGTCTGCGCAAACAATATTGTTTTTTGATTCGGAATCGATTTGAATATTCAGTTTCTTTTCGTGAGCCAAGCTCTTAATTTCTTCCGTACATTCTTTTACTAAAGCCAGTATGTCGAAATCTTCATAATTCAAAGTGACTGTTCCGCTTTTAAATTTATATGTTGCAAGAAGGGTTAAAATCATCTCCTTCATATATTTACAGGAATTTAAAGTTGCATTTAATAAACTCTTTTGTTCGGTATTTAACGAACCCAAGCTTTCATCAAGAAGTATCTGTAAACTTTTAATTTGCGATAATGCGGGTGTTTTCAAATCATGGCTCAAGGTGGCAACAAAATTTTCCTTGTGTTCCGCTATTTTGTTGAATACTGCAATATCAAAACCGTTTTCAACTTTTGTACAGTTTAAAATTCTCGGTATTAAAAGATATAAAATAAATGATGAAAAAATAATTATGAAGCGCCATTTATCAGATAATGCCGCATAAGGATTAAAACACAGAAATAATAAGCACAGACAGAAAAATGCATCTCTTATTGTTGTATATATAATTATTTTAACTATATCCATAATAATTATTATTTTTATATAAATTATAACTATGGTTATAAAAATTAATTATACATAAAAGCTATATTGCGGTAAATCCACTTTTTGTTTTAGAATTAATTGTAAAAGAGGAAATAAATATGGATTTAAGAGAATTTTTAGCGTATATGAAGACGGCAAAAACCATTAAAGCGGATTCTGACGTATTTGAAATGTTTCACAAACTTTCGCAGGAAGCAATAAAGATTACAATGGAGATTAATAATAAATATCATACACCAAATGAAATTGTTGAATTGTTTTCAAAATTGACAGGTAAAGAGGTTGATAAAGCATTCAGGCTATTTCCTCCTTTTTATACGGATTGCGGCAAGAATATAACATTGGGAAAAAATGTTTTTATAAATGCTTGCTGCAGATTTCAGGATCAAGGCGGTATAATAATCGGAGATAATTCTTTAATAGGGCATAATGTTACGATTGCAACATTAAATCATGATTTTAATCCGAAAAATCGTGCCTCTCTTAATCCAAAACCTGTTATTATAGGTAATAATGTATGGGTCGGGTCTGATTCTACCATACTTCCCGGAGTAAGTATCGGAGATGGCGCGATAGTGGGTGCGGGAAGCGTTGTTACAAAAGATATTCCGCCGCTTGCAGTTGCTGCGGGCAACCCTGCAAGGGTTATAAAATATATAGAACAAACTAATAAAGGAGGGGATTGATGAAACAACTTTTGGTTTATTTATTTGCTGTTATATTATTTATGGGAGGATGCCTTATGAGCGAAGCTAAAAATAAAGATTGGGACAAAACTTTTAAAAAATCCGACAAAGTGAATATTGAAAAGGTTAATTTTAAAAACAGGTACGGTATAATACTTGCCGGGGATTTATATACACCGAAAAACACAAAGGCAAAAATGCCTGCAATTGCCGTAAGCGGTCCGTTTGGAGCAGTAAAGGAACAATCATCCGGATTATATGCGCAGACTATGGCTGAGCGCGGTTTTATAACCCTTGCTTTTGACCCTTCTTATACGGGAGAATCAAGCGGAGAACCCAGACATGTGGCTAGCCCTGATATTAATACGGAAGATTTTTCCGCAGCTGTTGATTTTTTGAGCAGCCTTGATAATGTTGACACCGAAAAAATCGGAATAATAGGCATTTGCGGATTTGGCGGATTTGGAATTAATGCAGCTGCAATTGATACAAGAATTAAGGCCGCCGCTGCCGTTACAATGTATGATATGACAAGGGTGAGTGCAAAGGGTTACAATGATTCAATCGATGAGCAGGCCCGTTATGAGATGAAAAAACAGCTTAACGAGCAGAGAACAAAAGATTTTAAAGAGGGAACTTTTGCCAAGGCACCCGGGCTTCCTGATAAATTAACAGGTGAAGAACCTCAATTTATCAAGGATTATTTCGGATATTACAAAACAAAAAGAGGTTTCCATGCCCGTTCAATCAATTCAAACGGTAACTGGAACATGACTTCAAGTCTTTCTTTAATCAATATGCCGATTTTACAATACAGCGATGAAATAGAAAGTGCCGTTCTGGTTATTCATGGTGAAAATGCCCACAGCAGATATTTTGGTGAAGATGCTTTTAAAAAATTAAAAGGAGAAAATAAAGAACTTTTAATTGTCGAGGGTGCAAACCATGTTGATTTGTATGACAATTTGGAAAAAATCCCGTTTGATAAAATCGAAAAATTCTTTAGAGAATATCTTAAATAAACAATTCATACGGTTTTAAAAATTTCCCCCCGTAAAGGTTAGCCCTGCGGGGGAATTTTATATTTTAAAAACTGATATTATATTTTGTTTTATGAAAATGTTTGAGATTATAAAAAATATACGGGATTTTGTTTTAAAATTTTTATGGCAGATTTTGCTTATTGCCTTTCTTGTTATAATGGGAATTTTGCTGTATCAAAGGCTTACATACACCTTTATCACGGCAGAATTTAGCGAGCTTCGCCCTATTAAAGAAAGGATTAATGTTTTTTATAAAGGGTATAAAATAGGGAAGGTGTTGTATATTAAACCAAACGGTGATTATACAACCACTTATATGAAAATAGCACTTTTTCATAATAAAAATCTGAAACTGCCCGATAATATCACTGTAAAACTTCAAAGGGAAAAAGATAAATGGCGCAAAATCGACTATGTCGATATAGTTTATCCTGATGAACCCTCGGTTTCTTATTTAAAAAACGGTGATATTGTATCAGGAAAATCCACCGTTGATATTGAAACATTTTTATCAAGCCAGGAGACGGATTCACTTGATAATATGAAAGAAAATCTTGAAAAGACGGTAGAGGAACTGCAGGATACAATAGGTGCCCTGAAAGATTTATTTACAACGCTTAATGAAATGGCTTTGGAAAACAGAAAAAATCTTAAAGAAACGACCGATAATCTTGAAAATACAACAAGAAATATTGAAGATTTAACAATAAAATTAAACCGTTCAATTAAGCAGGAAAGCCTTGATAAATCAATGTCCAATCTTGAAGAAACAACGGAAAGCGTTAGAAATTCAACAAAAGAACTGCAAGAAACCGTAAAAAGAGTGAACGAATTTACAAATAACAGTATGCCGAATATTGAAACAGGCGTGAATGACACGGGGTATATTATCAAAAATTTAAATGAAATAACCTGCGGTATCAAAAATACGCTTAAAAAACGCTTTGGCGGAGTAAGGCTTCTTTTTGGAAGAACCATAGGCAAAGAATGTACAAAATGCGTTGATTAAAAGAAAAAAAAAGGGGGGGGCTAAAATCTTTCCCGAAGCGTTTTTATTCTTTCTTTGATATTTATTGAGTTTTGATTTTGCGTATTCAGGAGCGTTTCAAGATAATAAATTTCAAATTCAATTGCTTTATCTATAATGCTTTTGAGATTTTTATCCTGAATTGCGGTTTTAGAAAAGAGTATTTTTCTTGTTTCAAAACCTGAAACTGCGGATAACGGCAGACCTTTCAGAAACTCTGTTGATTTTGAGGTTATTTTTCCGCCTATAATTACTTTTTTTGCCGCTTTTTCACATTTTTGAATAACGGGTGTAATTATTTTTTCTATTTTTGGCGAATCGATTAAAGAATCCTCTATATCAAGAGATGAGATTAAATCTCCTCTTCCTATCACTATTCCGGTCAACAATTTTAAATGTTTTGAATTTAAAACGGCATCAAGATTTTGAATTCCTGTTAATGTTTCAATATTTATAAATATTTCTTTATTTGAAATTTCATCTAAAGAGTAAACGGAAAGCAGTGTTTCTATGAATTTTTTAAAAGCATAAGGGGTTTCTATCATAGGAGCGGTTATAATATCCGCTTTTACATTTTTTGAAATTAAAATGTCATTATATGAAGAAAAACCGCCAAGCTTTAGCGCAAGATACAGGGAATTTTGTTTTAATATTTCGGAAATTTCCTGTATGGAAGACTCCTTAAGATATTCACTTTCGAGTTCAAGCTTAAAAGCTTTTGCTCCCATTGCTTTTAAATTTTTTATATATTCAATAAATTTTGTATTGTTTTTAATCATAAAAAAATTTTACCATAGAAAAATGTGCTTACCCGTAACGGGTTTTTTATTGTAATGATGTTTAAAAAAATAATAATGATTTGAAAATATTTTTAAAAAAATGGTATAATGATTATTAGAAAAATCTTGCATGATGGATTAAAACAAAGCCGCTTATTTTAAAGGCTTTGTTTTTTAATGCTTCACATTATTTAATAAAAGTTTATTTATTCCCTAATTTTGTGGTATTATAGCGGGTATCTGTTTTGAATTTGTAGGAATAAATATTGATGTCTGAAGCATCGCAAGCGACAGAAACAAATAAAACTCCCGTAAAAATTCCCGAGGTATCAATTATTGTACCTGTTTATAATGCTGAAAAATATATTGAAAGATGTTTAAACAGCCTTCTTACCCAGACATTCGGCGATATTGAAATAATTGTTATAAATGACGGTTCAACCGATAAATCAATGTCTGTCATAGAAAGACTGGCGGGCGAAGATGACAGAATTAAAATAATAGAACAGGCAAATAAAAAACGCGGCGCTGCAAGAAACAGGGGATTAGAGATTGCAAAAGGCAATTTCATAGCTTTTGTTGATGCGAATGATTGGGTGGATATTGATTATATTGAAAAATTGCACTATTGCCTTAAAAAACATGACACGGATATTTCCGTAGCATCTGTTGTTAGAATCAAGCCTTCGGGTAAATTTAAAAGATATTCAAACTACAAAGAAGAAATTTTTTATACAGGCTTTAACAACCTTGCTAAAACTCTTAAAATGCCTGAACGCTGGCAGGTTTGGGGTATTTTGTATAAAAAAGAGGTGCTTGAAAATGTCAGCTTTGAAGAAGATGTCTGCTATGAGGATGCTGAATTTTTAACAAAGGCACTTCATAATACAAAAACTTTAATAACGGTGCCCAATGTGAAATATTATTGTTTTGCGGATAATTTTTCAATAATGCGCTTTATTCGTACGGCAGCAAAAATTGAAGATAAAATTAATTCTAAAATTAATGTTGTGAAATTTATGAAAGAAAATAACATTAAATTTCAGGATTTTCTTATTGAAAAAGAAAAAAATCTTTACTGCACGATAAAGCATTATCAAAACAGGAAAGATTTTTATTTATTCGGGTTTAAAATAGCTTCAAAAGAAGAAAAATATCAATTCCAAAAAACATTTTTAATTATTAATGCACCGAAGGTGGATGATCCTAATGAGAGCATTATTTCAATAAGTCCTTTGTGTCAGAATATCAAAATGGTATACCCTGATTCAAATGTAGTGCTTTTAATTCATAATAATAACTTTGATGAAGCTATCAAACTTGATTGTATTGATGATGTAATTCTTTATAATGAAGATGAATACCCCGGGTATTTCGGGTTTATTAATTTTGTGAAGGAATTTGTTTATAAAAATATCCACACGGCTTTTATTATTGATGATAACTTTAAAAGCTGTATTATTGCCAAAATGCTGAATTCTAAATACGTATTCAGATTGAAGAAAAATTCCAAAATTCCTCAGGATGAGGAATTGATGAATCTTTTCCAAAAATTAACCCATAAAAAACTTATTAATTTTACCCCGAAATTTAAAACAAATAATTCAAATTCCGCAAAAACGGAAAATGTTCAAAAGCTTGAACAGGAAAGTGTTTAGAATTATTTTATTTTAAATGTTATTTTTATACCGAATATTGTAATAATTTTATGATGGTATGTTTTTTGATATTTAATGAGTCCGAATAACATATATTTGCAGTTTCCAAGTTTTTGTCTGATTTTTCTTACATATTTCGGCTCTCGTTTTATAAGCGTTTCCCAGCCATTGTTTAACAATATTTTTATACATTCCGTCATTGAGCTTAAATTATTTTGGTTTAAGGAAATTGCAGATTCATTTGTTCCTAATTTCAGGGCGTTTTTTGGAATTGAGCCGAACATCTCCTGATTATCTTTCGGGTGCGGCGGAACATAAGTTTTAATACCGCGCTTTAAAAGCTGATAAGAAAATGCCATATCTTCGCCCGCAAATTTATATTTTTGAATTTCAGAGGGTGCATTAAATAAATCATCCAGCCATTCCTTTTTAAAAAACCAGCTGTGGCCTGCAAAATCAACTTCAACAGTTTTATCTAAATTGCCGTCCCAGCCTGCTCTTAAATATGAAGAACCACAGCCTTGAGGGTAATTTTCAGGCTTTAACAAAATTATTCCTATTGTTCCATACAATCCTTCCTGTTTTGCCATTTCAGCGTAACAATTTTCAAGCCATTTTGAACCCGGAATCGTATCATCATCAAAAATGCAGACATATTTGCAGTTTGCTTTTCTTTTGGCAAAATCAAATCTTGCCCAGACACCTTTATTTTCGGGGCTTATTTCTATAATATTAAATTTATCTCTAACGTTATTTGGAATTTGTATTGTATCGCCTGTGCCGTCTTGATACAGGAGAATTTCTTTGGGTTTTAAGGTTTGTTTCTCGAGGGCTTCCAGCTGCAACGCAAGATTTTCGGGGCGTTTGTATAAATTTAAAATAATGCTTATATCTGCACGGTTGTTTTCAGGGGTTTTATTGTTCATCTGAATTTTTCCCGTCAAAAATATTTTTAATTGAATCTTTCAAATTATCCAAAGAGCTTTTATATATGCTGTCTGCAAGGGTTTTCAGGTTTAATTGCATTGTTTTGTAATCTTCATTTTTCATATTTATCGCGCTTTTTATGGCAAGATGAAGGTTTTCTCCTTCATAAATAACGGAGTTTGAATTTGTAAGGCCGAATTGCGGGGCGAATTTTTCATTAATGCACATAGGTTTTAAAAACCCGAGAGATAACTGTCTTGAGCCTGATGTGGCATTCCCCAGAAATACTTTATGATCTTTATTTTCAGGGTCAAATAAAGGCAGTATAAAATCTGATTTTTCTATTATTTTGTACATATTTTTAAAATTTATAAATCCAAGTGATTTTATAATTTTTCTGTATTTTTTGTTTGGTTTAAAAGCGGCACCCGTTATGAGTATTTCAAAATTATCAATATTTTCTTCAAATAGCTTATCTATTGCGCGATACATCAAATCGGGGCTTTTTACGAAACGCCCTGCGGTTACAAATATTGTTTTTTGATTTTTTTCAGCCGGCTTTAAATTAATAAAATAATGAGGATTCAGCATTTTTGTATCGCAAAAACCTGAAAGCGTAAAAAGCCTCTGTTCTTTTATGTATTTAATTTCACCAAATTCTTCAAGGCAGCTTTTCGGGTTGTGTTCCGTCATAAGAATTCCGTATTTTGTTTTTGGAATATACCCAAGATATTTTAGCAGAGTGTTTTTATAATATCCTTCCTCCCATAATACCGATGTTGAAAAGAATACAAAATCGTATCGACTTATTTTATCCTGTTTTAAAAGATATTTAAGCGACAGCGGAGAGCAGGTGAAAATATTTATGTTTTTAATATTAATAAACGGGCTGTCTGTTATATTTTTTCTTCTTAAAAATAAATCCGTATTATATCCTTCCAAGACTTCTTGAAAATATTTGACAAACCCCGGGAGAATTTCGCCGTGGTAAGGGTTTGGTTCTACTATAAGCACACTTTTTCTTTTAATTTTATAAGTTTTGAATTTTAAAATATCGAAAAACGAAATAATGTGTTCCGTTAAACGGTCAATTTTTTGAATTAACGGTTTAAATTTAATTTTTATCTTCATATTTTTTCTCTTGTCTTTGTTCTATCTGCTTTAGAAAGTGCTCTATATTTTCCACATCCATATTTTTTAATTCGGATATCGGAATATCCCACCATTTAGATTTTAATAATTTTGAAATTACTTCATTATTGAATCTGTATCTAATAATTTTTGCAGGAATACCCGCAGCTATTGCATAAGGCGGTATATCTTTTGTAACAACCGCTCCTGCCGCGATTATTGCCCCGTCTCCTATTTTGATATGGTCTTTTTTAGAATTTATAACAATTGCATTTGTGCCTATCCAAACATCGTTTCCTATTTCCACTTTTTTAAACCTGATATTTTTTTCAATGTTTTTTATACGGGGAGAGGTTGTAGCCCAATTTGTCGGATGATTATCCACGCCGATTATTGCACCTGATGCAATCGAGCAGTATTTGCCTATTTGTGCTGCAGGAGAAACAAAAGCGGCAGCGCAATATGAATGCTCACCTATTTTGTATGTATTTTGGGCTGCAGTGTTTTTTGTTTTTATTCTGTGTTTAATTTTCAAACCGAATATTGAGATAAATATGCAGTTATCCTTAAATTCCAGCGCCATTTAAAGCCTCAAGTTATTATTTTGTTTTTAAAAATCTCTCCTGTACCCAGAAAGAATCCGATTGACAGCTGTATCTTTGAAAAAATACAAGTTTAAAACCGTTTTCTTTTAATATCTTTTCGATATCATGGTACAGTTTTGTATCTATTTTGTTTATGCATTTTTGTATATGCTCCGCTTCAATATGAATGGAATTAACATCTTTCAGCCTTTCTCCGAAACCGTCCAGTGCTTCCCAGTTGCACCCTTCAACATCAAGCTTTAAAAAATCAATTTCGCCTATATTGTTTTCATTCATAAAATCATCCATACGAATCGCCTGTACGGATACTGCGGTTGTGTCACAATGTATGGGTAAAAGTGAGGATAAACCCGTATTTTTGGCATCAAGCGGCACAATATTGAAGTTCATCTGTTTATTTTCATTAAAAACAGCATTGTTGTATGCTTTGAAATTGTGGATTTTTGTAATCGCCTTGTATAAATCAGGATGAGCTTCAAAAACATAAACATTATCAGGTGCAATCTCAAACGCGTTTGCAATATATTCCGCATCCTGTGCAAAATTTGCGCCTATTTCAAAAACATTTTTAACTTCAAGCGTTGAATAATATTTTATCCAGTCAATAAATTGCCGCATTGAAGCACTGTTGCTTGCTGGGTTATAACCTTCATATTTATCGGGTTTTCTTTTTTTAAATAATTCTTTTAATTTCATTTTTTTACTTCCAAACTAAATATTGCGATTTTTTATTTTTAAATTTTTGATAATATTTTATAAATTGCTTTGTGGATAACATTTGGCTTTTTGTATTGTTTTTCGGGGGTTTGCCAGTTACCGTTCATAACAATTCCCACATAAGATTTTGCAAGGTCTTTCTTTTTTATTCCTTTGGCTCTGGAGATTTGATATTCGGTGCGCATATGAAACATTTTGAAAAAAGGTTCTACGGCGTATTCTTCCACAAGGCGGCATTTTTGAAACCAGGCATTGTACCAGCTGAATTCAAAAGGTGAAATCTTTATTAAATCAGCATAAGAGTATCCTTTCTGTTTCATAAAATCTTCCTTTAAGGATTTTAAAACTTTTGTGCTGAAAACCTGCATATTATGGCAGGTTCTATACCTTTTATCAATAAGACCCGTTTCGTTATAAATTTTTATTATTTGTTTTTGTCTTTCTTTCCAATAATCTCTGTAATATTTTTCAACAGACAGGTCTTTATCCATAACAAGAACGGTATAAGGCGTGTTTTCATCGTGCATAAAATCGGAAGTATAAAAATTTCTTATAAATTCGGCATCGGAATCAATGCAAAGATAATTTTTTGCAAAGCCTGTTTCAAAAAAGCAGAGTTTGCAGATTTCCTGATTAATATATCCTGTTGAAAAATTATTTATTTTTTCTTTAATTAAGTATTTTTCGCCGTAGCTTTCATCGGATATGATTTTAATATTATTTGATTCAAAGTTTTTAAATATTTTAAGTTCGGATTTCGGAGCGCTGACGTACATGGGGATGTTATCCGCATTAAATTTATTGAAAGAATTGATTAAAATTTGAAATCTTTCAAAATCGCCGGAGTATGTTTTGCAAAATATTGCAAAATTATACATCATTTGCTTTTATTTCCTTTTAAACTAAATATACCAGCCAAACAGACAAGTGAATGCCGAATTAGAATTAAGATAAACCCGTAAGGCTGTTAAACCTTACATGCTTTATGCAGGAAATTATACCATAAAATTTATGGCAAATGATGCTAAGATATCTTGACTTGAAGTTGACTCCAGATGTTATGCTTTTAAAAAAGGAGCACTTATGAAGAAAATTTTAATGTTTATTATACCAATATTAGCTGTTTGCACCGTATTACTGTGTGCGGCAGCTCAAAATAATCAATTTCAAAAAGAAACACAAGGAGGTATTATGGATAAAAAAATTCTTACGGCCTATTTTTCATGGGGCGGAAACACAAAATCAATTGCGGAAAAAATTCAAAGCTCTGCAGGCGGTGATATTTTTAGAATTGAAACCCTTGTTCCCTATCCTGCAGATTACAATGAAACGGCATACGGGGTTGCAAAAGAACAGCATGATAAAGATATAAAGCCCGAGCTTAAAGCAAACATTGATGTTTCAAAGTATGATGTTATTTTTGTTGGAACTCCGGCATGGTGGTATACTATGGCGCCTGCTGTCAAAACATTTTTAACCGAAAATAATTTTGAAGGCAAAATTATTGTTCCGTTTATTACCCATGGCGGCGGCGGACAGTATTCAATTGCAAAAGAAATGGGCGAGCTTGCAAAGGGTTCAAAGGTTTTAAAATCGTTTGCGGTTTATGAAGACGGCGGAGCTGACGCACAGGCTAAAATTGATGAATGGCTGAAAGAAATTAAATAAATTATATCCCTGAAAATTATCTTGCAGCCCATTATCGGCTGCAAGATTTTTGTAATATAATACCCATATGCAATTCGGTATAGAGATATTCATAATCGAAATTATAGGAATTATAGCGTTTACAATCTCGGGTGTTATCGTTGCGTTTAAAAAACGGCTTGATTTACTCGGGGTTGTGACGCTGGGCACCATTACGGCCGTTGGCGGCGGAGCATTAAGGGATGTGCTGCTTGGGATTTTACCCCCTTCAATGTTTAAAAACGGCATATATGTTTTGTGTGCTTTTATTACTGCGGTTGCTTCTTTTTATATCGGAATTTTTGCGATTAAAAGAATAAAACGCAAACGAATGAAATATTATAATTTAATAACATTTTTTGATGCGGTGGGGCTTGGCGTATTTAGTGTTGTAGGAACCAATACCGCAATAATAAACGGATTTGGCGATAATGCTTTTCTTGCAATTTTTGTAGGCGTAATAACAGGGGTCGGCGGAGGGATAATCCGCGATATGATTGCAAATACTCTGCCTTTTATTATGTATAAAGATTTATACGCTTCAGCTGCCATTATAGGTTCAACCCTGTATTATTTTTTATACCAGCTTCATTCAAATCATTTTTTGTGTATTTCGGTATCAATTATTGCAACAATTCTTGTACGGCTTGCTGCGCATAAATATCATCTCGGGCTTCCGAAATTCGGCAGTTTCAAAGAGGAAGAATAGAAAATTTTTCAAAATTTAATCAATTGCCGATTTTTTAAATATTTTCTTGAAATTATCAGGAGAAAGCTGGTATGTATCAACTAAATCAAGGTGTTTGACCATATGCAGCGTTGATTTTTTATATTTTTTAAAATGAGATGATGCAATATGTTTTTCATATGCTTCTTTATCTTTGTATATTTCTAAAATTCGTATCTGTGTATTATTTTTGATTATTGCCATCGGATAAATTGAGATGACGCCTTCCTCATATTCTACGGATTTTTCGGCAACCTCTTTGGCATAATTTAAATATTCGGTTAAATATTGAGGATACACTTCAATTTCAGATATCCTTATAATCATTCCGTTATTGTTGTTTTGAATCAATTCTTCTGCCAATATCGGAGCAGCCCCCATAAAAATCAGAGTTATTAATGTTAATAAAAATCGTATTATATTTTTCATATAAACCTTGGAATATAATAAGCTTATCATAAAAAATGCGTTTCTAATTATTCAATTTGTATTATATAATAATTTATAACTTTAAAAGACGGATTCCGTACAAAATGACATTCTTTATTTTGTAAGTCAAATATTTTATTGAAAATAACATTTATATAAAAACTAAAAATGAATTGGCTGAATGTTTGCGGGGTATGTGTAAACGAACACTTGAAATGATTATTTGATACACTTGAAATGATTATTTTGGAAGAGTTGCTTTAAAAAATTTATAATAATTCTTTAATTAATTACTTACAAAATATTTTTATTTTATCTACTATATTCCTTTAGACAATCTATCCCTATAATATTCATCAATCTTGCCGTTATATTTTTTTTGTTCGAGTACTATATTGTAGGCTACAGAATTAAACGAGACCGCTGAAGCATCTAAATCTAAAACGCAATATTGCGCATTAGGATTTAAGTTTCTTGGTTGTCCGACTGAACCCGAGTTTATAAAATTAACTTTCTTCTCTTTATTTTGAATTATTGTTCTAAATGAAGAAATATGAGTATGTCCCGATAAAATAAAATCATATTTCAAATAATCTTCTTTTTTGATTTCATCATCATTCATTTTTCCCCAGTACAAGTCAGTTAAATCACCATGGACACATAATATTTTTTTGTCACATAAAATAATTTCAAAAGGACAATCTTTCATATGTTTTATAAAATCAAACGATTGCTTGTTTAATATACTATTGGTATATTGATTAGCCTCTTTTCCTCTTTGAGAAGAAAATCTATCAAACTCAAACCCGAGGATTGCTCTTTCGTGGTTCCCTTTGATATTTAAAATTAACCTGTCTTTAAGATTGATTAATTCTGAAACAACCTCGTTTGGATTCATCCCGTAATCAATACAATCTCCAAGATTGATGAAATTTATATTATCTTGATATTTGGCGTAACAATCCGCCAACACTGCTTTAAGCGCGGTAAGATTTGCATGGATATCGGATAAAATTGCTATTTTCATTATTTTTCCTTCAATTGAGGCTCTATAATATTTTTTATAATATAATTTGCGGTTTCTTCTATTTTTTCGTATTTAATTTCTTTTGGTATTGTAACGTTAAATGCTTTTTTTACTTTTTGAATTAATTCATCTGTATAAAATAATGAGCCATTTTCTATTTTTTTAATACCGTCAAGATAGATTGATTTTTTATTGATATTTATCATTTCATCTTTTGTAAAATATTTTTCAAAAAAACTTGCCTGAGCTTTTTCGCCGTCAATTTCAACAGGATATCCGCCAATATTGCCCAATACGCCGGGGGAGTGGATAATTTGCTTATTTTCATTTTTAAGTGCGGTTATTATTTTCTTAATTATTTCAAAATTGCTGCTTGCGTTCATCATATTTCTTTTAGTATCTACAGGCATTTCTATGGCACAGTTTTTCCAGATTTTTGCCATATCAGGTTTAATTTCTTTACCATTGTATAAGATTTTAATTAAAGGTTCTATACCTTCTGTTTGACCTTCTTTGCTTATAACAACATCGTGAAAATGGCTTGTTGCTAAAACTACCTCTATATTTGAAAGATAATCTTCCCCGATTTCTTTTGCAACGGCCATTTTTATTCTTGGGATTAAATGGTTTAAATTTCCGCTGCCGAATTCGGGATAGTTAAGTCCTGCGCTCTTTAGCCAAGGAATAACAGCGTCAGAGTACGATGTGTTAATAACAATCGCGTTTGAAGCCGCTTCTTTGTGTGTAATCATAATGTTTTTAATATATTTAATTGCAAGCGGAGTCCATAAGCCGTAGGCTCTGATGTTTTTCCAAGATATTGAACCATATTTAAGCCCGCTGTATACTCTGCTTGTGTTAACTATAAAATCAGGCTCTATGTCTTTGATAAACTCTTTTATGGTGTCCGGATTGTCGAGATTTAGCTCTTTTACACGGATATTTTTGGTTTTGTTATCTCTTATTATTGAAGCTACTTTTGAAATGTTAATGTCTTTTTGGGCTTTTTTAATATTTCTTGTGCCGATATAAATTTCAATATTTTCATATTCCCATTTGTTCAAATAATTAAGAAGGTAGTTGCCAACACTGCCCAAACCAACTATTGCAATTTTTATTGTTTTATTGCTTTTGATTTTTTCTTTTATTAGAGCAAGTTTTCTGTTTAAGATTTCCATTTATCCTCCTTAATGTATTTTTTCATCAATCTGTAATCATCAATGGTATTGCAATTGAACCAGTCTTTAAAAGTAATAATTTCAACATCATCAGAATCCAATTCACTGTAATAATCATTTATCGGAACAAGGTTAGTGCCTTTAAAATTTTCTATATTATATTTTTTAAGGTTATTTTTCAAGCATTTAATGTTGTTAAATTTCCACACTTGCCCAGAATTGCCCAATTTGATAAACGGTTCATCTATTTTTAGAATATCATGAGATGTATCGTACAAGTATTTTATTGTACTGTCTTTGGTGACATAAAAAATTACAGCGGTTCTTGCATCGATTAAAAGATTGTTTGACGTTATAACATTTTTGTTTGTTTGAATAATTCTGTCAAAAGCGACACTATCAAAAATCAAATCCCCTTCTAAAAACACCATTTCTTGAGCACTGTCTGACACAGCTTCTATCCCAAGCAGCAGACTGTAGCAGCTTCCATAGTTGTTATAGTGGTCATTGTAGACAAGCTTGTATGATAAATTTGGAAAATATTCTTTTAAATATTTTTCTATATCGTTGTGCTTATAGCCTGTGATAATTACTGTTTCATTACAGGAATTTTTTATCAAACCAATCTGATGAGCAAGAATTGTCCAATTGTCATCATTTTCAAAATAAATTGCCTTATGGACTTCCTTGCCAAGAGATTTTGAAAATCTGCTTGATGAGCCCGCGATTGCTATTATGGCTGAACGGTTCATAAAAGCACCTCTTTTTTGGTTCTTTTGTTAATGCATTCCATTAAACCTTGTTTTAATGCAATTTCATCCTTCCAACCTGCTCTTTCTCTTATTTTTGAAACATTTAAAAGTCTTCTTTTGGGGTCTGCTGTTCTGTATCCTTGAAACTCGATTTCAACGTCTTCTTTGTTCATTAGCTTGGCAATCAATTTAACCAAATCGACTATCGATATTTCTTCTTGTGTTCCGACGTTATATATTCCGCCATCAAGACAATTTTCATTTTGAAGAAGGCAAATAACCGCCATGCAACTATCGTGATTATTTAAGAATGTTCTTTTTGTTTCTTTTGCATTTTCTAAAAGTAAAACTTTGTTATTTTTGCTTATAGAATCAATAATATGAGGAATAATATGGTCGCTAAAGACTTCATCAGGTGAATATACATTTGCAAATCTTATAGAACAACCTTTAATTAAACCTTTTTCAACAGCGTCTTTCATAAAAAATTCCGTTAGGAGCTTCCCGGTTGCATAGCTTGTTCTCAAAGATTGCTCTGCGGTTGCCAATAAAATCGCATCTTCTTCTCTGCATCCGCCTTCAACCCAAGATTTCATAGAATAAACTTCACTTGTTGAACAGTTTATGTATGATTTAAAGCTGTTTTCAACACAGCGATCTAATAAATCTTTCATTGAAACAACGTTTGTAGTAAATGTGCTGTCGGGATGATAGAAGTGCTTTGTGTGTACAACGGCAGCACAGTTTATAAAATATTTTTCAAAATTGCCGTAATTATCAGAAACGAATGAATACATTTCATCCATTTGGCTTTTGTTGTTAATATCATATTCAAAGAATTTAAAGTTGTCGTGTTTTTCAAGCTCAGAAACAACATCTCTTGAACCACAGAAAAAATTGTCACAACCGACAACACGATAACCCTGTTTTAGCAAATACTCAGAGGTTTTTGAACCCGTCATGCCGGCTACACCTGTTATTACAACAACTTTATTCATTTTTATTCCCCTTTTAAATTAGACATAAATATTTCTTTATTTTCATAAGGTTTTTCTTTCGGACGACCCAAATCACTTCTTGCGCCGATTGCACATTTTATTTCCAAAAAGCAAAGCTCATTGCTTTTAGCGCAAACAGCAAGTTGTTTGTCAAGCTCGTCAAAATTATCCACAGATGCACTATAAGGATAACCGCAAGCTTTTGCAATTGAAGTTAAATCTATTTCATCTGCAACAGTGGGCATTCCGCCGACTGTTTCGTGGGAAGCATTATTAATTGCAATATGCACAAGATTTTTTGGTTTATTAGCGCCAATAAGCGCCATTGCGCCCATATGCATTAACAGTGCACCGTCTCCGTCAATGCACCAGATTTTTTCATTGGGTTTATTTATTGCAACACCTAGTGCAATAGAAGAACTGTGTCCCATAGAACCTACTGTCAGAAAATCATACTTGTGACCTTGATTGTTGCGCTCCCTTATTTCATACAGCTCTCTACTTGCTTTTCCTGTTGTAGAGATAATAGGGGAATCGCATGAAAATCTTGTAATATGTTCAATAATGTCTTCTCTTTTCATCAGATTATTGTTTTTGTAAGAAATTTTATTTTCATATTCCAAGGCATTCTTTTTTATAACAAAAGCTACGGATTTGCCGTTTTTTAAAAGAGTGTTGTAATCTTGCATTACAGATTGAACTTCAACCAAAGTTGTATCTTTGGAAATAACAAAATAAGCAATATCTAAAACTTCCAACAATTTTAATGTAATTTTGCCTTGATATATATGCTGTGGCTCATCATGAACATTTGGTTCACCGCGCCAGCCTATTATAAAAATTTGCGGAATTGCATAAACGTTATCATTCGTTAAAGAAGCTACGGGGTTGATAATATTACCTTGACCGCTATTTTGAAGATATATCACCGGAATTTTACCGTCTGCTAAATAATATCCCGTTCCAAGAGCAACAGCGTTGCCCTCATTTGCACAGATAACATGGTGATTTTTGTCTATGCCATATTTATCCATAAGAAAATCGCACAAAGGTCTTAATTGAGAATCGGGCACACCTGCGTAGAATTGTGAATTTATACAAGCTATTAATTTTTGAACTTTCATTTATGTTTTTACCTTATTTAATTTCATCAATTAATGAAATAATTTCTTTGATTGGCATTAATCTTGAATCAACTTCTTTAGCTCTGTGATATTTTAAAATATCTTTTGCGACCTCTTCCATTGCAGGAAAAGCGGCTCTTGTTAATTGATTTGCATAGATTACAATGTTAATTCCATGGGCTATCAATTCGTCTTCTGTTATGGAATTAAAAGAAGACGGAACAACAACGACAGGAGTGGTTTTATTGGTTTTTCTGAATAAATCACAGAACTCCAGAATTTCTGTCGGTTCTTTTTTTCTTGAATGTATCATAATACCATCAGCACCGGCTTCAACAAAAGAAAGTGCCCTTTTGAGCGCATCTTCCATGCCTTGCTCAAGTATTAAAGATTCAATTCTTGCTATAATCATAAAATCATCAGTCAATTGAGCGTTTTTCCCTGCGGAAATCTTCTTGCAGAAATGTTCAATGCTGTCTTGGGTCTGCTTGACTTCGGTTCCGAATAAAGAATTTTTCTTTAACCCGACCTTGTCTTCAATTATTACCGCAGAAACACCCATTCTTTCCAAGGTTCTTACCGTGTAGACAAAGTGTTCAATAAGACCTCCCGTGTCACCGTCAAAGATTATAGGCTTTGTGGTAACTTCCGCAACATCAGAAATTGTTCTAAATCTGGATGTCATATCAACAAGTTCAATATCAGGCTTGCCCTTTGCTGTAGAATCGCACAATGAAGATATCCACATAGCATCAAATTGATCAAGTGTACCGTTGCATTCAACAATTGTTTTTTCGGCAATTAAGCCGGTTAAGCCGCTGTGAACTTCAATTGTTTTTACAATATCTCTTAAGTTGATTAATTCTTTCAATCTTTTTCTTCTGTATTCCGGCATGGAGCGTTTTAGATTATATTTTGCATCTATCATAGATACATGTTCATTTTTTGTATAAGGTACATCAATGACTTTGCCACCTGTTTTTGCCATTAAAGAAACCGCATTATCCCTAATGGCTTTCATAGGTCCGACTTTCCAATTATCACCATGGATAATATAATCGGGTTTAATTTCTTCAACAATTTTGTCATACATAACATCTTGTTGAATAACAACTTCCGAAACACCCTTAATGCTTTTTATAAGCTGAAAACGTTCTTTAAAAGACACAGTCGGGAATTTATTATAGCTTATCATAGCTTTGTCGCTCAAAACCCCCACTATAACTTCGCCATATTTTTGAGCCTCTCTTATTATATTAAGATGCCCGTCATGTATAAAATCAGTACAAAAACAAGTGTAAATCTTTTTCATAAAAATTCCCTATACCCTTATCTTCTTTTCAAACTGCATTTCATAAAGTTTTTTATATGCCCCGTTTTTGTTTTTTAACAGTTGTTCATGAGTTCCGCTTTCTGCTATTTTGCCTTGGTTAACGACGATAATCTTGTTCGCATTTTGTATTGTTGAAAGACGATGAGCAATAACAAAAACTGTTTTATCTTTCATTAAGTTATCAATTGCCTTTTGAACAATTGCTTCTGATTGATTATCTAACGCTGAGGTTGCTTCATCAAGTATTACAATCGGTGCATTTTTAATAAAAGCACGCGCGATAGCAATTCTTTGTTTTTGACCGCCGGATAATAAAACGCCTCGCTCTCCGATATATGTTTCAAGCCCGTTTTCTAAAGACGAAATAAAATCGCTCAAACAAGCATTATTAATAGCATTGTTCAATTCTTCCTCGGTTGCTTGTGGTTTTCCCATTAAAATATTTTCTTTGATTGTTCCTGCAAATAAGAAATTATCCTGTAAAACAATCGAAACATTTTCTCTTAAAGAGCATATTTTGTAATCTGCGATGTTTATTCCGTCAATTTTTATCTCGCCTTTTTCAATTTTATAAAAACGGGGTATTAAATTAACAATCGTGGATTTTCCGCCACCAGAGTTTCCGACAAGTGCAATTGTTTCGCCCTTGCTTGCGCTAAAGCTGATATTTTTAAGAACGGGAACATTCTTTTTATATTCAAAATAGACATTTTCAAATGTAATATTATCCTTTATTCCCCCGAAAACCGTTGCATTTGGCTTATCAATAATATGAGGCTTGGCTTCAAGGTTTTTCATAACACGCTCTAGCGCTAATAATGATGTTTGCATACTCTTAACATTTCCGCCAAGCCCCTTTATAGGAGTGTAAAGCATAATCAAGGCTGTAATAAAAGAAACAAAATTGCCGCTTGAAATTGTCTCTGTTTGAATCAGATAACTCCCATATCCTATCGCAAGTCCAATCCCTACAGACACGATAACATGCATCAAGGGGGATATAGATCCTGTTTTTTGAGTAATTTTTATTCTTAATTTGAATAAATTATCGAGCTGTTTTGCAAATTTATTATTCTGAATATTATATAAATCGTATGCTTTTATAACTTTGCTGCCATTATAAGCTTCGTTATAAGATGTTATTATGACTGCATTCTCGGATTCTGATTTATTTGTAACTGATTTTATTCTTGATTTTACTTTACTTAAAGGAATAACAGCCAAAAGCAGCATGGTTATTGCAATTATTGAAAGCTGCCAGGAATTGTAAATTAAAACCCCCATTAAAGAAATGGAAGAAAAAACTCTCGACACCATCATCTTAACGCTTCCAAGCAGTCCGTTGCATGCAAGGTCGGCATCGTTATTAAATCTCTTTAGGGAATCTCCGGAGGTTGTTGTGTCGTAATAAACGGAACTTTTGTGCATCAATTTGTCATAAAGGGCTTTTTTTAAATCATTGGTAACTTTCATCGTCACCCAATCATTTGTATATGTGGAAGCGTAGTTTAATAAGCCCTGAGTTGATGTAAAAGCAATTATTAAAAAAGGAATATACCAAGGCGATTGAGCAGTCTTCTCAACCATTACTATATCCATATAAGGTTTTAAGGATAAAGCAATAACCGCATCAAGACACCCTATCGGAATCGCAAGTCCAAGGGCAAGAAGTGCCCGGGCGCAGTATGGCCTTACAAAGGGCAAAATTTTTCTATAAGTATTTATTGTTTCATTATTTTTTATAAAATTCATAATCATTAAATATTTTCCGCCAATTCTTCAAATCCTATATAATATTTTCTGTTTCTGCTTTTAAGAAATTTTGAATATATGCTGATATATATAGCAAAATCAATATTTTCAGGCATGCGCATATAATCCCCGTAAAAATCTTTCAAATATTTGTCAACATCATTCATCGTGTAAAATTCAAAGCCTTCAAATTTGATTCTTTTGTAAGGATAAATATCGGATAAGGGCAGAAAAGAAACCTTGCCTCTGTAAACAAATGCTTCATTGTTCCAACCGTAGGCTGTCAGATGGCTTTTTTGAAAATAAATATCACCTCTTTTTGTTTCTTTTTTGGCCAAATTAAAATATTTATTCCAGTTTTTAACTGTTTTTACTTTTTCTACCGACTCTTTAGCGTATCGAACATAATTTTTCTTTGATATTTGCGGATTTAGATAATATCTTGGGAAAAAATCTAATGTCATGCAATCTTCAAGAGAAGTTCCAATATATGCGCTCATGCAGGAAGGTTTTTGAGAAAAAATTATTTGATTTGGATGTACTTTTAGCGCATAATCAATAATTGCTCTTTGTTCGTTAAAGTTTTTGCAAAAATTCATATCAATAAGCAAAAAATTGTTCTTAGCATATTCTTTTAATTTTTCATATTCATCAATCATTAAATCAAAATCTAAATCATCATCCCAAGGAATAAAATGACTATTGTGTCGAATGGCACCGATTAATGAACCTCCTGATAACATTGGATGAAGCCCTTCTTTTTCAAGCTTGGGGATTAAAAGTTTAGCAAAATCAACAATCTTGAGCTGAAAACTTCTCATTTTGCCATTTGCAATTGCAAGTTTTGAGGCGGAAGTGTTTTTTAAAATCGAGCCTATTTTCTTTTTTGCAAATGCAAAATAAAGTGGTTTTGTTCTGTTTTGTTTTAATTTTTGGGAAAAATCCTTACAAAGAAGGCCGCTTCTGATTAATAAATTTGCCATGTATAACGTTACAAAATAGTCGTAGTCGGTGTTTTTGCCCCTTATTGAATCTATAATGTTTTGAATTTTCTTTATTTTCATTTTTTTATACCTCATTTTTGCTTATATTCTTCAATTCATCCGAAATTGCTTTGAAATCAAAATCTATATCTTCATAATGATTTTGAACATGCCAAAATCCGGAATCTTTAACGGTCGGAAAGTTCATAACCGAGCCATATTTTCCGTATTCACCCGATTCAAATAAGTGTTCTAAGGGGTCATTCGGCATGGGAAGCTTAAGATTTTCGAATTCTGCGGTTTTTAAAGGGAAAATTGCAGCGTGTTCAAAAACGGCACAAAGATTTGTTGCAGTCATTGTTTCAACACATCTTACCAATTGGTTCGTTTCGGGGTTTTGCTTATAATTGCATCCGAAAACTTTGTTTTTTAATTCGTCGCATTCTTGAATAATATCAAAATGGCTTATTTTGAATTCTTCAAAAAGGTTTAACGGATATTTTTTCAAAATGGCTTTTTTAATTTTAATCCATTTTGACAGAAATACACCCTTCTCCTCTTTGGTTTCCAATCGTTCATTTATATACTCAAAAGGAAAGATATCGATATCAATCGTTCTATAACCTTTATAATATATTTTAATTATCTGATAGCCAAAATCAGAACCATATCTAAACTCAAGCGGCGTGTTTTCAAGTTCTTTATTTAAAATTTTGGGCAATTTCAAATAATCTTCTTTTAACATGCAAATATCAATATCATCATCCCAAGGAATAAAGCCTTTATGGCGTATTGCTCCGATTAAAGTTCCAAAATCAAGCCAGTATACTATTTTATGTTTTTCGAATATTGAATTTGCAATTCTTAATATTTCGACTTTTGCAAGCTGAACTTCTCTTAATTTTCCTCTTGCGGGGGGAATTTTTGTTATATCTATACTTTGCTCAATAATTTTCCTTAACAATATATTATCTTTTTTACAATTTTTAATTTCTTTTCTTAATTTTTTAATTTGGATATACGTATTTAATTTAAACTTGAACTTTATTCCAAATATAGAATAAATTCTGTGTGTTTCTGTTTTTGTTTTATGAATTTTAAACTCCAACTATTTATCCTCCAGATTTGACCAACTAAATACCCTTATTTGGAATCTTTCCTAACATCTATAACTTGTCCAGTTAAATTGGATAATAATGTTTTTAAGCTTGTCAGTGCGACCTTTTCGGGTTGGAGCAGGCTTTCTTCGGGTTCTTTGCCAAATGCGTTAAACCTCATTGGTGTAGCACATCTTTCAGGGTTTATTACATTCACCTTTATTTCATCATCCGCAAGCTCTTGTGCAAGTGCTTGAGCTAAATTCACAACTCCTGCTTTTGTTGAAGAATAGGTTGAATACAATGCCCTGCCTCTTGTATATGAACTTGAAGCGTATAATTGAAGCGAACCTTTGGTTTCTTTTAAGTATGGAATGGAAGCTTTTGCAACATTAATTGCACCAATATAATTAACCATAATGTCATTTTGTATATTTTCAATTGAACGCTCGGCAAGTTTACCCATTTTTAAAATCCCTGCTGAATTTATTACAAAATCAATTCTTTTTGTTTTTGAATAAACATCCCTTAAAAAATTTTCAACAGAATTATAATTAACTACATCGCAGCCCGTAGATTTTGATGTGCTGAAAACTTTTGCACCATATTCTCTAGCCATATTGGCGGTGGTTAAACCTATTCCGCTTGTTCCGCCAAAAATTACAATTACTTTATCTTCAATATCTTCAATATTTTGTTCGTTTGGCTCTATTGTGCTTCTGATTTGAAATAATCTATCTGCCATAAAAATATCACTTGGGTAGGTAACTTTAATATTTTCAATATCACCTTCAACCACATAAATTTCACCAAGGTTGTATTTAAGAACCAATCCGCAGTCGTCTGTAAAATTTGTATCATTTTTTGATAATTCATGCGCTTTTTTAATAGTTGAAAGCCTGAAGCATTGAGGAGTTTGTCCTCTTTTTAGTTTTGATCTTTGGGGAATACTTTGAATTATATTATTTTCATCAACCTTGATAATTGTGTCGGCCGATGGAATTGCAACATCAACAGCATTATATTTATCTAAAGCGCTAATGCAATTTTTGATTATTTCTTGTGTTAAAAATGGTCTTGCGCAATCGTGGATAATAACATTTGCTTTAATATCTTTAATTGAATTAATACCTATTGATGAACTTTCTTTTCTTGTTAAGCCCCCATTTAGAAGTTTTGTAATTTTTTTATAGCTGTTTTTTAATAGGATTTCTTGTGCAAAGTTATAATATTCGGGCGTAATAACAATTATAATTTCATCGATTTCTTGTGCTTTTTCAAAAATTTCAATAGTGTGCTCCAAAATGGTTTTACCTGCGATTTTTACAAATTGCTTGGGTAAATCATCTCCATATCTTGTTCCGCTGCCGGATGCTAAAATAATGCCGTAATTTTTCATTATTTATGTTCCCTGTTTATTAATTCGCCAATGATTCGTTTTTCTTCTTTGTTCAAATTTGAATACATTGAATGCCCGAAACCTATTTTTCTCGGATAATTCATATACCCCCCGTACAAGCGCTTTAAATAAGCATCCGGGTTATTTATGCAAGGGAAAATCATACCCTCGAATTCAATTGTTTTTAGCGGAAAAAGGACATCATATCTTGTAAACCAATTTTTCCAACTGTGGTTAAAATCAATTCCCCAAACAAAATCCGAATGCTCCGTGGCTGATTTTTTTAGGATATTTTTTTGCGTATTGTAAAGAATATGCCCCACGTCTTCTTTTTCAAGATTATGATATTCGCAACATTTTTTAAATTTATTTCTTATTGCTTTTATTTCTTTTGTTTTTTCTATCTGTTCCGTATCAGATAGTTTTTCACCATAGGTGTCAAAAGGAAAAATATCAACAAATAAATATGGACATTTTTTGTGTTTAATTTTTATAAAATAATGTGAGGGTGCATTTTTATTCCAATGATAATCAGCATAAATATCAGGATTTCTTGAACTTTTTTTAAATGCTTCGATAATTTTTTCATAATCCGGGCGTGCCATTCCCGTATCAATATCATCATCCCAAGGGATATACCCCCTGTGTCTGATTGCACCTAACAACGTTCCGCCGTCAAGCCAATATTGAAGATTGTTTTGCCTGCAAACGTAATCAAGCTCTTTTAAAAGAGCAAGATTTGCAAGCTGAATGCCCCTAATTTGTCCTGTTGCTTTTGGAAGAGTAGTTATATTAATATTGTTCTTTTTATATTCAAGATACGGAGTTTTAATGCGTTTAAACCAACAATGGGGTTTTGCAATGTTTATTTTGGCTCCAAAAATTCGTATTTGTAGTCTAATCGCAGAGATACTTTTTATGCTAAGAATATTCCTTAAGACGGTAAAAATAAAATCGGGTATCGTGATTAAACCAAACAGTGAACTTTTAACTTTATACAATCCCACAAAAGTTTTTATAAAAGGATTTCTCCAATAGCTTCTGTAGTAATTCATTCTTTCAGGAAGCTCGATACTGTGTTCGTATGCGAAGTTTTGCATTTCTTTATATACAAAAATTCTATCCTTTCCCCTTTTTTCTCTAATATCTTTAGACTTACAGGTTGAATCAGGGCGCTGCACATAATGATATGCGATATCCGGTAGGGAAATTATTCTTTTTGAAAAATAAATTACCTTTATTGCAAAGGGAACATCTTCGTGCAAGCAATTTTCAGGGAAAAATATTTTATTTCCTTTTAAAACGGAGGTTTTATAGATTTTATTCATACAATAAAAGAACCGGCCTTTTTTGTCTGAACAGAGCTTTATTTTTTTATTAATTTCAACAGCACGAAGCTTTTTTGCATATTTTACATTGTATTTTTTGTATTCCCCCTTGTGTTTTAAGATATTTACACAAGCAATGTCTGCATCATTTTTGCTGGCCTCTAAGTATAATTTTTCAAAAAAATCAGGGTCAATATAATCATCGGAATCTATAAAGCCGATATATTCACCGATTGCTGCTTTAATTCCACTATTTCTTGCGGCACCTTGTTTTTGATTTTTCTGTTTAATTACTTTTATTCTGGAATCATTGTCTGCAAAATTCTTAATAATCTTATTTGAATTATCGGTTGAACCATCGTTTACAATAATTATTTCAATTTCTTTTAATGTTTGTTGAACAACGGACATTAAACATTTGAAAAGATATTTTTCAGTATTATAAACAGGAATAATAACAGAAACTTTAGGGTTTAAAATTTCTTCTTTTACGGCATCCTGAATAATTAATTCAGAATGATCATATGCTTGTTCCAATCTTATTCCCATTGAGGTTACAACTATCTTTCTTTAATCAACCAAAATCATTACTTCAATTCGAGTTCCACTGTCACTTTCTAATCATTTTGTGACAGTGAAATAAAATTAAATTATATAAGGGCTTAAGCTGTATAATTTCAATATAAAATGGGGGAATATAACATTTTTTAATAAACAATAATGTCCAATTTTTATTTGTGTTATTATAAGTTTGAGCGGGTAAAAAAACTTATATGTCACAAAATGATTATTGAGTGACAGTGAAATACGAAAGATTCGCTAGAAAACATTATATTTGAGCAATTCATAAAATGTTAATTTTTTTATACAAAAGTAAAAAATATTTATGTTTGTGCTAAAATTCAAACGAGGAACGCTTGTACTACTTTTTGATTAGATTGTGGTGTTTATAAAATGTTATGTTCCCAATTGTAAATAAAGAGTTTCAGACTATAAAATAAAGTTTGTATAACTCTCATCGATTTGGTCTTGTTCTATCCCAATATACCTTAAAGTTATCTGCGGGCTTGAGTGATTAAATATTTTTTGTAGTATTGCAACATCTTTAAATTTTTTATAATGATGATAGCCAAAGGTTTTTCTTAATGTATGCGTTCCAACTTTTTCCTCAAGCCGGATTTCTTTGCAGGCTGCTTTTATGATTCGATAAGCTGTAAATCTATCCATTCGGTTGTGAAAACGAGATTGAAATAAAGCTTCATCGGATCGTTTGCCTTTTGTAAATTCATTAAACATTGGTTTTAATTTCGAATTAATCGGAAATTTTTTAAATTTTCTGGTTTTCTTTTCGATAATTTGAATATGAGTTTTATTTCTAACATCTCCAACATTTAGGGCAACTATATCAGAAATTCTTAAACCGCAATTTGTCCCAATTGTAAAGAGTAATAAATCTCTCGGACTTTTCTTTTGAAAGTATTTTTCCAACTTTTTAAGATGCTCAATATTTCTAATTGGCTCAACTGTAGACATAATATTCTCCTTTCTTTTTTCTGAACAGACAGCAATGTTTTAAAATATCCATTCAAAATGGCTGCTCAAACATCTACCAACTTTTTTAAAAAGTCTGTAAATATGTTATGGATTTAAAAAGTTGATTTATAAATAAATCAAATGAGATAAATTTTATCAGGCAGTTTAAAGAATCTTAAAAAGATAAAAAATAAATTAAACTGCTGTATGGTGGCGCTTCAGGTTGAATAGTGACAATTTTTAAAATTATGCCCCTGAAAATTCAGGGGCATAACCTCTTCCAGCATCTTAATTAACCATTTTTGCTGCTTTACAATATTTTGGATGCAGTCAGAATAATCTTTGGGTTCAATATTTGTTTTCTCTAAAACTGAGAGCAGAATAATAAAATTAAAGTTAATGTGTTGTTTTTGTATCAATTAAATTTTTTAAACAAACGCTTTAGCACCAAAGATAAACAATTGGAACATGGTTCCCGTGTTGTTTTGTAAAAAGAAATCAAAACTTTTTATGATAAAACAAGCCGTATGTTGCAAAAAATATAGCATTGATGAGAAAAATTTAAAGGAAATATTTACTGTATGGGATAATTGCGAAGAAGAACATCCTTGCATCGTTAAATGCCCTGTAAAAAGTATGGATTCAAGATCATATATTATTAATGTCAAAGATAGAGATAGATTTGGTAAAAGAGAATATTACAACGAATTAAAAATACCAAAAAAAGATATCAATAGAAACTTTTGTCATAAGGCTGCATCTACCTATGAATTAGCGTTTCCCTTTTTACTTCTATTGGAACGGAAACAAATATTAGACAAATTAAAAGAAACAAAGAATTTAAAATTGTTCAGATTATTTGTTGAAGCAATAGACAATGATTTATTATTAGGCTTAGAAATGCTAGCAAGAGAATTTAAAATGGATATTTATTCAGGCTTGATGATGATACAAAATTAGAAAAAGAAAATTAAATTTTTTATTTTTTTAAACAACAAATCAACAGTTGGACGACTTTCAGGACTTTTGAAATGATTGTTTTCCGACACTTCCGACCGCTAAAAACCCAAGCACAAAGCCCCTTTTGGGGCAATAATCTTTTTAACCGTACATAATACTTTTGTCCGTTAAAATACAGTATGGATAGAGAAATCTTAAATGTTTGTATAAACAGAAAGCGACTTGATTCCGCTAAATGATTTTATACAAAAAATTTGGCGCGTCTCGGAATCGAACCAAGGACACGGGGATTTTCAGTCCCCTGCTCTACCAACTGAGCTAACGCGCCAAATCTATTTAATTTTCAATCATCTTGTTTTTGGTTTGCTATCTGCAAGGTTTAAAAATTAAACTCCGTCAGACTTTCTTTATAATATCAATTCAAGATTTTAAGTCAAGTAAGAAAATCTGTACTGTTTAATAAAATATTTCAGGGTAAAAAGAGCCGGGTTCAGCCTTCCATCACGCAGTCGTAAAATCTTATGCTGGGGCTATTGTCTCCTGCGGCTTTTGAAAGGTGCGGTCTGTCGACTGCTTCTTTAAAATCTATGATTTTACTATCGTTTGTTTTCTGTTTTGCATTAATAT
Source organism: Candidatus Gastranaerophilales bacterium (assembly GCA_910587245.1). Lineage (GTDB taxonomy): Bacteria > Cyanobacteriota > Vampirovibrionia > Gastranaerophilales > Gastranaerophilaceae > MGBC122484. Next base: position 35,023 of record CAJULX010000018.1, read on the forward strand.
TGCTCTGTCCTATATCTTTTTGCTTTCTTGCACTACGGGTGTTTTTTCGTTTTGCTGTTTTGCGTGAAATTTTATACTGTTTGGTTTTATCGGTATTTTTTTGTTTTGCACCGGATCTTGGTTTTTTATTATCAATTGCGCGGGTGCGTTTTTTTGTTTTTAATACTGCCAGTAATTTTTTATTTTTATCATCCAGAATGCTTGAATTTTCAGTCAGCAAATCTATGGCATCAATTCTGCTCAATGCGTCTGTTTCGGTGCAGAGTCTGTGAAGAACCTTGTTTATTATGATACTGTCTTCATTTTTATCAAAAATATATCCGACGCGCTCACCGATTGTTTTCCCGTATTTTCCTTCTTTATCTTTCAGAATTTTAACCTGTAAATCGGGAAAATCTTCTGTTGCATCGAATAAAAGTTTGAATATTTCGCTGCTTTTTACACCTGTTGGTCTTACAACTGCCTGTGCCAGGGTGTTGCCGTCTTTGTTTTTTGTAAATAAAACCATATCAAGGTATTCATGTCTTTTATTTTTATCATCCCCGAAATAAGAATTAATTTCGTTTAAATACGCCTTTAAAAACTCAGGGTACGGTTCATGCCATTTGTGCAGTCCGCCGCTTCCGATTCTTTCCCGATTGATTGCACGGTGTAAAACATACTCCATTGCATCTTTGTCGTCGCCATGTTTTTTAAATAATTCTGCAACCTGATAATCCGTTCCCTCAAGGCATTCACTTCCTTCGTATGAAATAATGCGGCAAGCTTCCTCATCAAGTGCTATTTTTGCTTTTTCTTCAGGGGTTTGCCGGTATTCTTTAACAGAATTTATATTACGTTTTAATAAAAAATCAGGTATATGATAGCTCGGTGCCTTGCGGGTATTTGATAAGTCAGAGCCTGTTTTTGCGGATTTTTTATATGCCTCGGCTATCATTTTACGTTTTTCCGCTTCCGCTTTTGCATCTTTTGTTTTGGATTGTTGTTCGCATTCTTCGGCTGAATTTTTAGCGGGTTCTTCCGTGCACAGTTTGCTGCGTTTTAATAAAAAATCGGGGATGTAATTTATTGTAATATCGCGGGTATAAGGCACATTTTGAGTATCATCTTCCGCTTTTGCAGAATTTTTATTTATCCTTTTGAATATATCTTTTATTCCGCTAAAATTTGCGCAGGAAACCTGTGAAATACGCATTATCAGCCTTTCTTGAAAAGAATCGTAAACCTTTACGGCTATATAACGTTCAAGAATGAAATGTATTTACAAAGATTAAGTGTAAAATTTACAAAACTACATATTAATTTTCCAGCAAAACTTTTATTGCTTCACCGTTTTTGTGCATTTCAAGTGCTTTTTTAGCGTATTTCATCTGCATTGTTTTTGTAATCA
>CAJULX010000019.1 GCA_910587245.1 Candidatus Gastranaerophilales bacterium
TGTAGATGTTCATTTGGCATCATTTTGGACGCGGGTTCGACTCCCGCCATCTCCAATATTAAATTTATAGTCATATAAACGATTTTGGACTTTTTATAAAAATATCCATGTCCATTTTGTGTCCACTTTTAATTTTGAATTAAATACTAATTATATGAATTAAGAACATCAACCGCATTTTTTAGCTGTGATGATGCGGTGTGTAAATAACGCATTGTAGTTTTTATATCACTATGTGCCATTATCTCTTTGATAACAGTGACGGGAATACCTTTATTGGCAAGCCGTGTTTCTGCTGTATATCTTAAATCATGAAACCTAAAATCTCTGTTTAAACCCGCTTCTTCTCTAATTTTTCTCCATTCTCTCCCAAAAGATGATTCATTCCATACTTTTTAGTCTTAGGATTTTTAAAAATATATTCTTCATCACTTACAGTTTGGTGTTTAAAGAAGACTTCTTTTATTATGAAGGCGAGTTTAATTATATTCAATAAAATATAGTATTTTATTGAAACGTTGTATTTTAAAGGGTTTCGGGCTTTCAGAATTTAAATCAGAGAGGGTAGACATGGGGAAACGCAGGAGCTGCGTTATGCTTAGCTATTTAAAAATTTGCGGTAAAATTTTTCCAAAGATAAATTGAATAGGTGCTCTTGAAAAATAACAAAAACACCTATTTTAAGTTTAAATATCATACCAAGAGTAATTTTCTTTATGGGTTCCAAAGAAGCCCCCATAAACTCTTTCAATTTCTCTGTCTAATTCTTCATCAGTTCTTCTTTTAATGGCTTCATCAGCATCCACCTGAAGCATATCTAAGCAATCCTGTACACCGATAGCTAAAACATCAATCCTATCATCATGGCTCAAACAGCCTCTATCCTTGGTTATTCTTGTCATTTGATAGAAACCTGAATATTGCTGCTGTTCTTCATACGGATAAATTAAAATGCTTTCCCTATCTTCTTTAATAACACTTTTATGCGCTGTATTAAAAACACCCCTGATGCTAAGATTAAAAATGCTACTAATATCTTATTCATTAATTACCCCCTTTTAAAAATAAAAATGCAGGAATTACTATCCTGCACAAAATATACTTGCCGTTAGTTTATATCGGATAAATCGACTTGTTTTGCTTTACCGGCTTCATTCTTTGGAATATTTACATTAATGCCGCTTGCTTTTGCAACAGTCACGGCTTGGGTTGTTACATTTTTCAGCGACAAGATATTATTTTTAAGCATTACACCCATATCTTTTAAGTTTTTAAGTTCCGGTGCCAAGCCAATAGCAAGAGTGGGGTTTGCGGAAATGCTTGTTGTAAGACTTTTGCAATCATTTGCTATGTTTAAATATTGGTAACTAACTAAAACCACACTGCTTATTGCATTTGCAACTTCCGTTCTTTTCTCTTCATTTGTATTTTTTAATTGTTCAGCTAAAGTGGCTTGTTCTTCTTGCAGAGCCGTTCCATAATCTGATATGATTTGGGCAATTTTTGCACTTTGTTCTGCCTTACTTAAATCTTTATTGGATTTAATAGCATCAACTTTTGATTTAATTTCAGTTGCTTTTTCTGTGGAAGACAAAGCTGCAACAAGGGAATTGAAGGCATTTTGCAATGTAAAATCTGCTGCAGATAATTTATTATTAATGGTTGTAATTGAACTTCTTGCACTTGTTGGTGTTAAAGACGATGATATACCGGTTGCTGCTGAGGCTGCACCTTTAATTGCACTTGGCATTTCAAATGCGAAAACATTACTTCCTAAAACCATAATTGATACACATAATCCTGTTGCAAAAATCTTTTTCATATTAATCTCCTAATTTAATTAATAAAATACTTAAACTAAGTATTTTAAATATAGTTTATGGTAAAACTATTTATTAATCAATAATTTATTAGTATTAATTACGTATTTTTTACAAAAAATATATATTAATTACGCTTATTTTTTATCTATCTATAAATTATCATGCAGTGTACAGGTGATTTATGGATAATAAAAAGCTACTTGGAAAACGTATTAAAGAACTAAGAAAAGCTGCAGGCTTAACACAGGAAAAGCTTGCGGAATTAATTGATATAGAAACAACATCATTGAGCGGAATTGAAAGCGGGAGACATTTTCCATCATTGCCAACAGTTGAAAAAATATCAAATAGATTAAACGTTGAAATGAAAGCTTTATTTGATTTTAATCACTTGCAGCCTATTGAAAAAATGAAAGCGGATATAATAAAAAATCTGGATAAACTGGACGAAACCAAGATATCATTTATACATAAGTTTTTTGATGGGTTTAGGTAAAACAGCATGCTGTTTTAATTCTAATTTGAATTATAATTTTAAAAGAATAAATACTTGGTATGAAACAGAGCATTTTAAAAATTTGCAAAGAAGATATCATTCCAACATTTTCAAAAGGTTTTTGTAATGTTGGGTTTCTGTTTGGCGCGGGCACATCTTTTGAAGCAGGTTTTCCACTAATGACCAACCTGACAAATAGTTCTTTTAAAGCTTTAGATGCAAATGACTTAAACATAATAGAAACGATATTGAAAAACTACAATAGAATACAAAATACCAAGTATAATGTTATAGATAATTTACCCGATATAGAACTTTTGCTTAATTTGATAATAGGCTTTACAAATACTCCTGGTTATTCTTATGAGTGCTTTAAGCTTGAACAAAAAATTAAACAATTCATTTGCGTTAATTTGAGAAATATTAAAAATCCAGACTTAGAATACCATTTGAAATTTCTTAAATTCATAAAAAATAGAATTGGTTTAAATCACACTCCATTTTGGATTTTTACAACAAATTATGATTTATTATTTGAATTGGCAAGTGCTCAATGCAAACTTTCAATAGAAAATGGTTTTTGTGGAACTGTGCAAAGATATTTTGACATTGACAGTTTAAAAAGAATAGAAGGTCATTTTGGCATACAATCCAAAAAAGGTCAAATACCTTTTGAGCCAGTTAAAAAAGCGCATTTAAAATTATGCAAACTCCATGGTTCATTATCTTGGTATGAGACAGATGAAAATAATGTTATGGAAATATTTGATAGTTCATATACTTTGCCAGAATATAAAGATGTAATGATTTATCCGCAACATAAAAAATTAGACGATACATTATCATATCCATATGAGAAATTATTTGTATACGCAAATGATGTTATTGGAAAAGAAGTACAATATATTGTTTCATGTGGATATAGCTATAGGGACGTGCATATTAATGATAGATTATTAATCCCAAAACTACAAAATGGCTCATTAAGAATATTTGCATTATTTGAAACAAAACCCAATTATATTGAACAATTAGAAAAGTATCCCGCTTTTAATTATCTAACTAGAGATAAAATCCATATTGGTGGCAAAGATGCCTCCATGCCAAATAATTTATGGAAATTTTCAGAATTTGTTAAGTTTATCATGGAATAGGAAACATTATGAGTGATTATAAAATTGGAAAAGTAATTGGTGTAAATGGAAATTTGATTGAAATTGTTTTAGATGATAAACAAAATAATTTAGGCGTCCCGGAAAACATGCTAATAAATATTAAAACTATTAACGGACCGGAATCAATATTAATAGGACAACCTGGTACTTTTTTAAAAATACAAATATTAAATGGAATGTTATTATGCATGGTCGCAGACATAAAAATGAAAGAAGCAAATTCTTTAAATAACGAAGAGGGCATTACAATGCCTTTACCCCAACGTATTTTAACATTAGTTCCATTCGGCACCATAAATGAAAATGGTAATTTTGAAAAAGGCACTGATGTGTTACCTACAATAAATAGCAGTGTATATGCAGTATCAAGCATGACTATAAATAACATATATTCAAGATATTCTGATGGCAATTTTGACTTAGGAAAACTCTCCTTAATGCCGCAACAAGATGCCTTAATAAACTTAGATGCTTTTTTGAGCCGTCATGGAGCAATTTTAGGACAAACAGGCAGTGGAAAATCTTGGACGGTGGCTTCTTTTTTACAGAAGATTGCTGAGTTGAAAAAATCAACAGTCGTATTATTTGATTTGCATGGTGAGTACAAAAATGCATTTGGCGATTACGCAGATTATATTGATGCAACCTCAATTGAGTTACCATATTGGTTGATGAACTGTGAAGAACTACTAGACTTAATGGTTGATAAAAGTGAAGCGGCGGCTCCCAATCAAACAGCTTTATTTAAAAAGTTATTACAAGAAAGTAAACAAGGGCACCCTGAAAATATTGCTCTCAATATCCCAAAAATTAACGTTGATACTCCTGTTTATTTTGACTTCGAAGCAATTTTAGACAAATTTAGAGCCTTAGACCGTCAAATGGTTCCAGGCGCAAGAAGCGGTATGAAACAAGGGGATTTCTATGGACAATTTACAAGGTTACTTACACGAATTGATTCTAAATTAAATGATGTGAGATATGATTTAATATTTAAACCACAAAAATATAATACGTCTGCTTCAATGTCTGATTTATTCAGAAAAATACTTGGCGAAGAAAATAGTCCTAAAAAAATTGTAATTCTAGATATTAGTCCTATACCTTTTGATGTTAGGACATCGGTTATATCATTACTTTTGAGATGTTTTTTTGATTTTTGTTATTGGTATAAAAAAGTAAATAACAAAAATTATCCTATGGCTATTTTTTGCGATGAGGCACATTTATATCTAAATGAATATGATACAACAAGTAAGTCTGCTCGTCTTTCTGCTGAAAGAATAGCTAAAGAAGGCAGAAAATATGGTACCAGCTTAACAGTTATTAGCCAAAGACCAAGAGAGGTATCGGCAACAATTCTTTCGCAATGCAATACATTTTTGTGCTTAAGAATTACAAATCCAGATGACCAATCCTATGTAAGGCGCTTATTGCCAGATTCAATTGCAGATATAACTACAATGTTTTCATCACTTAGACGCGGCGAATGTATATTGCTTGGAGATTCTGTTATAATGCCCACTCGTATTAAAATTGATACACCAAATCCAACTCCTGATAGCGAAGATGCATCATTTTATAAAGAATGGACAACGCCCCATGTTGAAGTAGATATTCCTATGGTGTTGAATGCTTGGAGAAAACAACAAATATAATTATATCATGTTGATAATTTAGTAGCATTATGCTACAATATAACTATGAATTATAATCAAAAGAAAACCCCGCATTATAGTTTAGGGCACATCAAAACTCTTATTAAGCAACGAAAATATATAATAAGAAAGATTGCCATTGATAATGCTATGTGCGATTTTGATTTAACATCAAAAGAACTGCTATCTTATATACTTGAAATAGAAAAGTCGTATTTCTATAAGTCAATGACTTCTGAATATGATAATAAAATATGGCAAGATGTTTACCATGTCCCAATCAATAATGATATTGCTTATATTAAACTCCAAATAATCTCGAATGAAAGTGTAGTTATACAATTTAAAAGGAAATAGAGCATTATGAAAAAATGTCCGATTTGTAATCATAATACAAAAAGAATAGAAAATGGAACGCTGCAATCCAAATATAAAACATCAAATGGTTGCAAAGATATTCTTGTGGAAAATTTGTCATATTCACAATGCGAATTTTGTAATGAAATTTTTTATAACCCTGATGATTTGGATAATTACGAAATTCAATTGGAAAAGGCTCTTGAAAAGCAACGCAAAGGTGAACATTTATTAACTGCAAAAGAAATTAAAACTATAAGAAAAAAATACAATCTCACACAATTGCAGCTAGAATTATTGTTAAAAATAGGGCCAAAAAATGTTGCAAAATGGGAGACATACAAATCAAACCAATCAAGCACTATAGACAAGCTTTTAAGGAATATGAATAATGACTATTGCTTTTTCTTAAAGATGTTGAATGACGTTGAAATAAAAGATTTTAAAAATATTATTAGTGAACATAGTTTTTATTTAGAAAATATTTCAATATTGGAGTTAATTTCTAAATTCTATCCTGATACTGATATTAAAACAATTAGTAAAGAATTTATACAATACATTGGTGAAGTTATTGCTAATCTTTTAGAAACTAAAATTGAACAAAAAGAAACATTGTTGAAATTGAAAAAAGCTATGTAGTGATTGTAATTAAATCTTGTACATATATTAAATTCTACTTTTTGGTAAAAATGGTGGTTTAAAACCCTTTTGCCACATTTCTTGCATTTTATTATGCGCAAGCTTGCGATGTTGGTTATATAAATCTTCACTTTCAAAAATCCAAATTCCTTTATCATCAACAAGCATATTTTGCATTTGTTCAATTTCATTATATGGGTGATTTTTACCATTCAAAATTATCTGAATAAAATATCCTGCCATATTAATAACATATGCATTGTGGTTTGCCACTTTGGATTTACCTATAAATGTAAAATGATTATAATCTTTACCATTTGGATATTTGTAAATATATGTCTTAAATAAATTTTTATATTCCTCTTTGCCTTTTAATATTTTAAGGGCTTTGTCTTCATATTCTCCTAAATGCACAATATCAAATTCGCGCAAGTTTGATATTGAAGCTCTCCATAATATTGAAATAAAAAAATTTCTTAAATATTTATGGTTATAATGCTCTGGAGCTAAATAATATATTGCTTTATCGTAATTATTGTATATAGCAGTTCTTGGAACTTCTTTAAGTAGAATTCTACTTCCTTCTTTGTCAAATTCTCCAATAATCTTTCCATCACAATCTGCGCATAAAATATTTTTATCATAAGCACCGCTCTGTTGAATTTTGAATTTGCCGGATATTGAATCAACACTTGTGTATTGCCCATGTTTATAATCAAGATAAAAAGACCTTGGAATTATATGAGCTTTAATTAACTTTTTTTCTTGCCCGCAAAATTTGCAGATACTTCTTTGTTTCATTAGTAAAATCCATTTATTATTTTGCTTTATTTATTTTCACATATAACCATCTTAGATAAATTGAAAAACATTTCTTGGAAAATGTAAAGAGAACCCAAAAGCAGATTGAGAAGAAAATAAAAAAGTGGTAGGAATTTTATGTTTTAATTCTGTTTGTTTTGAAACACATTTTCAATAGCTTTTGTGTCATCTGCATAATTATGACCTTTTTGCCAATTTTCTAGTATCTGCCTTTGTTTTCTGCAATTTTTAAATAATTTTCCACAACCGCACCAGCATCTTTCATACCCTTTTTGTCTTCTACTTATGCTTTCTTGCAATGCTTTAAGAAATTCAAGTATGCTGGCAATATTGTTAAGCCCATATTTATCTTTATAATAATCAATGATTCCGGTTGTACCGTGTGCTGATTCGCCATAAGGCCAAAATCCAAATTTTTCTTTGTATGAATATTGAGCCAAATAGCCAATAAGTATTTTATCAATATAGTCGCAAAGATAATAATTTGGAGCCAACTTTTGAAGTATCTCAACTGGACGGCCGACGCATAATGTCCCATCACCATTAATATGATTTTCATCAACTCGTTTGATTCTATGTCCAATTTCGTACGCTTGAATCATTTCTTTTGGATAATTTTTTGGAATTGAAAGTTTTATCTCGTACTGGTCTTCAATAATTTCATCTAAAATTTTGGTTGAGAACCCAATATGGCCTTCAATAATATATTTGTTGTCTAAAAAAACTTGTCTTAATTTCAAATTAGGATAATCTCTTTGAATTATCCCAAGTTCTAATTCAGGACTAAACGCCTTCATTGTGCTCTCCAGGGTTTAATAGGATCTGTCATATGAACAACTTTTTTCGGTAAAACAATATTGATATTATTGCAAGATGTTTCTTGATTCCTTCCATAAGCGACATCTAAAGCCTCGGAAAAATCTATGTGTTCATCTAATAAATTGTTTAATAGAGTATTTAATGAAAAAAGCCATTGAAAGAATACTTGCGCTTTTCTTGGGGTCTCCTTCCATTTATCGGCAAAATTTTCATTTTCGTTTACTGGATTCCCAACCCAATAAGTATCATTTCTATTTTCAATATAATCTGGCATTGTTTTACAAATATTTACCAGAGCATCATACAGATTATCCTCTCCATTATAGGCCTTGGTTGCAAGAGTAGTTATAATGATAGAAATTGGCTTGTCGTCATCATTGCGCCAATTTATATCTCTGTGATACTTTAAGAGTTGTATTGCCATTTGCAACACAGTTTTTCTTTTATAAAGTGGTAAATCTTCAACCGATTCATTTGCAGCAAATTCTACTCTTGCATTTTTTTGCATTTTTTGTCGCATTTCATTAAAAAACCAGTTGATATATCCCTGAGGATTACTTGTATGCCAATCATTACTTAATATCTTATAATCCCTATGCAGTTTGTCTGTAATGCAAATCGTTTGATTTAGCAAACCATTTATATAAGCGGATTCGCTAAAGTTCATTACATCAAAAGGAATTGCAGGTAATATATCGATGTGGAACCTACTTTTATCTGAATATTCTAAGGTCCAACACCTTCTTCTGCCATCTTTTGGTTCAAGCATTCTTGAATATGTACCATGTTCTTTCAATCTGCCTCCAACAAGATTTTTAAGCTCTTCCTGTGTAAAATTATGTTTTGACGCCTGTAATAAACAAACGGCATCTACATCATAATCACATCCATGAGATGGTTTTATAGCAGTACCAAAAGCAAATGAGCCTTGAGGATAAATCTTCGGTTTATATTGCTGCAGATTAGAATTATTACTTGCAAGCCATTCACCAATGGCTTCATAGCTTGTTTTTGCTTCTTCATATTTACCCTCAGGCACTGCAATTTCGTCAACAATCTCTCTTAGTTTTTTTTCAATATCTATTTTTTGTCTCGTAATCATTATTTACTCCTCTTTTTCATTGTTTAATGTCAGCGCATATTCAAAATCCGCCATATTATTCGACGAATTATATATCTTCATAGGCATATCGGCCCGTGGCAAAATTAGTCTTCCGAACTCAACATTTAAAGCAGCAGGCATAGCAGGAAAAACATTTAATACGATGCCATGCGGATATTTAGATTTTATTTTTTCTAAAAGCATTCTTACGCTTTCCGCAAAAGCGCACACCTGATTTTTTGCTTTCAGAAAATCTGGGTGTGGATTTTTTATAGTAATAGTCCAAATATCACAATCAGCTTTAAGCGCTTTATTTATTCTAGAATCGTCAATTATGCCACTTAAAGAAAAATTCAATGTTGGTACTCCATTTATTGCACTTGGGTGTTTAACAATAAAATCCACTGGCTCGTAATCTTTTTGCCATCGCCAATTTTGCTCTGCTCGATTTAGATGAAAAACATCTGCCGGGTATATATCAGTGAATAAACTTCCAAGAAGCATTAATAGCGGTTGCGGAGCAAGGGCAAATATTGACAAGTGCCTAATTTTTCCATCTCGCAAGAGCGGCTTAACTTTTTCACCGAATTCTTTTTTTAAATGCTTTGCTTCAAATTCCCAAAAACTCATTTCATCATCAGACCAAGATGAATTTAAACCCAGTTTTATAAGATCGCCGTCTGGATATCTATGCGGAAAAAGCGCATTTACAAACCCGTCGGCATTTAAATGAATCGCTCTTTTGCCAATTGGGGCACTGTATGTAATTATTTTAGATTTCATTTCGGGTAAAATGCTTGTTGCAGCTTTTATTCGGGCTTCATGCTCTCTTTTCATCTCTAAAAGTTCAACTTCATTATATTGGTCTTTAAATTTATCCAGAATATCATTGTGATGTTCTTTGCACATTAACATTAAATTAGAGACATTCCTTGCAAGCAAAGGTGAACGTTCTTCATCTCCTCTTGGGCCATTAGGACTACTGGCTACAATATGGGCAATGTTTGACAGGTTTACTTTTGCACAGGTTAAACCTTCTTCATATAGCGGCTTGTTGCAACCTCTAAATTCACAACGCCCACCGGCTTTAGACCAAAGTTCAAATACTGTATGGTCCGGAATATGCGCCCTTGTAAGCCCTTTTTGTAATTCTCTTCCATTAAGTTTTGTTGTCTTAGACATACCTGCTTCCCTCAATATTAATATTAAAAAGAGCCGGCAATATCTTGACATTTAAACATAAACTAGTATGCTATTGTTATAGAAATTTTATTGTCGGCATTACTGCCGGCTCTTTTTTTATCTTACAGCGGCATGGAATAATATGTCAACTATTAAATTTTTGTTACACTATCAAATTCCCTATGAAATTAATTATTTGTAAGGTATGCTGTTTTATTTTTTACAATTCTGTTGTTAAAAAATTTAATTTCTGGTATAATAGCATTGTCACTATAAGGATTGGTTAAATAAATGCAAAAATATAATCCCCTCCTAAAATTGATCACAAACGATGGTGGTCATATTAAGGTGAATAAAAAACTTATTACAAAATATGGCATTGAAACCGCTGTCACATATTCGGAATTACTTAATTTACAAATTGATGCTTGCAAAAAACATGAAACATATCTTTTTAATAATACATATTATTTTTCTTTAAGCACTGAAAAGCTGTCTGAGATACTGAATATTTCTGCACACAAACAAAGAACTATTTTACAAAAACTTCAAGATGATAAACTAATAGAAGTGTTTTACAGTACAGGCAACACTAGGCTTATTAATGTTAGTTATGATGTTGATGTTTTATATGAAATTTTAAATCCAGAAAATAAAGATGCTGAATTTTTCTTTGAAAACTTACTATTCGGTATTAATGATATGCGGGAGTTCGTTATAAGCAATTTACGACAAATACAAAAGAGGGAGTTGAGTTTATCGGAAGATGATTTTTCGAACTATATCAAAAAATATTCCGGAGACAATTACAGTAAGTTTGAGTCAAAACTATTTGAATTTTTACTTAATGATGACTGTGTAAAAAAAGAATTTAGCAAATCTAAATAAGGTTTTCTATGTGCAAACCATTAAAATTAATTGGATTTCAACACTATTTTCCCTCTTAATTCAGTGTTTTCAATTTTTAAAAACAGATAAAACTATTGCAGTGGAAGGTTTTTGGCAATTCTTAAAATTTCAGAGCTTGGTGCTTCTTATACTTCAGACACCAATATTAATATAACATTAATGCTGGTTTTATCAGCAAAATTCAACCTAAAAGGCGTCTTACATATTCATAGTATTCGTTATTTTTATAGCCTTCAACGGATTTCAAAAGCTGCTCTTTTGAAACAAAACCCATTCTGTATGCAATTTCTTCAAGACAGGCAATTTTTATGCCCTGATTTTCTTCAATAGTTTGAACATACTGTCCTGCCTGCAAAAGCGATTTATGAGTTCCCGTATCAAGCCATGCAAAGCCTCGGCCGAAAAGCTCCACGTTCAATTTTCCCTTTTCAAGGTATATTCTGTTTAAATCGGTTATTTCAAGCTCGCCTCTTTTAGACGGCTTTAAATTTTTAGCGTATTCAACAACCTTGTTATCATAGAAATATAAACCCGTTACGGCAAAATTTGATTTTGGATTAGACGGTTTTTCTTCAATGGAAACAGCTTTATTATTTTTATCAAATTCAACCACGCCAAATCTTTGCGGGTCGCGTACCTGATACCCGAATACTGTTGCCCCGAGCCCATTTTGAGCATTTTTGCATGCCTTTTTTAACATTGAAGAAAAGCTCTGGCCGTAAAAAATATTATCCCCGAGAACAAGCGCAACGGAATCATTTCCTATAAATTCTTCTCCTAAAATAAAAGCCTGCGCAAGACCATCAGGCGAGGGCTGTACTTTATATGAAAAATTAACTCCAAATTGATGCCCGTTTCCTAAAAGTTTTTCAAAATTCGGCAAATCGGAAGGGGTAGAAATTATTAATATATCTTTAATTCCTGCAAGCATTAAAACGGAAATCGGGTAATAAACCATAGGTTTATCATAAATCGGCAAAAGCTGTTTGGATACAGTCATTGTACTTGGATAAAGTCTTGTACCCGAGCCCCCTGCAAGAACAATCCCTTTCATTAAACTTTTTCCTTCCTTAGCTTTATATAATCTGAAAGCGCTTCCTGCCACGGTCTTAAAAGAGCGCCTGTTTGTGTATCATTTTGCATAACGCTGTAAGCCGGTCTTTTAGCGGGTCTTGGGAATTCTTCCGTGGTGCAGGGTTTAAGATTAACATCTAACCCCGACATATTAAAAATTTCTTTTGCAAAACCGTACCAGCTTGTTTCACCGTCACCGCAAAGGTGATAAACTCCGTATGGTTTATTTAAAAGTTTTAAAATGCCGTTCACTAAATCTACAGTCCAGGTAGGACAGCCTTTTTGATCATCAACAACTTTGATTTCATTTCCGTTTTCAAGAGATTTTTCTGCAAGAGAAATCATTGTTTCAACGAAATTTTTTCCGTTTATACCGTAAAGCCAGCTGGTGCGGGCAATATAATATTTTTTACAATATTTTTTAACGGCAAGCTCGCCTTTATATTTTGTAAGGCCGTAAACACTTTTAGGATTTGGTTCATCCGCTGGCAGATACGGAGTGGTTTTTGTACCGTCAAAAACATAATCCGTCGAAATGCAAATCATGGTTGCATCTATACTGCCTGCAGCCCGTGCAACGTTTTCCGTGCCTTCGGCATTTAATTTTTCGGCATCTTCCGGTGCTTCTTCCGCTTTATCGACATTGGTATAAGCTGCGCAATGAATTATTAAATCAGGATGAATTTCTTTTATTCTTTTATCAACAGCATCTTTATCCAGAATATTAAGCGTATCGTAATCGGTCGGTACCACAAAACATCCTATATCCTCTAAAATCGGGCATAAATCCTGCCCCAGCATACCGTTTGCGCCTGTTACAAGAACCTTCACACCAAACTCGCTTTCTTATTTTCAATGCTTTTCATCCAGTCTTGATTGTTAAGATACCAGTCTATGGTTAATTTTATTCCTTCTTCAAATGTTATGGATGGCGCCCAGCCGAGTTCAGATGTTATTTTATCGTTAGAAATCGCATACCGTCTGTCATGCCCCAATCTGTCTTCTACATATTGAATATAGCTTTCATCTTTGTCCATAGCATTGAGTATCAGTTTTGTAATTTCCATATTGGTTTTTTCGTTATGTCCGCCGATATTGTAAACCTCACCTGCTTTTCCTTTATGAAGCACGGTATCAATTGCTTCACAATGGTCATACACATAAAGCCAATCTCTTACATTCAGCCCGTCCCCGTATACAGGCACCTTTTCTCCTTTTAAAAGTTTTGATATAAAGAAAGGAATAAGTTTTTCAGGATACTGATAAGGTCCGTAATTATTGGAACATCTTGTATTTAAAACGGGCATTTTATAAGTTTCAAAATATGCGCGCACAAGCATATCTGCCCCCGCTTTAGAGGCTGAATAAGGGCTGTTTGGCGCAAGCGGCGTTGTTTCATAGAAATATCCCGTTTTTCCGAGGGTTCCGTATACTTCATCGGTTGAAACCTGTAAATATCTGTCCACCCCGAACTCTTTTGAAACCTGTAAAAGATTTAATGTACCTTGAATATTTGTTTCAACAAATATTTCAGGGTGTTTTATCGAATTATCAACATGGGATTCTGCCGCAAAATTTACAACACAGTCAACTTCGCTTATTAATTCACGGGCTAGATTTCTGTCGCAGATATTCCCGTGGACAAACGTATAATTGGGGCTGCCTTTTATATCGTCAAGATTTTCTATATTTCCTGCATAAGTAAGTGCATCAAGGTTTATAATCTTATAATCAGGATGTTTTTTTAATACGTGTCTTACAAAACAAGACCCTATGAAGCCTGCACCGCCTGTTACCAATAATTTCATCCCGACAATCTCCTTAAATAAGTTCGTTTTTATTAATTTCGCTTAATTTTGGCTGTTTTTTATCCTTATCCGATAAAATTGGTTCAAAATCAATTTCCCAATCAATATTTATATCCTTATCAGACCACAAAACTCCTCTGTCTGCAAGCGGATTATATTCGCCGCTTGCTTTATATAAAAGCTCAGCCTCATCGGATAAAACAACAAAACCATGTGCAAACCCGTCCGGAATAAACAGCATTTGTTTATTTTCTTCCGACAGTTCTGCTTTAACATATTTGCCGAAAGTTTTTGAATTTGGTCTTATATCAACTGCAACATCATATATTCTGCCCTTTGAACATCTTACAAGTTTTGCCTGTCCGTAAGGTTTTGCCTGATAATGAAGCCCTCTTAGAACATGCGCTGTTGATTTAGAATGATTATCCTGATTAAATTCAATATTTATGCCGTTTTCAAAAAAATCTGATTTTTTATAACTTTCCATAAAAAATCCTCTGTTATCTCCAAAAACCTTCGGCTTTACAAGAATTACATCTTCAATTTCCTGCTTTATAAATTCAAAAGGCATAATATTCCCTCTGCTTAAAATTTCACTCAATAACCAATTATACAATAAGTTATATTTTATTGAACATATTTTCAATATTTTTCTTGTAACAATCTTTGGAAAAATTATTTAAATAGGCTTCTCTCGGGGATTTTATATTACTGAAATCATTATTAAGAAAAATATTTATAAAATCTTTTGAATTTTTTACAATAAACCCGCAGTTTTCTTTCTTTATAATGTCTTTAATTCCGACATTTTCAGAGATTATAACGGGTTTATTAAGCATAATAGCTTCAGCTGCGGATATGGAAAAAGAATCCCCTCTTGATAATAAAACAAATACATTAGATGAAGCCAATTCATTTAAAGCTTCAGAGTGAGCAAGCCTGCCAAAGAAACGCACATCAATTTTTTCAGGAATTTTATTTTTTAAATCTTCATAAAATTTCGTATCAACAATTTTGCCTATAAATTTTATCTCAAATTTTTCAATAATATTTTCAGGAAGTTTACCAAGATAATCAATAAATATATCCTGCCCTTTAAGCGGGGTTATTTCGCCGAAATATGAGATTACAATCTTATCATTATTATGCTTTGTATTGTATTTTTCATATTCATCTTCAACAAATAAATTTAAAATTTTGATATTTTTATTATATTTTTCAAAAAACGATTTTGAATATTCGCTTACACAATAAATGTTTTCCTGTTTTTTGATAGCTTTTTTACAGATTTTTCTTTTTTTCTCTCTTAAATCATTTAAAAAAGTGTTAAAAAATTCCGCTTCATGAATCCACCAGTATAATTTTTTGCCGTAAAATTTTTGCAATAAATTAACGGTTTCATAAGTAACGACAGTGTTGCACAATATTATGTTAAATATAAAAAGAAAAGGCAGAATATGTAAAACAGATTTTCTTTTTGTAATCCAAACGGGAATGCCCTTATCTTCAAAAGTTTTTTTCAAATCGCCGTCTAAAAAACTTATGACAATAACGGAATACCCGAATTCTTTAAATATGCAGGCAAGGTTCAAAAGAGCCCTTGGAGCCCCGGTATTTGTTAATTCATGGGAGAATAAAAGGATTTTTTTATTTAATAAAAATGTGTATAATATCCGCAATAAAGAACAGCAGCGGAATATACACCGCATCACTTTGCAATTTTTACTCATCATAAAAAAAGTACATTTAATTTCAAACTAAATACCAAACTTATATTCCCAAAAACCTTTATTAATTTAGTTTTTGGACTGCAAACCAGACTCTAAAATATTTGCCTTATTATTCTAACATAAAAATAAATTTTATTTACCTACGATTCCTCCAGAACTTGTTTTGTGGCTTCAAGAAATGCATATCCGTATTTTCTGTCAGGTTCCAAATGTGCACCTTCCGCCCATTCATTCCACGCATTTATGAAAAAGAATTGTTCATTCTTATTATGATTTTTTCTTGTCCAATCAATAATATCTTTGAGCCATGTTTTATATAAATCCGGCGTCATTTGGAAGACCCAGCCGCCCTTATAAGCTTTTCTC
The DNA here is from genome assembly GCA_910587245.1 of Candidatus Gastranaerophilales bacterium. GTDB lineage: Bacteria > Cyanobacteriota > Vampirovibrionia > Gastranaerophilales > Gastranaerophilaceae > MGBC122484. Next base: position 15,964 of record CAJULX010000019.1, read on the forward strand.
GGGGAATTATCCCAGTATGGAAAAACCGTTTTATACACAGGATAAGATACTTCCTGCATAAATTTTTTATTTTTAACGGCATCTTCCATATCAAAGACTTTTGACATAAATAATTTATTTGTAATTTTTCCTGATAAATCAACCTCTTTTAAATTTTCATGTGAATTCGGATAAAATTCTACCGTTGCATCCATTCCAAATATGGTTGAATCTTCATTGCCGAATACTTTTGCACCCATAATATATAATTCGCCAAGCCCGTTTTCTTTGGCAAGTTCACGCATTCTTTTTACAAAGTATGTTGTTTCTTCTTTTTTAAACAGACATGGATTGTAGATAATGAATAATGGTTTTTCATCAATTTTTATATATCGTCCATCTTTTAAAAACGGCAAAATATCATAGAAAAATTTATCACAATCTTCATAAGAAAATTTTTGTTCCATCATAACTTCTTTATTTCCGCCGTCCCATTGTTTTGCCCATGTTTCATTTGCCCAGCAGAGAGCAAACGGAAAATCCAATTCTTTATTATTTAAATAATTGAAAAGAGGTGTATCTAAAAGCCTTTTTCCTCCGGAAAACCAGTAATAATGAAAGCAAAAACCGTAAATTCCATACATTTTGGCAAGTTCAATCTGCCTGTACATAACTTTGTCTGTTGTTAAATCATAAAAACCCACATCAATAGGTAAATGCGGTTGGTAATGGCCTAAAAATTGAGGCTGCATTTTAGTAACATTTGTCCATTCCGTAAAACCGCGTTCTATACATTTGTCATTTAACGGAATAGTATGAAATTGCGGCAGATAAAATGTAATAGGCTTTATATTGTTATTTTTATTATATGGTGTTTTTGTTATATTTACAAAACAGCTGTTATCGGATGGATAAAGTAAATTCAAGAGCTCTTTTTGGTTTATATTTGTGTTGCGTTTTTTATTAATTTTCGTCTTAAAAGATATTCCGAAAAATCTGCAGTTTAATTCTTTATATGTGTTGAATTCATTTATGTTGAAACAGAAAAGCTTATTAAATTTTAACATTATTCCAAACCTTCTTTAATATAATTTTTTAAATCCCTGATTATATTTGAACGTTTATGTTCCCAAATCCACTTGCCGAGAGGGTGTTTTTTGTAAAAATACTGTCTGTTTTTTTCAAATATTTCTTTAGAAATTGCAGAACTTGTTGTTGAATGGTTATGGAAAATAAAAGCAAGGTTTGATGTTGCAAGGCTGTATCCCGCATATAATGCTCTTAGGCAGTAATCTTGATCTTCCCAGAAAGCAGGCGTATAGTTTTCATCCATCAACCCTATTTTTTCAATAACTTCGCGTTTAATAATCACACAGCTGAATAAAGGCTCAAGCATATATTTAAACGGTTCTTTGAATTTTGAAAGATATTCTTTATAATTTTCAAGATAATTTTCTGCGGTAATTTTCTTTTTGAAAAATTTCGGCCTGCCTGCATCGCGCGGCGCAACCATACCCAGCTGTTCATCCTTTTCAAATATTTTGAGTGTATTTTCAAGCCACTTTGGGGTGAATAAAATATCGTTGTTTAAAAGTCCGATAAATTCGTAATCTCCTTCAAGAGCCATTTTAATACCGATATTGTTTCCTTTTGAATATCCGAGATTTTCTGAATTGCAGATAAGTTTAAAATTTTTATGCTGTTTTTCAATTTCTTTAAGGTAACTTACAGTGCCGTCTGATGAGGCATTATCAATAATAATTAAATCAAATAAACTTTCATCAGTATATTTATAAAGCGTTTCTATAAAAGGCTTTGTTGCCTTTTCAAATTTGTTATATGCAGGTGTTATTATGCAAACTTTTTTCAATTTTAAAAATTCCTCATTAATAATTATTTGATGTAATGATTTACAACTTTAATCATATCCAGATAGACATTCACCTGCTCTTCCGTTGCTATATTAACAATCATTTTTAATTTGTTTTTATTTGATGAAATATCTGTGGTATCAATGCATTCCGAAACAAAATCTTTTAGTGAAAGTTTTAATATCTCGGCCATTTTAAAGAAATTATCCAAAGCAGGATAATTTTTACCGGTTTCAATTTTGCTCAAATGTTTTTCTGATATTCCAATCATTTCTGCTAATTCAGACTGTTTTAAGCCCAAATTTTTTCTTTTTTGCCGGATGATTTTACCTACATATGTCTTGTTAACATTTAACATAATCAATAAACCTATTACCTTTAACTAAGGTAAGATACATATGACTATCTATAAACAATATAAGTAACGAAACAGCAATCATTTATTCGTCATATATATTAACAAACCGGTCAAATTATGTTATTATTTCAAGTAATTAAATATATTACTTTTTACTTTTAATAAATATAAATGAGGATTATGATATACGATTGCTTTCCGTTTTTTAACGAATTAGACATTCTTGAAATCAGATTAAATGTTTTATACGATGCTGTTGATTATTTTGTTATAACGGAAGCTGATAAAACTCATACAGGAAACAATAAAGAGTATATTTTTGAACAAAATAAAGAAAGATTTAATAAATTTCTGGATAAAATTATTTATATAAAAGTTGATGATTTTCCTCCTTTAGAAAATTCCATAGCAAGTTCTGACGGTAATAAATGGCTTTATGAAAATTATCAAAGAGATGCAATTATGCGGGGTTTAAAAAATTGCTCTCCAAATGACATTATAATTATTTCAGATTGTGATGAAATACCGAATCCAAAAGCAATTAAAAGGTATAAAAAGGGGATTTGTTCATTAACCCAGTTGAGGTTCGGGTTCAGCTATAATTCTTTATATATAACCATCCCGTTTTGTAAAACTCCGAAAATTTGCAGATACAATGAATTAATTAACCCTAAAAAAAATATTGAAGAAAAAAATAAAAAATATTGTCTGCATTCAAAATGCGGGCTGCCGACTTATTTAAGATTTGTTAAAGGAAAAAAGATAAAAAATGGCGGATGGCATTTCAGCTATATAGGAAATGTAGAAAATATCAAATATAAAATGGATTCGATAGTAGAACAGCAGGTGAATACAACTGATAAAAATACCGATAAGCTGCTGTTTCAAAAAATCCAAAACAATGAAGATATTTTAGAGCGCGGGGATATTTTTGCAAATTTGGAAATAACAAATATTTTTCCTGAATATTTTTTAAAGAATGCTGAAAAATATAAAGAGAATATTAATCCGCATAATCAGGTTTCATTTTTTAAGGCAATGTTATTGCACGGTATTTATAAGATAAAAAAGGTGTTTAAATGCCTGTAATTTCTGTTATTGTACCTGTTTATAACGTGGAAAGCTATCTGGAGCGCTGCTTAGAGAGTATAATAAATCAAACTCTTAAAGATATAGAAATAATATGTGTTAATGACGGTTCAACAGACGGGTCTATAAAGATATTAAATAAATATGCTTCTCAAATTACTATTATTAATAAAGAAAACGGAGGACTTTCAGACGCAAGAAATAAAGGTTTAGAGTGTATTTCCGCACCATACACGGCATTTGTTGATAGTGATGACTGGATTAAAGAGGATACCTTTGAAGAAGCGTATAAATCCATAGAAAAGTATAAAACTGATTTTGTATGTTTTGGTTCGCAAAAAGTATACGAAAACGGTAAAATTGAAATTCAAAAATTACCTTTTAAAGGTTATCAAAAGATGGATTACAAAAAAATCAGGAAAACCCCTGTTACGGTTTGGTCAAAGCTTTTTCGCTCATCAATCATAAAAGATAAAAAATGTATTTTCCCAAAAGGTTATAATTATGAAGATAATGTTTTTTGGATGATGTATTCTCCCTGGATTACAACAGGATATTATATAGACAAACCCTTTTATAACTACTTTCAAAGGGCAAATTCCATAATATATACAGATAATAAACCTTTTAAATATATAAGTTTAATTCCGCTTATTTTTGAATATTACAAAAAGCAAGGTTTGTTGGATGAATACGGTGACGATTTATATAAACGGTTTAAAGATTATTTAAAAATGGATTATAAAGATGCTGCAAGAAGTAAACAACAAAGGATTTAATATGAACAGAGTGGCGGTATTTGCTCATTATGATAAAAGTAATTTAATACAGGATTATGTTGTATATTATTTATCAGAGCTGAAAAAGTGCGCAGGCAAAATCATATTTGTTTCAGATTCTGATATTTTATCTGATGAATTAAAAAAGATAGAAAATATCGTTGAACATTCAATTGTTGGAAAACACGGGGAATACGATTTCGGCTCATATAAACGCGGGTTTATATATGCAAAAGAAAACGGGCTTTTGAATACCTGCGAAGAATTAATTTTTGCAAATGACAGCTGTTATGCGCCTTTATTTCCTTTTGAAGATATGTTTTCCGTTATGTCAAAAAAGCCGCTTGATTTTTGGGGTCCGACTTGTTCTGATGCCGGAATAAAAAAAGAAGACAGAACCGTTGAATGCTGTAGATTTGATCATTTGCAATCATATTTTGCGGTGTTTAAACCAGTTGTTTTTAATTCAAAAATATTTAATGACTTTATTGTTTCCGTAAAAAAAGAAGAAACAAAAGAAGAAATAATTATAAAATATGAAATGGGCATGTCTCATTTGCTTGTAGAGAACGGATTTAAATATGACTCATACAGCAGGCTTTGTAAAAAAGTTCCGTCAGCGCACACTGCGGCGTATAGAGATTTAATAAAGCAGGATAAATTGCCGTTTTTAAAAAGAGAAATAACGTTATATAGAAGTGCTGAAGCTTTTTACCCTGTTTTCATAAAACATTTAATAAAAAAATATACTAAATATGATTATAATCTTATACAAAAAGACGTCAGAAAAAATGCAAGGTGTCTTACACCGGCGGAGCATTTAAAATTCGGTTTTAAAAGTTACAGACGATTTATATACAGAAGACGGCGAAAAGAGCGTTTAATTTGCTTTTTAGGCAATTGGTATTCATATTGAAATAATGTCCGAAAACTCTTTTGACACCCCTTTTTTATATGTAAGTTTGTGCATAAAAATTTTAGCTTTCAAATTATTAAACTCTGTTTGATTAAAATCCTTATCCATCATGGTCTGGAGTTTTCCGCAGATTTCCCCGTCAAGATACGGCATATTTTCCCATTCTTGTTTTAATTCGGGCTTTTGTGAAAGCATTGTGGAAATATGTTCAAACATAAAATAGTTTATCAAAAAATCGTTTTTCACCCAGTAATTTTCAATCGTTTTTTTAATTGCCCTTAGATTTTGGCTGCCTTTTTTTGCGCGGATAAAGTAACATGACATTCTGTTTTCCTGCGGGTCGGTTTTTTGGTCTTTTTGAAAAACACAAAAACTTGAATTCCAGATTTCTTGCGGAACTTTATCAGTTAAAAGTATTGTTGAATCAATCCAAAGTCCGCCGAATTTTTCAAGCAAATAAAGCCTTACTATATCGCTGAAAATTGCAATGGGAATTTTTTTGGAATTAACCAAATCATAGTATTTTTTGGGAACATCAACATAATCTTTTACCGTATCAAAAGACAATATAACAATTTTTTTATCACTCTCAAATTTTTTAACGCTTTCAAAACAATGTTGTATTAATTCGGGCGCATTTTCTTGTCCCTGATGCCAGTACTGCCAGATTATTTCTTCGGAATTTTCAACAGAAACCGCTTTTGGAACCTCCAAATATTCGGACAAATGTTTTTTTGCCCATCTTGCTTTTATTTTTGACCTTTTTTTCTTATCAAAAACAAAAAGCTCGATTAAAATTTTGAAAATATTGTTTGTGAATTTATTCATCTACACCTTGCTGAAAAATCTTTTTCTTATATCTCGGAAGGTTAATTTTCTCAAGCTTTTTGGAATTGTATTCAAGCATTCTTTAAAATCCTCGGGCGGATTTTTAAATCTCCATGGCTTCCCGGGGTCTCCTGCATAATGCAGCATTACCGTATTTTTTACTTCTTCTTTAAGAATATCATCAGAGTATACATTTTTTACAAATTTATACTCGTTAGAATTTGACCAATCATTATGGTAATACATACTTTGGAAAACACCGTACCTGAAAGGCAGGTTATAAAATTTATTGCAGGTTATGTTTAATGTATCCAAATCAAAGAATTTAAGCCTTGTATTAAAGTTTTTAATGGTTTCAAAAACTCTTTTAACAAAGTTTTCTTCTCTCATTTTTTTGGAATTAAACATTATAAAGCTTGAAATATAAGTAAATTCGTTTTTGTTTTCGGGGAAATATTTATGGCATATCATATTTTCATTGTTGGGCTCCATTGCAACCGCCGCACATTCGTATTCCGAAATATCAATATTGAAAACTTCTTCCAAATCATCCTTAAATAAAACATCGGTATCGGCATATATTACTTTATCATATTGCGGCAAAAGTTCAGGTATCAGCAGTCTGTAATATACAATTTCAGTCCAGCTTCCGCCTTTATTTATCGGTGCATCTTGAAATTTGGTTTTTGAAATATATTCAAATGTTATAGAATGTTTTGTGCCTTCAAGCATTTTTTTAAATTCATTAACCGTTTTATCATCAATATCGGGATGATAAACGTATATATCATATTCCGTTTCAGGCTTTGCACTGTCTATCAGGCTTTTTACGGTAACCGCAGCCCCTAAAATTATTCTTTTATCAAATGTGAAAACTACGGGTATTTTAGCCATTTATAAGTCCTTTCAAATTCTTTAGAGAGCTTTCATAAAGTTCATCTTTGTATTCTTTTAATGAGGCTTGCATCTTTGCATATTCTTCAATACTCATTTTAATTCCTTTTTCAAGAGCTGAAGTATATTCATTATCATTTTTATACAGAATTGAATTTTCGTTATTAAAACCGTTTATTTCGGCAAAACTTTCAATTATAACAACAGGTTTTAAAAAACCGTATACAAGCTGGAAATTTCCGCTTGTGCCTGATGTATTGTATCTGATGTGCATAGGGTCGTTTTCATTATACGCAGTAAGCATAAAATCGGCTTTTTCAAGCTCATCATACATTTTATTAAAAGGCAGACGCCCCTTTATATCTATAAAAGGTCTTAATTTTTCAGGCAAATCTTTAAGGTGTCCTTTGCCTACCACGGTTATTTTAAAATCTCTGTATCCTTTATTGTATAAGTCTTCCACCGATTTTAAAATAAGACTGTTATTTTTCTTTTTATTTTGAATTGCTCCTATTGTAATAAAATTTGTTATTTTATTTTTTGGAGTAATTTTTATATCCCCGAAATAGTGCGGGTTTACAACAACCGAATTTATTCCTTTATAATTCACTTTGCGCAGTGTGATTAAATTCGGGTTCCATGTGCCGTTATCGGCTGAATGGCAGGTTTCATGCTCTACAAAGAATAACTTATTTTTTGGAGCCCTGAAATGTTTGTAAATATCCTCATAATGAATACTGTCACACAGTTTACCTGCTGTTGTAACCAAAACCCCTTCAACATCTTTAAGTTCATTTGAAGCAAAATATTTTTTAACCTGAGCTCTTGATAATTTATTGATTGTTAAATTTTTATCCTTAAATCTCGAAAATAAGCCTTCTTTAAGTCTTTCAGGCGCAGCAATGACACTTACATGGTATCCTGAATCAAGCAGATATTTAGCAAACCCCGGTACAACCTCCGAATGGGATTTTGAACATGGTTCCCAGACAATAAACGTATCATCTTTTATAACAGGAATTTTCGGGCTGAATAATGCTTTAAATGCAGGTGCTGCATAACTTTTAAATAAGGCTTCATAAAATCTCGGCCTTAGCATAAAAAGCGGTCTGTATTTAACATATTTAAATAAAGAAGCAATCTGATTATCAAATGTCCAATGTTTAAAATCTTTATCACTAAGGCGCCATGGGGTCATTTGCAGATATTTAAAGTATAAATTTCTATGGCAGCTGAAAGACCCGAAATGCCAAGGTTTACGTTTTGAGACAAAATGTATGCCTTTCGGGTTTGTTGTATAGCTTGAGCGGTTTGTAAAATTGCTTGATTGAACGTTCCATTCATCTTCAACAAGCATTATCCGTCCTTTTAAGGCATCATTTATAATCTGCTGGTCTCCCGTTTTAATGTTTTCCATATTGGCCAGAGTCCAATCAAGGAGTATTTTTTCAGCCTCCATAGAACGCATATTGTCTAAATCCATAACAAGCATTCCGGCATTTACATACCCCGGGTTTTTTTTCAGCATTCTTCTGCTGATATCTTTTACGCCTGCAATCGGATAATTTTCTAAATTCTTGTTAAATAACGGTTTCAGGCTTGCATTTACAATAAAATCGCAGTCAAAATAGATAACTCTTGATATATCAGGCAGAAGAGACGGCAGTTTTAATCTGTAATATGTGCTTAAAGTAATATAACCGTGGGTTTTAACCTTTTTATAATCTTCAAAAAGACTTTCATTAACTTTTATAAAATTTATTTCACAATCCTTAATATCTTTTAGAGAAAGAATTTTAGCTTTATTGTCTTCTTCTATGCCGCCGTCAAGAATGAAAACCTTTATATCATCGCGTTTTGAAGCGTTTGATAATATTGATGCTATTGTAACACCCGCATATTTGCTGTAATTATCATCACACGCCACACAAACATTAATTTTATTTCCCACTTTATTGCATAAACTCCATATATTTGCCTAAAAATAATACCACAAACACAATCCTTAAATTTTACTCTTCTTCCGCCTTGTTCATAAGGTTAGCTTTGACTTCGGATAAAGGCCCGTTATTCGGGTTTTTTAAAGTATTATAATAATTTTTTGCAAATACAAAAGGATATTTTGGTATCCAGCTTAATTTTAAATAAATTGAAACAGCATCTGCCCCTTGCAGCAGCATAAGATTATCAATTGTCTGCTCATGGGCTGGAGAGATTGATGAAAAAATCTTTAAAAGATAATCCGTAAATGTTACGGCAGAATATCCTACAGCTATTGTGGGGTTTTCAGCCAGTTTGGTTACAACATAATTTTTATTTGTTTTAATATTTTTCATATCATCAGGCAATTTAAAAGTATCAGCTTTAACCTGTTCTATTTCATACCATTGCCCCAGATATTTTATACGCATAATATTTGACTGCGGCATATAAATATCATCAAACAGGTTATCAAGTATAACTTTGCCGTTACTGTCAATCAACCCGTATTTATAATTTTTGCAGGTTAAAAACATTCCGCCGAATAAAATATCTATAGTGGAATATTCCATCTTAAGCAGTTCTTCCCCCTTTTCATTATAAAGGGCGTATTTTGAACCGTTTCCTATTCTTAAATATTTGCCGAATATTCTTGAAGCGTGGCTGTATTTTGCGGGAACAAGAATATTGTTGTTTTTATCTATAAGCCCGAATTTACCTCTTTTTTGCACTATATAAGATGAGCTGCCGAGGGCTATTAATTTTTTATACTGCGGTTCAACAACCGTATTACCGTTAGAATCCTTTAAACCCCAGAGACCTTTTTCGTTTGTAAATGTTTTAACGGTTATATCTTCGGTAATTGCAAATGCACCGCATTGTAAAAATAAAATAAATATAAAAACTAAAAAAATCTTCTTCATAAGATTATAATATCATAAAATCACTTGTGCTATTATTGTTATTGTGCAAAAGGAAGATTTGAGATGGAAAAGAATAAAGCTTTAATAATTTTGTTATCGGCAGGTGCAATTATACTAACGGCTTTGCTTTTAACATATTTTATAATTATACCTGCAGTAATTTCCAATAACAAAATAATGAACGGCATCTGCAAAATGATAAACAAAAATATGCCGGTTCAAATTTCTATAGAAAATCCCGATTTAAAAACCCGCATAAATTCAGATGTTATTTTTAAAGCTCAAAAAATACAAATTACAAATAACGGATTAAATCTTCTTGAAATAGATAATCTTCAAGCAGGTGTTAAATTAAACGGTTTATTAAGAAAAAAACTCGTTGTTAATACTTTAAGCGCTGATTATATCTATGCCGATGCGGATAAGCTCATTGAGGCTTTCCCTGCGGATGAAAATGCTGCTGCTGCCGAAAATGATTGGAAGCTTGATTTATACGATTCAATACTTAATTTAAAAAACAGCATGATTTTATATTCACCAAAGCCGGATTGCAATATTAAAGTTACGGTAGATGATATAAACATAGATAATACCAATAAAAAAGAACGGTATGTGCATTTTAATATAGGCACTGAAATTAAAAATAAAAATAAAACCTTAAGTTTTAAAATAGCTGATGAAAATAAAGTTTTAATTGCAAATAAACATCTTTATATTAATGATTGCATATTTAAAATAAATAATTCCGATGTGCATATAAATGCGGAAGGTTCTAACGAAAAAGGCTTGAGTGCAAATGTTTCATCCGAAAAATTTAAAGTTGAAGATGTGACGGGTTTAATTGAAACAGATTTGGTTATTCCAAACGGCAGTGAAATTCTTTCGTTTTTTGATAAATTAAACGGGGATTTTGATTTTAATATCAATCTTACAAAAGACGGTATGCAGGGTAAAATCGTTCTAAACAGCGGATATATGAGGATTATACCTTTAAATAATATGCCGTTAAAAATTAGTAACGGGATTATTCAAATCACCCCTAAAACCGTTGAATTAAAAGATTTTGGCGGATATTACGGAAAAAACACCGCAAATAAACTGAAGCTTTACGGTACGGTTAAAGACTATATGAAATCCTGTGAAACGGAAATCAACATTGATACGGCCGCAAGCAACGAATTTGCAAAAGATTATCTTTCAGCCGTTGCGGGCATTCCGCTTGAAATCATAAAAACCGAAAACAAAACAGGTGCAAAAGCATTTACAAGAATTATTGTAAAATCAATTTACGACAAAATCGATATCGTGTTGATGTCAAAGCTTGCAAAAGGGGATGATATTCTTGTAGATGGCGTATCTTTAACCCCTGCAACCTATGACAGAGCGGTTAAAGCCGATATGCACATTGAAGGAAAATATCTTGATTTAAGAGAGGTAAATTATTATATCGCCGAGGAGCTTAAAAAGGGTTCAAAAGTAAAGCCTGTTGTTACTTTGAGGGGAAGATTCGATATTACAAAAGAAATACCCGATATGAAAGCTTTCGGGTTTGAAATCCCGAATCCGCTCCCGAGTGAATTTTTGAATATTTTTGCAGGACAGAAATTATTTAAAGGCGGAAAATTTGCAGGAAAACTCTATATTGTAAATGAAGATGAAACCCCTGTTATAAAAGGAAAATTAACGTCAAACGATATAAGAATTCCATCCCAGAGAATTTTTATCAAAAAAGCGGATTTATACACAGACAGCGATACAATCCATATAAAATCAAACGGGCGTTTTAAGCGTTCCGAGTTTAATTTTGCGGGAGATATTAAAAGCTCGATTAAATATCCTATCGTAATCAGAAATTTGGATTTTGAACTTGATAAAATGAATCTTGAAAAATTAATGAATTCATTTAATCAAACTCCGCAGACCGATATTGCGGTAAATAACGCAACCGATGAAGGCACCGCAGACCACGATGATAATGTTGTAACATTTGATACAAATAATATCATTATTGAAAAATGCGTATTTAAACTCAAAGAAGGCTCTTATAAAGATATTAATTTCGGGAATCTTATTGCAAATCTGACTCTTAAAGATAATAAACTTGATTTGCATTCAAATAAATTTGACATAGCGGAAGGAATTTCAACCATAAAGGTATTGTGCGATTTAAATAAGCATAAATACTATCTGCGCTTAGGGGTTAAAGATGTAAATTCCGATATAATGACAACCACGCTTTTAAATCTGCCCAGAGAAATTTCAGGCAAAGCAAGCGGGCTTATTGAAATTAATACGGATGATTCAATGAAGCTTAACGGTCAGATAAAATTTGCAATAAATAACGGGCAGATTCAAAAAATAGGGCTTGTTGAATATTTAATGAAATTTGCTTCATTATTCAGAAACCCGCTTGTAACAATCAGTCCCTCAATATTTTCGGATATTGTAAATATTCCCGAAGGAAATTTTGATAAAATATCAGGCGAGCTTTATATAGATAATAACTTTGTAAAATTGTTGAAAATAAGGTCATCTTCACCAAGCTTAAGCAGCTATATTGTAGGATGTTATCACCTTGAGACAGGTGATGCAATTTTAAGAATTTATACTAAATTCAGCAATAAAAATAAAGGTGCCGCAGGATTTTTGAGGAAATTCTCCCTTTCAAGCCTTGCAAATAAAATGCCTTTAAGCAGCAGAAACGATATGCATTACTATGCTGCGGAATTGAAAAACCTGCCTCCTATTGATGCGGATGAAAAAGATGTTCAAATATTCTTAACCTCCGTAGATGGTGATGTTGAGCACAATAACTTCATATCTTCATTGAAGAAGATAAAATAGTTAAATGCCGCTTTCCCACTCCTCATACAGGTTTTCCAGCCTGTAGCGGGCGTTGGCAGGGCTTGTGGAGGGCATTTTAAGGCATTTATATTCTTTGATTAAATCAGGAAAATGTTTTTTGAATGCTGAATATGCCTTATTTCCGTTCAGAAGCAGGGTTTTGACGTTTTTATATTTTTTTAAAAGTCCTGAAATATCATTCGGAATTTCGTCATATATGTTAGAATCAAGGCTGCCGCTGCGTTTGCACGTTTTTATTACGTCCCATAGCGCAAAACCGTTATCTAAAAGGATTTCTATTCTTTTATCATACTCAAATTCAGCCATATCAGGGCATTTGCATAATAACCCGGTTAATTTCCAGAATCTGTTCTGCGGATGAGCATAATATTGCTGCATTTCAAGCGATTTTACCCCGGGCATTGAGCCTAGAATCAAAATTCTTGAATTTTTGTTAATTTTTGGTAAAAAACTTTTACAATTGTCCATAACTCAATCATACCGCACGTTAAAAAATTATAAAACAATTTTACAACAAATTTCTTATGTGGTAATATAAGGCTTGTTAGATGGCTTGAAACAATTGCATTTTAGCCTGTTTTAACAAGTAAAATTCAATAAGGACGATATAATGAGAGAAGAACTTCTTGCCGTAATTGAGAAAAACAGCCGCATTCCGCTTGATGAATTAGCCGTAATCCTCGGTGTATCAGAGGATAAGGTAGTAACGGAATTGGTCGCGTTAGAAAAAGAAGGAGTCATTTGCGGGTATCATACGCTTATAGACTGGGAAAAAACATCGCAGGAAAAGGTAAACGCGCTTATAGAGGTGCGTGTGACCCCTCAGCGCGGACAGGGTTTTGATAAAATTGCGGAAAGAATTTATAATTACCCCGAGGTTAGGTCCGTATACCTTATCTCAGGCGGATATGACCTGCTTGTTACGCTGGAAGAAAAGTCCCTGAAAGAGATTTCAATGTTTGTAACAGACAAACTCTCTACTCTGGACACTGTTTTGAGCACCGCAACGCACTTTATTTTAAAAAGATATAAAGACCACGGAACAATTTTAGATAAAAAACGCGTGGATGAAAGAGAGATTATTACTCCATGACAAAACCCTTATCACAAAAAGTTTTAGACATTAAACCTTCAGGTATCAGGAAATTTTTTGATATAGTATCCGAGATGAAAGATGCTATATCGCTGGGTGTCGGGGAGCCTGATTTTGATACGCCCTGGCATATAAGGGATGAGGGAATATATGCCCTTGAAAAAGGAAGAACTTTTTATACCTCAAATGCAGGTTTGAAGGAGCTTAGAGAAGAAATTGCAAAAAAGGTGCAAAAGGTTCAGGGCGTTGAATATGATCCGATGTCTGAAATTATCGTAACTGTCGGCGGTTCAGAAGCCATTGATATAGGCTTAAGAGCAATGGTGAACCCAGGAGATGAAGTTATAATCCCGACACCTTCTTATGTTTCATATGAGCCCTGTGCTGTTTTGGCGGGTGCAAAGCCTGTAATTATAAATCTTAAAGGGGAAAATGAATTCAGGTTAAAACCTGAAGAATTGCAAAATGCAATAACCCCGAAAACCAAGGCGCTTATTTTGCCCTACCCCAATAATCCTACAGGGGCTATTATGGAAAAAGGCGACCTTGAAAAAATCGCAAAAATTATTATAGACAATGATTTATATGTGCTTTCCGATGAAATTTATTCAGCCTTAACTTATAAAGAAAAGCATGTGTCAATTGTAAGCCTTGACGGGATGAGGGAAAGAACCCTTTTAATAGACGGCTTCTCAAAAGCCTACGCTATGACAGGCTGGAGATTAGGATATGCTTGTGCTCCTAAAGAATTAATCAAACAGATGGTAAAAATCCACCAGTTTGCAATAATGTGCGCTCCTACAACAAGCCAGTATGCGGCAGTTTCCGCCCTTCGAAACGGGGATAAAGATGTGGAGATGATGGTTAGAGCTTATAATCACCGCCGCCGCTTTTTAATGGATTCTTTTAAAAAAATGGGTCTTGAATGTTTTGAGCCTTACGGTGCATTTTATGTTTTCCCGTGTATTAAAGAATTCGGGATGACAAGCGAAGAATTTGCAACAAGATTTCTTGAAGAAGAACGCGTAGCTGCAATTCCCGGCAACGCCTTCGGAGATTCCGGCGAAGGATATTTAAGAATTTCTTACGCTTATTCAATAGACAGCCTGAAAATTGCAATGGAAAGGCTCCAGCGCTTTATAGAAAGACTCAGGAAAGAAAAGAAATAATTCTATGCTGCTTTCTCAAGTTCGCCTATAACGGCTTTTGTCGCTTTTTCAATGCTTATTCCGGTGTCAGATATTTTATCCATAATATTATCCAGATATTTTTCTATCTGTGTTTCGGATAATTCGGGATAATTATTTCTTAGATATTTTTCTGCCTGTTTTTCGGTTTCATCAGTATTATTTTTATCTTTTATTCCGGTTTCGGTTGCTTTGTTATCAACAGTTTTATTTATAGTATTTTCCAGCTGCTCTTGAAGTGCTTGTGCCTGTTCTTCAATCATTTTTTGCTGTTCTTCAATTTGGGTCTGCAGCTGTGCTAAAAGTTCTTCTATTTTATTCTGCATATTATTCTGTATACCTTGAGCACCGCCTGCTGCCGCTCCGCCGCTTGCTGATATATCGGATACAACGCCTGATAATAATTCATTCATAAATAATTCTTCGGTTTCAAGCGCGCCGTTACCGTTTGCATCTGCTATTTTTATTTCGCCGCCGTTAGCATCTTTAAAGGTATATACTGCAATTGAACCGTTTGTAACATCTTTGTCATAATGCCCGTCAGCTTTATTATCCACAATATATGATGTTTTAACATATTCTACATTTACCTGTATGCCTGCAGCTTTTGCAGCGCCTACAATATCGCCTGATTGCATAACACTTTTGCTGCCAAATATTCCCGCAAGTTTTGCCTGCAAATCATAATCGGCATCACAATCAAAGCTTGCCATAATTTCTTGTTTTAAAGATTCACTCAAAGCACCGGTATAATCGGCAAAATTTGCTTCACCGTTTCCGAGGCTTGTTGTCTTAATCCCTCTTGAATTAAGGGATGTTATCCAATCGTTATAATTGCCGCCTTGAATTGAATTTACCATTTTGTGCTCCAAAAATTAGTCTTATATTTATATAAAGTATATATAATATATATAATTGCGTGCATGATGAGAAATATTAAGATTTCTTAATAATCATTCTTTTAAATGGTTAAAAGGGCGAAAAATTAGCATATTATGGAATTATGAAAACCTTACTTTTATTTCCTCCTCAGTGGACACCCATAGCTCCTCATTTTGCCCTGCCGTCTTTGCTCGGGCAGTTAAAGGCAAACGGATATGATTCTGAGGTTATGGATTTAAATATTGATTTTTATAATAAAATTCTAAATCCTGATTTTGTTAAAAATTCAATTTTAAAAGCTGTTGATAATAATCAAAATTTATTAAGCGAGATTGCACAATATATTAAAGAGGGCAAAGATTTTAGCGAATACCCGCTTAAAATTCAAAATAAAATCGTAAAATATACAAAAGTAAAGGAATACATTACCCAAAAGCAGTCTGCGCTTGCAAATTTTCCCGATATGGCAAAAGAAGCACTTGATATTATTAAGGGAGAAAATTTTTATAACCCCGAAATTTTAATAAAATCCGTAAATATTATGGATACAGTGCTTGAGATGGCATCGCTGCCGTATTTTCCCTCTAAAATAAGTCTTGATAATTATTCAAATCCATTCTTTAAATTAAATTTTGAAAATATAAAATACTTCGTTTTTGATGAAGATACGAATATTTTTATTGAATATTATAAAACCGTTCTTGATGATATAAAATCCAAAAACCCTGATTATATCGGTATTTCCATTAATTCATCATCCCAGGTTATTCCGGGGCTTACTTTAGCAAATATTTTGAAAAATAAATTAAATGCGCATATCAATATCGGCGGAAATTTCTTCGGCAGGGTAAAAGAAGCAATTGTGAAAAATCCTGAATTTTTTGACCTTTTCTGTGATACGGTTCTTGTAGAAGAAGGGGAAAGGCCTGTTGTAGAGCTTGCAAGATATATAAACGGCGAAATTAAAATTGAAGAAGTTTCAAATTTAATTTATCAAAAAGACGGAAAAACCGTAGTCAATGAAACAAAAAAACCGATGAAGCTTGATGAGATGGCAATTGTATCGTTGGACGGATACGATTTTAAAAAGTATTTTGCGCCTGAAGTCATCCTTCCTTTTCAATCATCACGCGGATGTTACTGGGGTAAATGCAGCTTCTGCGATCAAGATTTCGGACAGAATTTTAATGTAAAAAATGTTGATAAGTTAACGGATGAATTTATTAAATTAAAAGAAAAATACGGCGTAAAATATTTTGAATTCATTGACGAATCGGTAGGCCCTTCTTATTTATCGGAACTTACGGAGAAAATTGAAGAGAAAAATATTGATATAAATTATTTTTTCGATGCAAGGCTTGAAAACACATTTGCAAAAGATTTGCTTCAAAAAGCATTCAAAAGCGGTCTCAGAATGGTCTTATGGGGTCTTGAATCAGGTTCTGATTCTGTAATGAAGCTTATAAATAAAGGAATAGATATAGATAAAAGACTTGAAATATTGAAAAATTCAAGTGATTCAGGAGTTTGGAATTTTGCATTTATATTCTTTGGTTTTCCAACAGAAACGGTTGAAGATGCCAAAAAAACGATTAAATTAATATGTGAAAATAAAGATATAATTCATTCATACGGCAGAAGCGTTTTTACAATGGGAAAACA